>CAINXK010000088.1 GCA_903854805.1 uncultured Anaerolineae bacterium
CGTACCCAAGCCAGGTGAAATGTACATCAATCGGAGAATTGAAAATCGCAAGGCTAACGATTGTTGAAAGCAAGTAGGTAAAAGGAAATGAAAGAATTGCCCCGAGTATCCATGAAAGACTACCAATTACGACTCCCTCAACGATAACCGTGCGCATGATTTCTCTATCTACTGCCCCAATTGACCGCATGATGCCAATTTCGCGTGTTCGCTCCAATACATTCATACCCATCGTTCCTGCCAGGCCCATAGAACCAACTGTAGCCGTTAATAATGCCATTACTAGCAAAAATGTAACCAGAATATCCAAGCTTTCCGATGCCGCTGAAAGGGTTGATTTACCCGTCCGAACTTCAGTCACATGAAAACCTTGGTCTCGGAAATACCTGTCCAAATTTTCAGCCAGCAATTTCTGCGAAACTTCATCGTGTTTATCAGCAACAACTCTAAAAGAAGCCGATCGATTTGCCAGATTAGTCAACTTGGAAATATAATCGTATGTTCCATAACCAATAGTTCCCTGTTGACTTACAAATTTAAAAATTCCAACGACTTTCCAATCGTCCTCTTTTCCATCCACTTTCATATGTAAGCTCTGTCCAGCGCGGAGGTCAGGAAGTTTTGCTAACAAACTTTCGCTAACAGTAACAGCTTTTTGGTCCCCAGGTTGCAGCCAACGTCCAGAAACCAGGATGGGCTCAACCAGTTTGCTTTCAACCGGTGGAGCGAGAATTAGCATATTGTCGGCGGCCAATCCGTCGGGCGACATCACTTCAGCATTTGCGAATGCCCAACCTTCGACTTGCTTGATTCCTGGAAATTGCATGCCCGTAAGGGTTACTTCCTTTAAACGATAAGGACGGTCAAAAGTGACAGTTACGTCGGCCTTGAAGTAGTTACCAATAGCCCCAATATAGTCAAATAGTGTAACCCGAACATTAAAAACCGCAATAAAAATGGCGCCCCCCATGGTTAAGGTAAATAGTGTCAGAATCAAGCGCCCGCGACGACGTAAAGTATTCCGTAAAGATATAAGCAAAGGTCTTGGGATGTGAATACCTTTTTTCCCCAGAAATATTGTCGCTTGTGTTTGGAAATGTTCCCATCGCGATTCCCCCTTTGGACTGCCTGATGGCTTACCTTCGATTTCCCGAGCCGCGTCACCACTGATCGCACGCAATACAGTAATGCGGGACCCGTTTAGGACAGGCCACAAACCGGCTAACAGCGGCACAGCAAGTCCAATAATAATTTGTATTCCCAAAGCTAGGGGCACAAGGCGATAACCCAACAGGGAGAAATTTAATTTATCGGCTATAAATGCAGCCAGACCATAGGCCCCCTGACCGCCGAGGGGTACTGCAATAAATAAGGCAATAACGCCAAAGGCCATAATCAAAACAATATACATCTCTAATATCTGGTTGCGCCTTCCACCTATCAGCTTCATGACACCAATGTGACGAAGATGCTGATTTAAGAGAGCGCTCAATGTATTGGCAATTAAAGAACTTGAAAGAAACAGAATTAACACTCCAAGTGCCAGCAATATTCCTAAAATTGCTTGAACTGTTGATGCCATTGGGTGTTCATTCGTTTTTGTTACCCTGGTACGGCTGACTGTAATATCTGTTTTTTCGACTTTGTCTTTGATTTTCGCTGCGATTTGTCGGAGCACCAGCTCATCATTCTGTCCGCTTGATAAAGTGATGAACATGCGATTGAAGCCTTCCGGTTGTCGCATGTAATTTAGTGTATCGGTATTAATATAAGCCAGGGGTGGCGCGAGGAAGTCTCCTGCACCTGTGGACTGGTCCTGTACAAAGCCAATAATCGGCATAATTCTAGTCGTTCCGTCTGGTAATTCAAATTCCAGGTTTGACCCGACTGATACGTTTAGTGCGGCCACCGCTTTTTTTTCAAGGATAATTTGCTTACGACCTGGAATTACTTCGCCGGCAATGGGTCTTAAAAGATTGACTTTCATTTTCTTATAATCATCAATTCCAACGATATCCAAAGTGGTCCACTGTGTATTACCTGGTACACGAACCCTGATAGCAAAAATTCGACGTCCCTCAGCTTCAGCTACTCCGCGCATTCCTTGTATGGTAGTTACCAATTCGCTGGTGAACGGATCACTCATCCGCAATTCAACGTTCATTGGGTTATTGGCCGAATAACTGGCGCTCATGTCATTTGCAATAATCACATACGCACCAGCAATAACGCCAATTGAAAATACCCCAACAGCAATTGAGAAGACCACCAAAGCTGTTCGGAATTTATTGTCGATTAGATCAGAAAAAACTTTTCGCCAACGAGGTCGAAGCATAGCTTACCCAAACAATCCCAAGAATTTATGATTACGGTTTAGTGATTTGTTTTCGTCTATTCGGTGTTGGACAGTGCGACCGATGGCATCCTCTGTGAGCGGCGATTCTTGTAAAAGGGAGAGAAAGTCTTTTCGACCGATAGCCAACAACTCAACAGGCATTTCCTTTGAAGCACGAACGCTGGCAATTGACTTGCCACCGCGTAATAATTCAACTTCTCCAAAGTACTGACCATTCTTTAACTGAGTGACAGTGATATCTTCCCTGTTTTTACCAAGTAAAATGATTTCGACTTCCCCTTGAGAAATCATAAAAAACTTATCGACATGCTCATTGTGCCCAATGATAGGTTCGCCTGGATTAATAAATAGTCGTTCTGCTTTATTTGTCACCGCCAACATTTGGCGGTGCTTTAATAACGGCAATGCGAGAGCAACTGTTTCGTTAATCAGCTCACCATCAGAGATAATTATGTTGCGGGTAGTCCTATCTGTTAATGATGGATCGTGCGTTACCATAACCACAGTCTTACCTTCAGAAACCAATTGTTCGAATAATTGAATGATGGCATCTGAAGAACGAGAATCTAGATTTCCAGTGGGTTCATCTGCCACGATAAGTGGTGGATTCGTTGCCATGGCACGGGCAATTGCTGCGAGCTGTTGTTGACCGGTTGATACTGCCAAAGGTAATTTGTTAGCTTGATTTTCCAGGCCGACAAGATTAAGCAATTCCCTTGCACGTTTCGGCCGGTCATCGAATTCAAACATATTGGCATAATCCATAGGAAGCATTACATTTTCTAGCAGACTAAGCATGGGTAATAATTGAAAGAATTGAAAAACGATGCCCAGGTTTTTCCCTCTCCAGAGCGACCGGCCAGATTCGTCCAGGGTAGTGTAGAGATCAGTTCCATTTACGATTACCTTGCCACTTGTTGGATGGTCAATTCCTGTAAACATATTTAGAAGTGTCGATTTTCCACTGCCTGATTTTCCAACAATTGAAACAAATTGACCTCGTTCAATGACCAGGTCAATCCCTTTTAGCACAGTAAATTCTCCCGCAGCGTTCTTGAAAACCTTTACTACATTTCGAATATCAATCATTGCATTATTAGCAATCGGTTTTATACGAGAAGGATTGGAACGATCTAGAATCTGGCTCATAATGGCTATCGTAAAAGTTTCACCGATTCGGGCTTTGTTGGTAAAGTTGGTGCATCAATTACCACATCCCCATCGGCGAGCAATAAGTGCCGGCTAAACCGTGGCGCAAGACTATTATCATGTGTCACCATGATAATAGTCTTGCCGCGTTCAACTAGGTGTTCAAATACATCAAAAATATGGTCGGCTGTGACGGAATCTAAGGATCCGGTTGGTTCGTCTGCCACAATTACAGGTGGGTCATTAGCGAGTGCACGGGCAATCGCCACCCGCTGTTGTTGACCGCCAGAAATAAAGGCAGGTAGCTTGTTGGCGTGCTCGGCAATTTCAACTAATTCCAGTAATTCCAAGGCGCGTACGCGACTGCTGCGAGAATTATAAACTCCGCATAAATCCATGGGAAGGATAACATTTTCAATTAAAGTAAGCATTGGTAACAGTTGAAATGATTGAAACACAACTCCCATTGTGCGTCCACGCCATAAAGCGATGTCATTTTCAGTCTGTTTGTGCACAGAAATATCTTGGCCATTCGTACGGACAATTACTTCACCTGTCGTCAGATGATCCACCCCAGTGATCATATTAAGTAAGGTGGATTTTCCAGCGCCAGATTTTCCGATGATCCCTAAGAATTCTCCAGGATAGATATCCAAATTTACCCCCTGTAATGCAGTAAACTCACCCGCTTCGCTGGAATAAACCTTCGATACTCCCCGCATTTCGATAAGTGGAGTTGTAAATTTGCTTGACGTTCTATGTCCGTTAATAATATTCTCTTGCACCACGACCTCTAACTAAATAATTGTTGTATCACTTACATTTCCCACAGTTTATCCGTAAGAAAAATGAGAAGGTCTGATCGCTACGCTCGTAGCGGCTCAAACCTTCGGTTTGAATTAAGATAGAAATTCCAATTTGAAAAATCTGAATTTCAGCAGAATTTATTTCAAGCATTGTAATTTATTATTACCTTATCACTAATAGACAATGTCCATTATAATCGGATAAATATATTTGTCAATTAGCGAAAGGAAGACCCTAAACTATAATGCCAGCTGAAGAGCCAAAAGTAGTACGCACCAAGGTGGATAGGCGCATATTGCGAACTCGGATATCATTGCGAAATGCGTTGTTAATGTTAATTAAAGAGAAGGATTTTGATTTTATTTCTGTTGAAGAGATTACTGATCGGGCGAATTTAGGTCGGGCCACATTCTATCTTCATTACAAGGACAAAGAAGATCTTCTTCTCGACGAATTTAGGGAAATTGCCTCTACAAGGGCCCACTTATTTTCCGATATACCCATCTCGATTTGGCGTTTTAATCAGGATACTCTAAACAACAGCAATGCCGACATGCCGATAAGGCCGTTTTTACTAATCTTTGAACATTTATCTCAGAACGCTGATTTATACCGGATTCTAATAAAAGGGAAAAACTCTCAGCGGATTATTCTCCAATTACGGGAAATTATTGTCCAAACAATCTCTGAAATTATTAATAAAGAAGTTGTCACTGAATCTTCGAAAACGAGATCTGAATTACCTGAAATACCCATTGAGCTGTTAGGCGCCTATTTCAGCGGCGCAATGATGAGTAGTATTAGCTGGTGGCTTGATCAGGCGATTCCGCCACAACCTGCCGAGATGGCAGATATGTTTCACTCTCTATTTTTTCTGGGTGTAATAAAGGCTTGGAATGTTAGTAAAAATAATAGCTGAAGGATGAGTGTTCATCCTTTTTTGGATAGGAGAATATCAATCAAGCTATAACATCATTTGATTTAATATTTTGCTTGTAAACAGTTGTTTTTAGTTCTATACTTTCTATTGTGGAGACGAAATGACTGATAAGTCTGAATTTGATCTTTCCCTGCTTTACCCTGTAATTAGCGAATATTTGCATCTTGGCCGGTCGGGCTTGTTGCCCTGTCTTCATGCCGCACAAAATATTTACGGCTGGTTGCCTAATCAAGTCTCTATTGCGATTGCGCAAGCACTAAACATTGCTTTAGCAGATGTGCATGGGGTTATAGAGTTTTATGGTCTATTCTACAATGAGCCTGTAGGGAAAAAAATCTTCAGAGTCTGCACAGATCTGACATGTGCGCTGAAAGGTGCAGATGAGATTTATACACATCTTTGCTCGGAAAACGTGAACTCCCAGGGTAGCATTGCTGGTAGCGAACTGGTTACAATTGAGAAAAGTCCCTGTCTCGGGTTGTGCGAGCATGCTCCAGTCGCCATGCTCAACGGTAATGTAGTTCTGGGTCTGGGAGCAGATCCACGTGTTGCAACACCTTCAATTCCGCAATCCAAAGTATACGGAAGCTTACGCCAGTTAACAAAAAACTGTGGAGCAGGAAAACCCACTCTGATCAAAGATTATGGTGATTATTCAGCTCTCCGGCTTGCGGCAGCCATGTCCCCCGAAGCCATCATTAATGAAGTGATAAATGCTGGTCTTGTCGGGCGGGGTGGAGCATCTTTTCCTACTGGTGTCAAATGGTCAGGCGCTCGGACTGCAACTGGGGCTCAGAAATACGTTATTTGCAACGCAGACGAATCAGAGCCTGGAACATTTAAAGACCGAATATTACTTTCCGATGACCCGCACCAGGTGATAGAAGGTATGTGTATTGCAGCACGTGCCATTGGGGCCACCTATGGCTATATTTACCTAAGGGGAGAATATCCGTACATTCTGCCCATACTCAAAAATGCTCTTGATGAAGCACGTGACGAAGGTTACCTAAATAACAATTTTGATATCGAAATTCGACTTGGCGCTGGTGCTTATATTTGTGGCGAGGAAACTGCATTATTCGAATCTATCGAAGGCAAGCGTGGTTTTCCACGTGTAAAGCCGCCTTTTCCCACGACTAATGGTCTTTTTGGAGCGCCTACCGTTGTCAATAATGTCGAAACGTTTTGCAATATTCCTTTAATTATCGAAGGTGGTGCTGCTGCTTATCGGACGGTGGGTACGGAAAAATCCTCTGGCTCTAAGTTGTTTTGCGTTTCAGGCGATGTCATGAAGCCAGGCGTGTATGAAGTTCCATTCGGGATAACTCTGCGCGAACTTTTATCTATGGCTAATGAAAAAACAGAAACTGATGATTTGCAAGCGATTTTGTTTGGTGGTGCAGCCGGGGCCTTTGCCACGCCTGACCATTTAGATATAAAGCTAACTTTTGAGGACCTGCGGGCTGCTGGTCTTCCCCTTGGTTCCGGTGTAATTATGGTATTTGACAAAACGCGTGATCTTCGTGACACAATGAAAAGACTTGGGCATTTCTTTTTTCACGAGAGCTGTGGTAAATGTTATCCTTGTCAGTTGGGTACTCAGCGACAAAAAGAAATACTGGATAGAATATCTGATGGCAAGAGCATCCCTGGAGATATTCAACGTCTCCAAGATATTGGGATGACCATGATGGATACTTCGCTTTGCGGTCTCGGCCAAACGGCTTCAACTGCCGTTTTGAGTGCAATCAGACTATTCCCGCACTTGTTTACCCAAAATAAATATACAAGCCAGGATAACAGGTCATAGAGAAATAAACATGGAAATCACACTGACCATCGATAATCAGACATTATCCATTCCCAGCGAAATTACCATTCTTGAGGCTGGAATCCTTGCTGGTATCCCAATCCCAACCATTTGTTTCCATCATGCAACATCTTCGAATGCCATCTGTCGCATTTGCGTGGTCGAAATTGAGGGCCAAAAATTACTCCAGCCAGCCTGTATTGTGAAAGGTCTGGAGGGAATGAAGGTTCAGACTAAATCTGAGAGAGTTGTTCGCGCAAGACGTACAATTTTAGAAATGCTCTCTTCAAGTGTGGATCTATCAGATTCCCCGGAAATCCTAGAGCTTATGAAAGAATACGGTGCCAGCGAAAATCGCTTTCCAGATGCAATTCGGCGCGAAGCGAGCGTGCTTGATGATAATCCGATGTTTATCCGTGATTATTCTAAATGTATACTGTGTTGGCGCTGTGTCCAGGTATGTGGTGATGATGCACAGTACGTAAATGCCTTAAACTTTAATGGGCGTGGGTACGAAACTCAGATAGCCACTTTCTATAATGCTCCCTTGCTTTCAACGTCGTGTGTTTTCTGTGGTCAATGTGTTGGAGTTTGTCCGAGTGGGGCAATTAAACCAAAGCGGGAATATTTAATGGAACAGGGCTTTTTGCCAGATCAGATCTCTGCCATGTATGAAAATCGGATCAAGCGCTCAAAAAACAAAAATAAATTATGATTTGTCATAATATCTTCAGTGGACAAATATTCTCATTAAATTAGATCCTGAAAGAAGAAAATAACGGTATATGATGAGTTTTGGATGGGAGCAAACCATATATGGACTTATCGCTGCCATTACGTGGGGGGCAGCTGATTTTAGTGGCGGTATCGCGACTCAGCGTACCAGCGTCTACAGTGTTGTAATAGTCGCCCACACAGCTAGCATGCTTCTACTAGTCGGGATTGCAGTTTTACTTCATGCGCCTTTGCCATCCCTGGAAAGCTGGCTGTGGGGTGGTTTGGCAGGTTTCGGTGGCGGTTTTGGGCTTTTGCTGTTATATACTGCCCTCGCTGAAGGGAAAATGGCTGTTGCAGCACCTATTTCTGCCATGCTTGCTGCAGGTATACCAGTGATTTTTGCTAGTTTTACTATTGGAGTTCCAGGGTATCTCGTTATTTTGGGTTTCTTATTGGCAATCATTGCTATTTGGTTGCTTTCAGGAATTGATAGAAAACTTTTAATAATCCCAGATTTGCGTTTACCAATTAGTGCCGGTGTAGCCTTCGGATTTTTCTTTATCTGTTTGCAAAAAGCTAGTATTTCATCAATAATATATCCTCTCATTGCTGTGCGAGTTGTTTCAGTCTTTAGTTTGTTAATCTATGTACTATTTACCCACAAACGAATTATCCCAAGCAGAAATAGCTTGGGGCCTATTTTTCTAAGTGGATTTCTCGACACAGTTGGAAACGGTTCGTATGCACTAGCAGCTCAGTTGGGTAGAATTGATATCGCTGCAGTCTTAAGCTCGTTATATCCTGGCGCTACAGTTCTCCTGGCATGGATTTTACTCAGGGAAAATATCAACCGAACCCAGATGATTGGGATACTTACTGCTCTCGCTGCGATTATATTGATTACGCACTAAGGTTAATCACCTTCTGGGCTTCTGTGCGTTATTTCGCCGTTCATAAATGATGCCTGAAAACCATGATTGCAGCCTAAAGGAGATTAGAACTATGGTTGTTCCAGAAAAGATAATTTCCACAACTTGTCCCTACTGTGGTGTCGGGTGCACCCTTGAGTTACACATAAAGGATAATTTCATCTATAGAGTTACATCGCCATTTGATTCTCCGGTCAATCACGGAAACCTTTGTGTCAAAGGTAGATTTGGATACGATTATATTTATCATCCCGATCGGATTACAGCCCCTTTAATCCGAAACAAAAAACAAATTCCTGGAGAACGAACCCAGGCGTTTGAATTATCAGATTGGCACGAAGTTACATGGGATCAGGCCCTGGACACCTGTGCTGATCGTCTTGTGGAGATATACAAAAGAGATGGTTCGGAAGCCCTTGCTGCCTACTGCTGTGCAAAAGCAACAAACGAGGATAACTACCTGCTACAAAAGTTGTTCCGCTCAATATTCCGCACGAATAATATTGATCATTGCACGCGATTGTGCCACGCAGGAAGCGTTGTCGCTCTGCAACAAGCAATAGGGTCTTCTGCAATGAGCAACACTGCTTCTGAAGTCTTGCAGAATGATGTGTTTATTGTTACGGGATCGAATACTACAAAAAACCATCCAATTATTGCTCTGCAAATGAAGGCAGCTATTAAAAAATATGGCGCGAAGATGATTGTGGTCGATCCACGCAAAATTGAATTGGTCGATCTCGCAGAAATATGGTTACCGTTGAAACCCGGCACCAATGTCCCAGTTTTTTCTGCAATCGCGCATGTGATCGTCGAAGAAAATCTAGTCAATCATGAGTTTATTTCTGCTCGCACAGAGGGATATTCCGATTTCGTTCTTGGGCTTAAGAAATTTACACCCGAGTATGCCGAAATAATTTCCGGTGTAAAAGCAGATGATATTCGCAAAGCGGCTCGGTTATACGCAAATGCTAAAAATGCTGCCATTTATTGGGGCATGGGTATTTCCCAGCTTTCTCATGGGACTGCGAGTGCGTTGGCTCTCATCCATTTGGCATTTCTAACGGGACACATAGGACGTCCAGGCACGGGCCTTAACCCTCTAAGAGGTCAGAACAATGTTCAGGGGGCTTCAGACATGGGTGCAATGCCGTTCCATTTCCCCGGTTACATGCGTGTCGACCAGCCCGACAACTCAGCTAAATGGGAGAAAGCCTGGAAAATTGAGCCAGGTGGCCTAAGCCGGAAATTGGGCCTGACAACGACTGAAATATTGAGCCATGCCCATGAGGGTGGAGTGCGTGCACTTTACATAATGGGCGAGAATCCGATGATGTCAGAACCGAATCTAAACAAAACCTATCATCATATGCAACAACTGGAATTTCTCGTCGCTCAGGATATTTTTATTAATGAAAGTGCCGCGTTTGCAGATGTATTCCTGCCCGCCACTCCTTTTGCAGAAAAGGAAGGAACTTTTACAAACACTGACAGAAGGGTGCAACGGGTTCGTTCAGCCCTTCATCCTCGTGGAAATTCACGCCCGGATAGTGAAATTATATGCGATCTGGCCCGGCGCATTGAGAGACGCCTGGACCGACCAGGGAGTGCTGGTTGGGATTACTCAGCACCAGAGGATATTTTTTCTGAAATGGCGAAAATTGTCCCTGAGTTTACAGGTATCACATACGAACGGATCGATAAAACAGGTATTCAATACCCCGCATGGGACAATCAGCACCCTGGTACTCCAACACTTTTTATGGAAACCTTTCCGCGAGGACTTGGAAAGTTTACTCCGTTGGATTATGTTCCTTCCATGGAGTCTGTGGACGATGAGTACCCGTTTATTCTTACCACTGGGCGAGTTCTCGAGCAATGGCATGGCGGCAGTATGACTCGGCATTCGAAATTGGATGAACTTTATCCTGAAGCTCGTGTTGAAATTCACCCCGCGGATGCAATTATTCATGGTATCGTCGATAATATGTTTGTATCAGTATGTTCACGCCGCGGTGAAATTAAATTGCGAGCTACTATAACCGACCGAGCATCCGTGGGGGTGGTATTCATACCATTTCACTTTAGCGAGGCGGCAGCAAATTTGCTCACGAATGATGTTCTGGATCCTCAGGCACTCATACCTGAATTTAAAACCTGCGCGGTTCAGATTTTTCCAGCGAAGCAAAGCGCTGACGGTTCATAAGGATAAAATGTCAATTCCAATCATCGTGTCTCCACAGGTAGCTGAATTTCTTGCTAACCGGCTGCTGGGCCGTCTGGCAACAGCAGCACCTGATGGACAACCTCACGTTGTTCCAGTCTGGTTCTTGTGGGAGGAAGGTGCTGCGTGGATCAGTTCCTATCGCTCTACACGTAAGGCAATAGATATCCAAGCCAATAATAAATGTGCCCTGGTTGTTGATATAGAAAATCCCCGCGAAGGTCTTACTGCGGTAGTTTTGGAAGGTCGTGCCGAATTAATAACCATTCCTCCTACCCTGGTTCGAGAGCGAATTGAACGGATTTACAAGAAATACCTTGGCGTGGATGGTTTGAACGAAATAGATCCACAAACCTGGCTTAATTCTCCAGAAAACGTTCTCATCAAACTTAATCCCACGCGGGTAAAAGCGTGGTAAAAAATATATATCTTTTTCCTTTCCCAATTTGATAAAACCCAACCTTTGTTGATTTGTAGTAGCGAAATTAAGCCAAAGCTTATCCAATTGGTTTGATTAAGTTGTTATAATACATTATTACCAACCTAAATAGAAAGGCTACTTATAAGCATGAAAGAATTACGTAAAATTAAAGAAGTGATTGATCCACAATTTGTGATGGAAGGTGCCGGCGTGCGCCTCCGTCGCTCAATCTCGCCTCACCCAAGTAACAGGTTTGATCCGTTTCTTCTGTTCGATCATTTTGCGTTCAATGATCCAACAGAGGGAAACAACCCTGGTTTCCCGATGCATCCTCATAGGGGCATTGAGACAGTATCTTATATACTCGAAGGTGCTGTCAAACATCGAGATAGCCTGGGAAATGCTGGGACGATAGGACCCGGCGATGTGCAATGGATGACGTCAGGATGTGGCATTTTACACGAAGAAATGCCTAGCCGAGGAACAAACGGAAACATTAATGGGTTTCAACTATGGGTTAATTTGCCCGCTGATCAGAAAATGTCTCCGCCTCGCTACCAAGAAGTAAATAATTCCAAAATACCATGTCTTGAAAAAGATGGTGTAACGATTCGAATTGTTGCCGGTGAGGTTCTTGGGGTCAAGGGGCCGGTGACTGAGATTGCAGCCAAGCCTGTTTACATGGATGTGACTCTGGTTCCAGGTGCAGAATTTATTCAGGATATTCCTCGAGGCCACACTGCTGTTGCGTATGTCTTCGAAGGAAGTGGAATGTTTGGTTCAGAGAAGATCATAAATGCTGTCAAAATGGTTCAGTTTGCTGATGGCGATTATATTCATGCAGTTGCAGAATCCGATTCAGGCTTTCGATTCATGCTTATGGCCGGTGCCCCATTCAAGGAACCAATAGTACCTTATGGACCATTTGTTATGAACACCGTAGAAGAAATTCAACAGGCGTTGATGGACTTACGAAACGGTACCTTTGTAAAATAATAATCAGAAAGGGCGGTATATTCTTGTCGCCCTTCCTGCTGGTGAAGTATGGACAAAACAAAAGTATTATTTGGGAAACAGATAGCCCGAGAGGGGAAAGTTCGTCTTGGGTGTTCAGCTATTATATTGGACACGATTAGCAAAAAAATCCTGCTTACTCAACGTTCTGACAATGGACAGTGGTGTCTTCCTGGCGGGCAGATAGAGGCGGGCGAAAGTGTCAGTGAAGCATGTGTACGCGAGGTTTTTGAAGAAACTGGTTTGGTTGTTATTATCACTCGTTTGAATGGAATATACAGCGATCCCAATAAACTGGTAGTTTATCCAGATGGAAACAAGGCTCATATAATTGCAATAAGCTTTGATGCGGAAATCACAGGCGGTGTGCCAGGATTAAGCAATGAGACCATTGCATGGGGCTATTTTAGCCTGCAAGATGCTGAAAAATTAGAAATGCTTCCTGGACACTTGGAGCGTATAAGAGATTCAATCTCTGGACAAGCACCAGTAATAAAATAGAAATGCGGCAAAGACAAAAAATTGGATGGCGTCACAAGTATCTGGTGGCGGCGGATTGCAGGAAGGTCTGATTGCCTGTAATCGCAAATATTAAAAAATAGGCCGAGCATGAAGGGTCAACTTCATTGCTCGGCCTTGATTAATAAATATAAACCTTATTCTTCCAAGGCTTCCTTGGCTTTTTTAGTTTGCTTACCACGTTCTTCGGTATTCAGGATACGTTTCCGAATCCGATAATTGAGGGGCGTAATTTCCAAAAGCTCGTCATCCGACAGGTATTCAATCGCTTCGTCGAGTGACATCTGTCGTGGAGGTGTAAGACGAATTTCCATATCACCGCGTGATGAGCGCATATTCGTCAGATGTTTTTTTCGGCAGAGATTAATCGCAATATCGCCACCACGACTGTTTTCCCCAATCACCATACCCATATAAACCTGGTATCCTGGGTTAATAAACAAAACTCCGCGGTCTTCAGCACTTTTCATAGCATAAGCAGTTGTATCCCCTGCTTCCATTGCTACCAATGAACCAGTTGAGCGTGCATTCATTGCCCCGGCTAGCTCATCGTATCCATGGAATAGAGAGTGGAGGATGCCCATTCCACGTGTAGCAGTCAAAAATTGATAGCGGAATCCAAGTAATCCTCGTGTTGGGACGATATAGATCAAGCGAACGTGTCCATCGCCTGTGTCTTCCATATTCATCATCTTGCCACGCCTGCCGCCCAACATCTCTACAACGACACCCACTGTATCTGCGCTGGTTTCAATATGAACTTCCTCGAATGGCTCAAGCAAGCTACCATCATCGGCTTTGTGAAAAATAACTTCCGGGCGTGAAACCTGGAATTCATAACCTTCACGTCGCATGGTTTCAATCAAAATTGCAAGATGTAATTCACCGCGCCCAGAAACGAGGAATGTTTCTGCTGATTCTGTTTCAGTTACACGCAAAGAAACATTTGTTCTTAATTCATCGAATAAGCGTTCACGCAATTTGCGTGATGTGCTCCACTTGCCTTCTCGGCCGGAGAA
This sequence comes from uncultured Anaerolineae bacterium, assembly GCA_903854805.1. The sequence continues at coordinate 13,909 of CAINXK010000088.1, forward strand.
CGGAGATGTGTTTACTCCAAAAGTCATTCGGACGGTTGGTTCTTCCACTTTAATAGTTGGTAAAGCAACTGGATTTTGTGGATCTGCCAGGGTTTCACCGATTGCAATTCCCTCCAAACCAGCTAATGCAATAATTTCTCCAGCACTTGCTTCGGGAACTTCGATTTTACCCAACCCATAATGAACATATAGGTATCGGGCAGTTTCCGGAGTGCTGGTTCCATCAACAAGCATTCTAGCCAGTTTTTGGCCGCTCTTAATGGTTCCTGCAAAAATTCTCCCTACAGCAGTAACACCACGATAGTCGTCGTAGCCCAAGGTTGTAACCAGCATTTGAAGCGGAGCATCAACATCGACTTTGGGCGCAGGTATGTGGCGTAATATTGTTTGAAATAAAGGTTGCAGATCCAGCCCTAACTCAGGAGTAAACCCTGCGCGACCAGCCGTTGCTTGTGCGTATATAACAGGAAAATCGGCCTGGTCGTCTGATGCACCAAGCTCTACGAACAAATCAAATGTATCATTCAATACACGAGCCGGCTCTGCATCTTTGCGATCAACTTTATTGACAACCACAACGGCTTTATGTCCACGTTCAAGAGCTTTTTTGAGCACAAAACGGGTCTGTGGCATTGGCCCTTCGGCAGCATCAACCAGCAACAGTACACCGTCGACCATATTCATCACCCGTTCAACTTCACCGCCAAAATCTGCGTGACCGGGAGTATCAACAATGTTGATCTTAACTGTTTCACCAGTTTCCGGATCAGGAATTGTTATGGCAGTGTTCTTTGCAAGAATAGTAATACCGCGTTCGCGTTCGAGATCGTTGGAATCCATCACTCGTTCAGCTACTTGCTGGTTTTCCCGAAAGGTGTGCGATTGTCGTAAGAGATGATCAACAAGAGTTGTCTTGCCGTGATCAACATGTGCAATGATCGCAATGTTGCGTATGTTAGTTCGTTCCTCAATCATATTTACCTTTACCCAACGTAGGGGCGACCGTTCGGTCGCCCCTACAAGAATCGTCATACAAAAACCCCGGTCAACGGGACCGGGATTCCGGCTTGCACTTTGTATTTTACCAGATTGTTTAGAATTTTGGCAAATGTACCACAAATCCATCGCAGTTAATTACTAAACTCGTGAAATAATCCCAAAAATCGCCATAAAATGAGCCGATGCGCCTGCCAAAACAAAAATATGCCAAATTTCGTGAGATCCAAATTTGCCAGGAAATAAGTTGAACCATTTTGTCGCATAAATTATTGCCCCGAATGTATAAGTAACTCCACCTAAAATCAACCAGGTCAGCGAGAATGGTGTCAGTGAAGTGATCAACTCTCTCGAAGCGAAAACACATAACCAACCCATCAGGACGTAGGTCCCAGCTGAAACCCAACGTGGAGCAGCAATGTAATATACTTTAATCAATATTCCAATAAATGCCAAAGACCAGATAATGGACAAGAATCCCCAGCGATAGAAGCCAGTGAATGCATTCATGCAAATAGGAGTATAAGTTCCAGCGATCAATAAATAGATAGCTGAATGGTCCATTTTCCGTAAAATTTCCAACCACCCAGGATTTGCATCAACAGAATGATATATGGCACTAGCAGAAAATAATAGGATCAAACTTACCCCATAAATCAAAACAGAAATCAATTTTGTTACCCCGGTTGCGGCTGTATTCAGTAAAATTATTAGGCCAATTACCGCGGCAAAAGCACCACCCATGTGGGTTAATCCATTTACTGGTTCACGTAATTTTGAAATCATATTTATTTCCTTATTTTTGATGTCATGGCGGGATGTGTCATTCGAGAATGGAATGAACTTTGTTCATGAGTGTAGTTAATCTATAGATATCATATCCAAACTCCCCCAAACATTCCTGTCATCGTCCTAACAATTTGCAATCAATTCGTCAACAAATTAAACTAATTTGCTTGTGATATAATATTTTCATGCGTTATGAATATTCAGAGCACCAAAAAATTCTATATATCAGCATGCGCGGTTTTATTTTTACTCCGACATCCTCTTGCCACGCCTGTTGCTGGAGTATTTGATTTCGGTATACGTCAGATCCTTACATTCCTGCTGCAGGTTTTCCTGCAGCTTTTTTATTTAATCCAGCAGCGAACAATTGGTCAGCTAATCCTGCTGGTATCGGTATTCGAGTACCAAACAAGAAAGAAATTATGATCTCAGTCAACTTAACCAATGTAACTCTTACTCTCGGGGCCCGTAACATTTTCCAAGCACTGACCTGGGAAATTCAGCACGACCAGATAATTGGTTTAATTGGTCCCAATGGAGCGGGTAAATCATCCTTGCTAAAACTTATCATCGGAGAATATCAACCAGAGCCGACTGGTTATGTTGTGAAGGCGAGGGGCATTTCAGTAGGTTACTTGCCTCAACATCCTGAATTCGAACCCGGAAAAACTGCTTTTGAGCTTGCACTTGGAGGAAATTCACGAGTTGCTGAAATTGAAGCCGATCTTGAAAAAGTAGAATCTAAAATGGGTGATCCCCTGGTTTATAAAAATCCCAAAGTACTTGAGAATGCCATCCTTGCGCAGCAAAAGCTTCTCGACGAATATGAATCATTCGGCGGATCATCTTACCCATCTCGAGTACGCGAAATGCTTAAGAGTCTGGGTTTGTCAGATGCTGATATCAACAAACCGATTGGAGTATTGAGCGGTGGACAAAAGAAATTGGTGGGGTTAGCGCGACTATTATTACAAAAACCATCTGTTCTTCTGCTTGATGAGCCAGATAACCACTTGGATATTCCAGCTAAAGCCTACCTGGAACGCCTTATCCTGGATTACCCCGGTTCTGTTGTGTTAATTTCGCACGACCGCTACTTACTCGATGCGGTAGTTTCTCATATTGCGGAAATTGAGGATGGTCACCTGACGACATTTGGTGGAAATTATACTGAGTATATTCTGGATAAAGAATTACGGCTTGCCAGACAGGAAGAGCTGTTTCAGATTCAGCAGCGTGCCATCAATCGGATGGAACTTGCACTTAAGCGTTATCAACTTTGGGTTAAGGTAAGCGATAAATTTGCAAGCCGGGTACGCTCTATGAAAACACGGCTGGAAAAGATAAACGAAATTGATCACCCAGTTTTGGAACGCCGTCAATTAGGTTTGGAATTTACTGGTTGGCGTGGGTCCAATCAAGTATTGGAAATGGTTGGGGTCAGTAAATCTTTTACGGATAGAACAATATTAAAGAACATTAACTTACTTATCCGACATGGCGAACGCGTAGGAATAATTGGAGCGAATGGTGCGGGAAAATCTATTTTATTGCGAATAATCCTGGGAATAGAATATCCGGACATTGGCGAGGTTAAAATTGGACCAAGCGTAAAAATTGGTTATTATGCTCAAGAACATGAAACACTTGATACAAATCAAACGCTTGTTGACACTGTTCGTCGGGCAGGCAATCTGACTGAATCAGCTGCAGTCGCTTTTCTTATTCGGTATCTATTTACGTATCAACAAGTTTCGCAGAAAATCGCTTCACTTTCTGGTGGTGAACGCAGTCGTCTTCAGTTGGCTCTCCTGGTACTGATGGGCACCAATTTTTTATTATTGGATGAACCAACCAATAATCTCGACATTGCCGCAGCTGAGGTTCTCGAAACTGCGCTGAGTGATTTTCTCGGGACTGTTTTGGTCATTTCTCACGATCGTTATTTCTTAGACCGGACGGTCAACCGTATTTTTTCCTTAGAAAAAGGTGGTTTAACTGAATATATCGGTGGTTATAGCGATTATCTTGACCAGAAGGCGAAAAGGGAAGAAATAAACCGGAAGAAATAGAGTATTCCAGAGCAAAAATTCAGTGTATTAAAGGAAATAGCCTTGCAGGTTTTTCCCTGCAAGGCTATTTCCTTTAATAACATTCAGGCTAAGTGCCTTCCTGCCAGGAATTTAAATATTTAACTTGTTCATCGGTCAGCGTGTCGATCATAATACCCATCGCTTCAAGTTTGATTCGCGCAATCTCGGCATCGATGTCAGCCGGAACCGAATAAACTTTATTTTCGAGTTTACTGGCATTTTTGACCATGTATTCTGCAGCAAGAGCCTGGTTCGCAAAGGACATATCCATTACTGAGGCTGGGTGCCCTTCAGCTGATGCCAAATTAATCAACCGACCTTCACCAAGAATATTTATTTTGCGTCCGTCTTTCGTAGTATATTGGTCAACAAAAGGCCTGACAAGGTTCGGTGCTCCATTGGACATCGAAGCAAGCGCGGGGATGTTAATTTCCACATTGAAGTGGCCGGAATTAGAAACAAGAGCCCCGTCTTTCATAACCTCAAAGTGATTTCGGTCAATTACGTTTAAATCACCCGTAACAGTACAGAAAATATCTCCAACCCTGGCAGCCTGCAGCATGGGCATAACTTCGAAGCCATCCATGACTGCTTCCAAAGCCTTCAATGGATCGATTTCAGTAATGACAACTCGCGAACCCATACCACGCGCACGAGAGGCCAGACCTCGTCCACACCAACCATAACCAGCAACAACGAATACTTTTCCAGCTAAAAGAACATTGGTGGCCCGAATGATCCCATCGAGTGTGGATTGACCTGTTCCATAACGGTTATCGAAAAAGTGCTTGGTCATGGCATCATTGACTGCAATCACAGGAAATTCAAGCATATTATCTGCTGACATGGCGCGCAATCGGATAACACCGGTTGTGGTTTCTTCTGTGCCACCGATAATACCTTCGAGCAACTCCCGACGATTTTTATGGATGGTTGATACAAGATCGGCACCATCGTCCATCGTCAACTGAGGTTTGTGGTCCAGCGCTGCGGTTATGTGTTTGTAATAAGTGACGTTATCCTCTCCCTTAATTGCGAAGGTTGGGATTTCGTAGATGTTGACCAATGCAGCTGCAACATCATCTTGCGTGGATAACGGATTCGATGCTGTAATGACCACATCAGCTCCACCTGCTTGCAAGGTTGTCATCAGGTTGGCAGTTTCAGTAGTAACATGCAAGCAAGCAGAAATCCGGATACCGGCAAGTGGGCGTTCTTTTATAAATCGTTCCTTGATCATTCTTAATACTGGCATTTCACGCTCAGCCCAGTCAATACGGCGTCTTCCACCCTCGGCCAAGGTCTTATCTTTGATATCAGAATTGCTCATGGTTTCTCCTAAATAAGTTTGTTAGTGAATGGTAGATTTGGAACTAAACTAACAATGCATCAAGTCTACCACCATCGTCATAATGCTTGCGAAAGCGTTCCACAAATTCTTGACGGGTGTAATAATGGTTTTGCGTACCGTTCTGCTCCAAACAGTAAACTGCTGCTAATGAGCCAATTTGCCCGCAAAGTTTCCAATCCCAGCCATGGGAATAGCCTGCTAGAAATCCTCCACGGAAGGCGTCTCCGACCCCAGTTGGGTCAATCACGCGTTCTTCGGGAATAACTGGAATAAATATCTCGGTACCATCAGCATAAATCACCGCTCCGTCAGCACCTTTGGTTACGACGATTATGTCAACTGATTTTAGCATTTCTGCCAAATCCATACCGGTTTTCTTTGAAATTAATCCAAATTCGTAATCATTCACAAATAGGAAGTGCGCGCCTTTCATGTCACACGCTAATTCATCTCCATCGAGTCTCAAAACCTGTTGTGACGGATCATACAGGTAAGGAAGACCAAGTTCCCGACACTCTGCTGCATGCTTTTTCATAGCTGATGGATCTGTGGGGGAAATAATAACAAGATCTGGCCGAGTTTCTACATTCTTAATTGATAGTGTTGCGGCTTCAGCCATAGCACCAGGGTAAAATGAGGCAATTTGCGCATTTACCCTATCCGTCGTCGCAAAAAACGACGACGTAAATTTACCAGGAATCAAAACCGCCCACTTTGTATCTACTCCGAATTTTTCAAGCCAGCTTCGATATTCTCCAAAGTCTTCCCCAACAGTAGCAAATAAGCGCGGGTGTTCACCCAGTAACGCCATGGTATAAGCAATATTGGGGGCAATACCTCCCCGTTGTCGCGTCATATTGTCCACAAGGAAGGAAAGGCTGATTGATTTTAATCGTTCTGGTAATATTTGTTCATGAAATAGCCCGGGAAAGGTCATAAGGTAATCGTAAGCCACAGATCCGCTGATCAATATTTCCATTTTTATTTATTCTCGCTTTCAAAAAACATCAATCTCATAGATGCTAAACCAAACTTGCTGATATTAGGTTCGCCAAACTGACTGAGAAAGGTGGGTAGGCAATTCCATTTTCGGTCACAATTCCGCTAATTAGTCGTGCAGGGGTCACATCAAATGCTGGATTACGAGCCCTAGAATTTTTAGGGGTAACACGCACACCTGCTAATTGAATGTCAAGCACCTCGTCAGCGGAACGCTCCTCGATTGGGATCAAATCACCAGTTGCAAGTGACATATCAATGGTAGAAGTTGGAACAACCGAATAAGCCGGGATCCCGTTGTCATTAGCAGCCAAAGCCAACATGTAAGTTCCAATTTTGTTTGCAACATCACCGTTTGCTGTGACGCGATCTGCGCCAAATAAAACTTTTTGTACCATTCCCGCCCGCATAAAATAACCAGACATATTGTCCGATATGATTTCGTAAGGGATCCCATATTGTTCCAATTCCCATGCAGTCAGACGTGCACCCTGCAAGCGAGGGCGAGTCTCATCTACTAAAACATGGATTTTTTTGCCCTGTTCCCATGCAGTTCGAATAACGCCAAGGGCAGTTCCCCAATCAACCGTTGCCAGGGCACCCGTATTGCAATGGTGAATAATAGTATCACCATCATCAATGAGGTTTGCTCCATAAGTTGACATGCGTTTATTAATAACAACATCATCATCTGCAAGCTTTTGAGCTTCGTCTAGTACAACTTGTCTCAAGTCATCCGCTGAACCTGTATACGCGGATGCTTTGAAAATTATCCTATCTACTGCCCACGCCAAATTTACTGCTGTCGGACGAGCAGCCTTTAGATAAGTACCTGAAACCTTCAAGTCAGCAATAAGGTGACCTGATTCTGTTGCCCTGGATTCGCGTGCCGCCAATGCAAGACCGAAGGCTGCTGCAGCACCAATTGCTGGGGCACCACGAATGACCATATCTGATATCGCGCTACAAACATCAAGATATTTTTGATAAGAAGTGATCAAAAAAGTCTCAGGTAAGAGACGTTGATCGATCATCCTGACTTCATTTTTTTCATAATCCCAAAATATTGTTCGCATTATTTCTCACATGAAATGGCGCTCTCGATCGAGAGCGCCTATAATAGCGCGCGTAGTTTATCACGTGTGGATACGGTTGTAAAGCAATGTGGAATTTTTCGTGGTTTTTTTGGTAAAAATGTAAAAGCGGCATTTTCTTCGAATGATAATGTCTCAAAGTCTCACAGAATAGATTTTTCGGCCGAGACCGCCATCTAACTTGACATGCAACTATTTCGGCATTATAAGCACGCAATGAAACAAACTCCTACCTTATTCATTATCTGGGTTCTTATCCTGACAGCATGTAATTTGCCACAAGCAAATATTGCTTATACGACGCCCGCAATTAGTGCGGTGATATCAACTCAAACTACATCTCCCTTACCGACAATTTCGCCAACTCCGTTAGTGACGGCCACACCGCCTCCAGCTGCACGAATAACAACCGGAGAAAAAGCAATCTTCAATGGGAATTATCCCCAAGCGATACAAGAATATCAATCGGTGCTTTCATCAACAACGGATAATGATGTTCGTCCTGCTGCTCTTTGGGGATTGGGCAAGGCTGATTTTCTTGCAGGAAATTTGCCGTCAGCATTGGAAAATTTGCGTGCACTTACTCAAAATTATCCTTCATCCGAACAAGGTATTAATGCTTGGTTTCTGCTCGGAGAAACTTACTTTTCCCTTGAGCGGTATCAAGATTCTGCTGATGCATATGGTAATTATTTATCAGGTCGTCCTGTCCTGCTCGAAGGTTATGTTCAAGAAAAGCGCGGAGATGCTTTTTCCGCCTTGGATAACCAGCTCGAAGCCCAGAAAGCATATAATATTGCCGAAAATACCCCTGACCTTGTAAGGCCTTTCGGCTTACGAATAAAAAAGGCTGGAACTTATCTGTATTCCGGTGATCCTGATTCTGCCCTAAAAATATACGATGAATTATATGGATTGACTTCTGATGATTTTACCAAGGCGCAATTGGACCTTTTGTCAGGTCGGGCTTTGCTCGATTTAGGCCGGTATGATGATGGCTACGGTCGCTGGCGCCATGCTGTTGATAATTATCCCTTGTCTTTCGATTCTTATTCTGCACTGGTAGGTCTCGTTGAAGCTAACCAGCCTGTCGATGAGTTTAATCGCGGACTGGTGGACTATTACTCCCAAAAGTATGATGTTGCTCTTCGTGCTTTCCAGCGATTTGCATCAGATAACCCTAATCATGATGGGACTGTACTTCACTTTATGGCTTTAACATTGCGGGAAATGGGTGATTACAATTCTGCAATTGAAATGTGGGATACGCTTATAAATAAGTATCCCGGTAACCGTTACTGGGATACTGCCTGGGACGAACGGGCCTATACGCAATGGGGGTATTTGGATGACTACGTTGCTGCCACCAGCGGACTTGAAAAATTTGCGAGTGAAACTTCTGCTTCACCGATAGTCGCAACTTATCTGCTTGAGGCGGCACGAATTTATGAGCGCTCTGGGAATTTAGAGAAGGCAGCTGCATTATGGGAATCTCTCCCAGATCGTTTCGGAACAGATCAATCAATGAGCAACTCCTGGTTTCAAGCTGGTATTGTACGTTATAGATTGGGCAATTTCTCCATGGCAAACAACGATTTCCAGCAAGCGCTGCTATTGGCAAAAGAGCCTACTGACCGGGCCAGAGCATTGCTTTGGATAGGAAAAACTTATAAATCAATTGATGACATCACCAATGCACGTTCTGCTTGGGAGCAAGCACAAATATCGGACCCCAATGGGTATTACAGTTTACGCGCCCGAGATCTACTTGAACAGCGCGCACCATTTCTGTCTCCACCCTCAATGAATTTGAATATCGACCTCCTTATTGAACGAGGCGAGGCGGCTTCTTGGGTGCGAATTAAATTTAATTTGCCAGCAAATACTGACCTATCAGATTTGAGCACATTTTCATCTGATCCACGCTTTCAGCGTGGAAAAGAATTTTGGAATCTTGGGCTCTATGATGAAGCCAGGCTGGAATTTGAATCCATCCGTGATCAGTTGAAAACCAACCCAGCAGATTCATTTCGCCTCGGTAATTATTTACTGGATATTGGCGCTTACCGATCAGCGATTTATTCATTGCGCGAAGTATTAAATTTAGCAGGACTGGATGACCAGTCTGCCAGCCTTTCAGCTCCTGTATACTTCAACCACATCCGATATGGGTTATATTACACCGATCTTATCTGGCCAGCTGCATCTGAAACCGGATTTAATCCATTGTTTGTAACTAGTCTTATTCGGCAAGAATCACTATTTGAAGGATTTGTACACTCAGGTGCTGGTGCACGCGGTTTAATGCAAATTATGCCTGAAACAGGGTCGAGTATAGCTTCAAAAATGGGCTGGCCTCTTAATTTCAATCCTGATGATTTATACAGCCCTTATGTTAGTATCAGGCTTGGAACAGATTATCTTAAATCCAACCGCCTATATTTAAACGGGGACTTGTATGCGACCTTGGCGGCGTATAACAGTGGACCGGGGAACGCCAATATTTGGCAAAACCTTGCCAATAATGATATTGATCTTGAGCTAGAAATAATTCGTTATGGCGAAACCAGGGACTACATTCGTAATATTTACGAAATATATACAATCTATCGAAGCTTATATAGTCCAATGCAATAATTATTTCGAATCATTTTGATTGAAATAATTGTCATGGTCGATCATCTAACAAAGCAATAATTGGATTTTTTTACCCACTTACAACCTGAAATTGGTTATATTTCAGAACCCAATTTTGATTTTAGCTAGAAAGTTATGATTTTCTATTTGAAAATTGGGCGCAATTTCAAAATAAGACCCTTTTCTGACTTCATC
>CAINXK010000089.1 GCA_903854805.1 uncultured Anaerolineae bacterium
TACGTTGTCAGCAGTGATACTGGCAGGCATGTTACTGAAGCCCATGCGGGTCAGCCAGTGGGGTGGAAGAAAACCAAGTAGGTGATTAAGGCAAGTCGAAACAATTTCCACTACCGGCAATCACTGTGTGGTTGGCGTTGGCGACCAGGGCGCACATTTGTGTTGCACCTGCAGGTTGCTGATTGGTGGTGTAACCTGTAAAGGGTCGCGGCCCACCATACAGCTTCCATGGGCCATTGCCGGGCATCCCGGCCTGGTCCGGGGCGACGGTGTTAAAGAAAAAGTGAACGTGCATACCAGGTAGTTTTTCAAGGTAACCAAAGGTTTCATAATCCACCGAGTAATTATTCCCGACCAGGTTGATACTATTGATGCGGACGTAATAGGGTGGCAAAGTCACCGTGGGTGTCGGAGCTGGTGTTTCGCTGGCTGGTATTTGTGTTGCAGCTGCGATGGTGGCTATGCTCGTAGAACTGGGCACGACTGGCGGTGAGTTTGGAGCCTGGGTGTTGGGGATTATGGAAGCCGCCGTATTGGTTGCGCTGGCTTGCGCTGCAACTGGCACAGCGGCAAATCGACGCGAGAAAATGAAAACCCCTCCTATAAACACAATCACCATAAAGAATAGAAACACACCACCCAGGCCAAATAACCAGATCCAGGTGGTTTGTTTTTTGGCAGGTGGCGGCTTCATTATGGTCGCTGTGTGGTTGGGTGTGGGGGTGTATGGCGCAGGGTGAGGCTGCTCTATGCTGGTTGCCTGGTTTAGCGCTGGTTGATGGAGCGGTAGGACCGTTCTGGAAGCCGGGGCTGCCTGAATTGGGGCGATAACGGTTCCGGTTGAGATTGTACTGAGCACATGGTTAAGATCGACTGCCAGTTCTGCCGTACTTTGATAGCGATTTGCGCGATCTTTTTCCAGGCACTTGAGCAGGATTTTGACCAGTTCCGCAGGAATATCTGTGCGCAGATTTCTGGGATCGGGCACTGGGTCATTCAAGTGCATCATCATCAGAGACATCGAAGAATCGGATTGGAAGGGCGGTTTTCCGCTTAACATTTCGTAGATGCTGATGCCAAGTGAGTATATATCCGAGCGCTGGTCTGGCGGTTCTGAGCGGATCAACTCTGGCGCGATATAGCGCGCCGTACCGAGCACTGCGCCAGTGGCAGTGTGACTATTATTTCCAAGGATCTTCACAATCCCAAAATCCATCAGAATTGCCTGCCCATATACGTCCAACATGATATTGGCAGGTTTAATATCCCGGTGGATGATTCCGCGTTGGTGAGCGTACCCCAGTGCATCACAAATGTTCAATGCAAAATGAATGGCTTCATCGATTGCCAGGTTGCGCCCCTGGGTGCCCAGGCGCTGCAGACGATCCTGGAGAGTCTCCCCTGGCACAAACTCCAGAACCATGTAATATGTGCCGTCATCTGAATTGTAATCATGCACCTGCACAATGTTGGGGTGTCGCAGCGAAGCAACCGCAGCAGCTTCTTCATCAAAGCGTTGTATAAATTGCTTGTCCCCGGCAAGATGGGCATGGATAAGCTTGATCGCTACGGCACGTTTCAAATTTGGATCAGTTGCTTTGTAAACAGCCGACATCCCGCCTTGTCCAAGCAGTTCTTCTATTTGATAACGCCCGCTGATTAAGCGTCCGATCCAGGGTGATTGTGGCATGGTTTACCTATTCATTTAGTGGAATCTATTGATATTGGCGGGAATATCTACAATCCATGTTTGCAAGCTGAATTGTAATAAGATAATAATACTCTTATTATACCTAAAAAGGCCATTTTACAAAATGCAAATATTATGAGTGTCAGGGTTCAGATATAGCTTGGAAAGGTTTTCTAAAGGGTCTGGTATATTTTTTCGGGGGATTATTCTGCCTGAATAAGGTCTTGCCCAACACGAAATTACGCCACGGGTTTTGCTTTGTTTTTGGGGAACGATTGGCGAAAGCATTGGCAAATCCAAAGGTTGCCAATGGAGATTTCGAACATTATTGGCGCGAGATTGCCGTAGTTTTCTGCGTCTCAGGGCTGTTTGTATTCGCAAACAACTTTCAAATTTTGGCTAATCTTGTTTCCAACGATCGCTACACAAGATGTTTCGGGTGGCAAGCATTGGATTGACATAATTTCAGCCCAATGCAACCCGGA
>CAINXK010000090.1 GCA_903854805.1 uncultured Anaerolineae bacterium
ACTCTTCACCACCATAGCGACAGGTAATATCTGACCCGCGTGCATTTCCCATGAACAAATGCAAATAATAGGGCAAAACAAGCCCGCGCAGAATGATCGCAACCATCCGGCCCGGGTGGTATGAAAATGCCATTTTTCACCTGGCCTGGTCTACCTGCAATTGATCACTTCAGGGTTACGCCAATGAGTGGTCATCACATAAAGCCTGTGCTCGATGCGAGCTGTAAAGACGCGACAAAACATTCCCGCCTTGACAGCTCGCCTGGCAAAACGGTATATTGGATGTGCCCAGCCCACCTCAAAATTCCCGGGAATATTAGGATAAATATGCGCCTGAAAGCAGATCTCACACTCTTCGCTGTAGCCATCGTTTGGGGCACGGGCTTCATCACCCAGGGCATAGCGGCACAGTACCAGATCGCCTATCTTTTCAATGGTGCAAGTTTCTCACTTGCCGCCCTGATTTTGCTTCCGTTCATCCCACGCGCGCAGAAATTGCCCACAAACCAGTGGGCCTGGATATTTATTGCGGGCAGTATCCTGTTTGTCGGAAGCGCGCTGCAACAAGTTGGTATCTATTACACCCAGGTTGCCAATGCCGGCTTTATCACCAGCCTGTATGCGGTTTTCACCCCCTTCATTTTATGGATCAGCTTTCGCGAAAAACCACACTGGCTTGACCTGATTGCAGTTGGGCTTGCCATCCTGGGTGCCTATCTCCTCTCAACGGCTGGCAGCTTTCACATCCAGCCCGGTGATTGGCTCGAATTGATCGGAGCAATGTTCTGGGGCCTGCATTTTGTCGTGCTGGGAAAGTTCGCAATGCGCTTCGAACCGATTTCTTTTGCCGCGGGACAGTTCATTGTTGCCGGAGTGTTCAATTTTATATTGGGGCTGGCTTTTGAAAACCTGGGCCAGCTGATGCTGCTGCCCGTTGTGGGAATAGTACTTTACCGGGCCGCCATTTCGATCGGGATCGGTTACACTCTGCAAGTTTGGGGACAGCGGCACACACCACCCACCGATGCAGCCCTGATCCTCGGGCTCGAAGCAGTTTTCGCAGTCATCGCAGCCTGGCTCATCCTCAAACAAACCCTGTTGCCCATTCAGGTCCTGGGTTGTGCCATTATCTTCGTGGCCGTTATGATCTCTCAGCTCAAGAGCCTTAGCCCGGCGGCGATTGAACTTCCGAAGTGATACAATCCAGCGGATACACAGTTTGGATGGAGGTTGCATGAAGGCATCAAGTTTACGCGCCCGTTATTGGCGCATTGTTTTCTTTTTTGGTAGGGTCACACTCGGATTTATCTTTTGGGAAATCATACTGCCGCGAATTGGCTTACGCAGCCTGGCCCGCAGCACACGTTCAGATCGCTACAAACGTATAGCTGTTCGGTTCAGAGCGCTTGCCATTCGCATGGGCGGACTGATGATCAAGGTCGGACAGTTCCTTTCTGCCCGCCTGGATGTTCTGCCGCCTGAAATAACCGACGAGCTGGCCGGGCTGCAAGATGAAGTTCCGCCTGAAAATTTTGAAGCCATCCGCAAACAAGCCGAAACCGACCTGGGTGCGCCTTTGGCTGAAAAATATGCCTGGTTCGAAGAAACCCCCATGGCAGCCGCTTCGCTCGGGCAGGTGCACCGCGCCCGCCTGTTGCCCGCCGATGCCGAAGATCACGGGTTCATGGATGTAGTCGTCAAAGTTCAGCGACCTTTCATCGAACAGATCGTGGAAGTCGATCTATCTGCCCTGCGCCGGGTGGGCGGCTGGCTGCAGAAATACAAACCGATCAGCGATCGTGCCGATGTGCGCGCACTCGTGGAAGAGTTCGCCAGCACTACTCGCGAAGAAATCGATTACCTGGCCGAGGGACGCAACGCCGAGACATTCGACACACACTTCAAAGACAATCCACGTGTGCACGTTCCAAAAGTTATCTGGAACATCAGCACCCGGCGTGTGCTGACACTGGAAAATGTCTTTGCGATCAAACTCGGCGATTATGATGCCATCACTGCCGCGGGTATTCAACGGGCCGATGTGGCCACTCTTCTGCTCGATACGTATATGCAGCAAATATTTGAGGACGGTTTCTTCCATGCCGACCCGCACCCTGGCAATCTGTTTGTGACACCAGTAGAAGGCAAGGGCACAGATGGCAAACAAAACTTCAAACTGACTTTCATAGACTTTGGCATGGTTGGACGGATGCCGGAAAATCTACGCGCCGGGCTGCGCGAAGCAGTCATCGCCGTCGGCACTCGCGACGCGGCCCGCCTGGTTCAGTCTTACAAAACCCTGGGTGTCCTGCTGCCAAGCGCCGATCTGAAGTTAATCGAAATGGCTGGCGCTCAGCTCTTTGACCGCTTCTGGGGTAAAAGTATGAGCGAACTGCGGCAAATCGATCATGCCGAAATGCTGAAATTTAGCCTGCAATTCCGCGAGCTGATGTACAGTATGCCCTTCCAGTTGCCCCAGAACCTGCTGATGCTTGGGCGCACCGTGGCCATCCTCTCTGGGATGTGCACCGGTCTCGACCCCGAATTTAACCTGTGGACCTCCATCGCCCCCTTTGCCACCAAGCTGGTCGCCGATGAAGGCGTCTCCAACTGGAAGACCTGGCTGGATGAAGCCCTAAAAATCTTTCAAGTTCTGATCAGTCTGCCCGCGCGCAGCGAACGAGTGTTAACCATCCTTGAACGTGGCGATCTTTCCGTACAGACCCCAGTGCTCAACCGCCAGGTAATGTTCCTGGAGGCTGCCATCAACCGCATGACAGGTGGCATGCTCTTCGGGGCATTGCTGATTGGCGGAGCCATCTTGTACAGTTCCGATGCCCAATATGGAAAACTGCTGATGGGGGCTGCACTGCTGCCGCTGGCCTGGATGTTGTTTTTTGCACGTGGTCACCGCCCCTGGCGCTAAATGATTGAGTTAATCGCAAACCGCCCCGTCAGATTGACGGGGCGGTTATTTTTAAACATTCTTATTGAGTTTTTTGGACGCGCTCGTCGATGCGTTCGATCGCATGATCCAACATTCCGCGTAAAGCCAGCAACATTTCCTTGCGAGCCGCGCGGCGGTGTTCGACGAATTCAGGTGGCAGAAAACCTTCCACGCTTTTACGCATTTCCTGCCGGGCTGCACGCATGTGTTCACGCACATCTTCGGGGATATGTTCTTTGAAACGATCAGAGGCTGGTTTACGATCTTTTGGTTCAGTCATAGTTGCGACTCCTTGATTACACCTATTATAACCCTGCGCGTCACGATCTGCAACTACCGATGGCTGAGCGATTCGAACAATACTGCTTGCTGGCATTTGATGATCCAACCATGACGGTATTTACTCAGCGCGCATACTGGCAGATCGCAAACGTACCCTCAGAAAAATATTCTTCCATACCGACCCAATTGCAAAGTAAATCCCAGGAAAGTTAAAAGATATGACACCAAACAGATTGACTTGTCTATCCCTTTGAGTTAAACTATAAGTTGTCAGACAACTCTATTCCGTTAGCACTGGATACGAATAATGGCCACCCTCCTTATAAAAAATGCATACGTTGTTACGATGGACGACAACCAGACCGAGCTGCCAGACGGCGGACTCTTTATCCGTGACGGCTTCATTGAACAGGTCGGTCCCAGCGCCAGCCTGCCAGCCAGCGCCGACGAAGTTCTGGATCTAAATGGGCATATCTTGCTGCCCGGACTGGTCAACACCCATCACCATTTCTACCAGACCTTAACGCGCGCCGTTCCCGCCGCCCAAAATGCCAATTTATTCAACTGGCTCAAAACGCTTTACCCAATCTGGGCACGCATGACTCCGGATGATATCTTCACATCCACCCAGACCGCCCTGGCCGAACTGGCACTCTCAGGCTGCACCACCGCGGCGGATCATCTCTATTTATTCCCCAATGGCTCAAAACTGGATGATGAAATTGAAGCCGGTCTACAGCTCGGGCTGCGCCTGCATGCTTCGCGCGGTTCCATGTCCCTGGGAGAATCGCAGGGCGGGCTGCCCCCAGATTCTGTTACCGATCACGAAGATGTGATTCTGGCAGACTCCGAGCGTCTAATCCAGCGCTACCACGATCCCAAACCCGGTTCAATGACTCAAATCGTGCTGGCACCTTGCTCGCCCTTCAGCGTCACTGGTGATCTGATGCGCGAATCGGCCAAACTGGCGCGTAAATACGGAGTGCACCTGCACACCCATCTGGCAGAAACCGAGGATGAAGAACAGTTCTGCCTGCAAAAATTTGGCTACCGCCCGGTTGGGTACATGCAGTCAGTTGACTGGGTCGGCCAGGATGTCTGGTTCGCACATTCGGTATATGTCAACCCGGAAGAGATCGCTGTTTTTGCCCGGCACAATTGTGGTGTGGCGCACTGCCCGACATCCAATATGCGCCTGGCCTCTGGCATTGCACCGCTCAGGGAATACCTGGCGGCGGGCATCAACGTCGGGCTTGGCGTGGATGGCTCGGCCTCCAATGATGGCTCACATCTGCTGGCTGAGGTGCGCCAGGCCATGTTGCTTTCACGCTTACGTGAGGGTATCACCGGCTTTTCACTTTCAAATGACCCCAACCGCAAACTGATGACCGCCCGCGAAGCACTCTGGCTTGGCACACGTGGCGGCGCAGCTGTGCTTGGTCGTACGGATATCGGCTCGCTGCAGCCAGGCAAATGTGCCGATTTTTACGCCATCAACCTCAACCAGCTGGGTTACGCCGGCGGCGCCGTTCACGACCCGGTTTCAGCACTGGTCTTCTGCCAGCCGCGCCAGGTCGATTACACCGTAGTCGGCGGCAAATTTATCGTCAAAAATGGGCAGCTTACCACCGTCGATTCGGGCCTGCTTATCGAAAAACATAACCGGGCTGCCAAACGTTTATTAATCTCTTAAGGTATTTTTGGGTAGACACTTATTGTTACATCAGATTTATTGGTAGAAAAAACTGGAGTGCCCAAAATGGTTGATCAAAAGGATAGACTAAAAGCAACGTTCAATGCGATCGCATCGAATTACGATAGCATGTATTTTTTGCACGCCCCTGCGAACAGATTGGTTGAACTGGCACACCTCAGCAGCGGTGCCCGCGTTCTGGATGTGGCCACGGGCACCGGTCTGCTCGCGCTGCCTGCTGCTCAAATCGTTGGGCCAGCTGGCAAGCTGACCGGGATCGATCTATCGCCAGACATGCTCAACCAGGCGCGCCTGAAACTGGCCGCTGCCGGAATCCAACAGGCCGAATTTCAGGAGGGGGATGCTGAAAAATTGAGCTTCCCCGATCAGAGCTTTGAAGCTGTCTTGTGTGGGTCTGCGCTCTTTTTTATCCCGGATATGCTCTCGGCACTCAAAGAATTCCGGAGGGTATTGGTAGCCGGCGGCTGTGCGGGCTTCAATAGTTTTGAACCAGGGTTCTTGGAGCCATTACGGGGTCTATGGGCTGCGCGCCTTCAAACGCATGGGCTCAAGAGTGGTTCGCTGCCCTTCGAGCGTATGGATAAACCAGAAATCTGTGAACGGTTATTAGATGAAGCTGGTTTCACCAATATAGAAGTTCTGACGGAGCAGCTGGGGTACTACCTGGCCACTCCCAAAGACCGCTGGGCCGAAATCATGGCAGGAATTGAAGGCATGCCTCTTTTAATGCTGCCGGAAGAACAGCGCGAACAGATCAAAGCCGAACACCTGGCCGAAATGAACACCTTGGTTAGCTCCCGTGGTCTCTGGGTCGATGTGCCTGTCATCTTTGCCTTTGGCCGCTGAACTTCCGCAATAATATCAACCGATTTGGCCAGCCTGGCTGGCCCGTACGATTAATAGCATCATCACGTTCTTACACGATTGTGGAGATAAGAATGCTCTCTCAACTGCTCGTCAATGTAGTCATGGGGCGGACCCCTGCAGACCTGGTCATCAAAAATGGTAGGTGGGTCTGTGTACAAACCGGTGAAATTATCCCCAAAACCGATATCGCTGTCGTGGATGGCCATATAGCTTATGTTGGCGAGAATGCCGACCACACTATCGGAATGCAAACCGAAGTACTGGATGCCGGTGGGCGCTACCTGGTACCTGGCCTGCTGGATGCACACATGCACGTTGAAAGCGGTATGGTCACCATCAGCGAATTCGTGCGCGCAGTGGTTCCACACGGCACAACCGGTATGTTTGTCGACCCACACGAAATCGCCAATGTCTTCGGTCTGAAAGGCGTCAAATTGATGGTCGATGAAGCTGCCGCGCAATTGGTGCATGTCTTTGTACAAGCACCTTCCTGTGTACCATCCGCGCCCGGCATGGAAACCCCCGGCGCCACCATCAGCCCGGCGGACGTGGCCGAAGCCATGACCTGGCCTGGCATCATCGGGCTTGGTGAGATGATGAACTTCCCGGGCGTGATCGCTTCTGACGAAAAAATGCACGCCGAGATGCACAGCACCCGCCACGCCAATAAAACCACCGGTGGACATTATGCCAGCCTGGATTTGGGACTGCCCTTCCATGCGTATGCAGCCGGCGGCCCCGAGGATGACCATGAAGGCACCCGGCCCGAAGACGCCATCGCCCGTGCCCGCCAGGGTATGAAGGTCATGATGCGTTACGGCTCATCCTGGCATGACGTGGTCACCCAGATGAAGGCCGTTACCAAATATGGCCTCGATCCACGTCATTTTCTGCTTTGCACTGACGATTGTCACGCCGAAACGCTTGCAAACGATGGCCACATCGACCGGGTCGTACGTCACGCTATCGGCGAAGGCCTGGCACCCATGACGGCGATCCAGATGGCTACCATCAACAGCGCCGACCACTTCGGTGTCAGCCGTGACATGGGTCAAATTGCCCCCGGCCGCTGGGCCGATATTCTATTTGTAGATGACCTGAAAAACTTCCAGGCTCAAACCGTCATCGCCAAGGGCAAGCTTGTGTCGCGCGATGGCAAATTCCTTGCACAGATTCCGGCTTACCCCTACCCAGCCTGGGCGAAAAACAGCACGCACCTACCCCGCACAATCATCGCCCAAGATTTCCGCATCCCGGTTGATGATCAGAGTCCTGAAGTCACCGCGCATGTGATCGGGGTGATCGAAAACCAGGCTCCCACCAAGCACCTTACGCTCAAGATGAAACCCGAAAATGGTGAGCTGCGCCCCAATATCTCGCGCGATATTGCCAAGATCGCGTTGATCGAACGCCACCGTGACACGGGTGCGATACAAGTAGCCCTGGTTTCAGGTTTCGGATTTACCAATAAATGCGCTGTCGCCACAACCGTCTCGCATGATTGCCATAATATGCTCATCGTCGGTACGGATGAGGCCAGCATGGCGGTTGCTGCCAACCGGTTGAAAGAAACTGGCGGTGGCCAGGTGGTCGTCAGAAATGGCACCATCATCGGTGAGGTGCAGCTGCCGATCGCCGGTCTGATGTCAAACCAACCGGTGGAAATCGTTGCGCGCGAAGCTGCCAGTGTTCTGGATGGTTTCAAACTGTGCGGGAGTGAGCTGAACAGCCCTAATATGCAGCTGGCTTTATTGGGCCTGGTGGTCATCCCAGAACTACGCATCTCTGACAAAGGCCTGGTGGATGTCAATAAATTTGAATTCATCCCGGTCTTTGAAAAATAATCAAGAACTAACCAGCGCAACAGTTTTCTGATCCTGAAAGAAAATTTTTTAGCCGCACATCGGCACTTCAGCTATCCTGCCAACACCGGAGTCGTCACTATGCCACATTTCCCTTTTCAACGTTTGCAAACAGACCTGGCGGTTTTGATCAAAAGCCTGCCCGCTGGTTCACGTCTGCCATCCGAACCAGTGCTTGCCAAACAACTCGGTGTTAGCCGCGCCACCCTGCGTGAAGCCATGCGCATGTTTGAAACCCAGGGCCTTATTCGCCGCCGCCAGGGCGCCGGGACTTTTGTAGTCGGCAAACCTCCAGTGATTGAGGGCGGTCTTGAAGTGCTCGAATCAATGATGACCCTGGCCCGTCGCAACGGGTTGGATGTTGGCCCTGGTCCCGTTACAGTCGAGCAGACTATCGCAGACCTTGACACCGCCCAATCACTGGAAATCAGCGAAGGCGCGCCTCTGATCCGCATTTCCCGTACTATGAGCGCCGATTCTCGTCCGGTGGCTTACCTCGTCGACACATTGCCGGCAGAAACATTGCAACCAGGCGAATTGACCAATAAATTTGATGGTTCAGTGCTGGATTACCTGCTCTCTCGAGGTGATCCGCTGACTATTTCTTATACAAATATTACCGCCACCAACGCCACATCTGAAGTCGCCAAAATGCTTGAAATTCAACGTGGCGACGTCTTGCTCCAATTTACAGCCCGATTGTTCACTGCATCGGGCAAGGTGGTGGATTTTTCTTACAGCTACTTCCTGCCAGGCTATTTCAAGTTCCATATTGTGCGCCGGGTGGGGCCAGCTTAATCTTTTAAAGCCTAGATTTTGACCGATCTATCGCCTGCCAGCATTGATGTTGGCAAAACTATCTTTATTGCTTCTCGCCAGGTCAAGGACGGGAAGATTGCGCCCAAATCTCCCCTCATCTGGGACGAAATGGGTCGCACCCGGGATTTTTCGAGGTAATCAAAGAGGCTAATAATGAAAGTAAACGAAATTCAATCCAAGGTTGCTCAACACAAAGAAGACATCATCAAGTTTATGCGTGAGATCTGCGCAATTCCTTCGATGGAATCACAGATTGGCCCGGTTGGAGAACGCATCGCAGTCGAGATGCGCAAGCTCGGCTTCGATGAAGTACGTTTTGACAAAATGGGCAACATCATGGGACGCATCGGCTCTGGCAAGCGCGTCATCGTCTACGATTCACATATCGACACAGTCGGCGTCGGTGACCGGACCGAATGGCAGTGGGACCCCTTCGAAGGCAAAGTTGAAGATGGCGTCCTATACGCCCGCGGCGCCTGCGATGAAAAAGGCTCCACACCTGGGATGGTCTATGGGCTGGCTTTTGCCCGCGACCTGGGACTGCTCGAGGGTTGGACAGCTTATTACTTCGGCAATATGGAAGAATGGTGCGATGGCATTGCGCCAAATACATTTGTGGAAGTTGACCCCGGCATTCGCCCGGATTTCGTGGTGATCGGTGAGCCCACCAAGATGAATGTCTACCGTGGGCACAAAGGCCGCCTGGAAATGAAGGTTACAGCCAAGGGCAAATCTGCGCATGCGGCTTCCAATCACCTGGGCGAAAACGCCATTTACAAACTGCTCCCAATAATCGCCGGCATCCGCGATCTCGAACCTAAACTGGGTGACCATCCTTTCCTGGGCCATGGCAAGATCACGGTCAGCGATATGCACGTCCAGACACCCTCGATCAACGCTGTGCCCGATGAAGCCATCATTTTCATCGACCGCCGCATGACATTTGGCGAAACCAAGGAAGCAGTTAAGCAGCAGGTCGAAGACTTGATCCCCGCAGAATTCAAGGATTCGGTCAAGGTTGAAGAAATGTTCTACGATGAGCCGTCTTATACCGGCTTTGTTTTCCCTGTCGACAAGTACTTCCCCGCCTGGGCTTATGAAGAAACCCACCCACTCGTCGAAGCCGGACAGAAAGCCCGCGTTGCAATCGGTCTGAAAGATGTCCCCAGCGGCAAATGGAATTTCTCCACCAATGGCATTTACTGGGCTGGCAAAGCTAACATCCCATCCATCGGTTTCGGCCCTGGCGATGAAGAAACCGCCCACACCGTGCGCGACAGCGTCGATCTGGGTGACATGGTCAAAGCCACCGAGTTTTACGCAATTCTGCCGTCCCTGATTCCTTAATAATATTGGCAGGCAGCGCTCATGAAGACCATTGAAATCCGCCGCCACTCCATACGCGCCCAGGATGGCAAGCTTACCCAGCAAGGCGTCACACTGGCGCGCATGCTCGGTGAAAAAATGGGCCGTTTCAACCGTGTCGTCACCAGCCCGCTGCCGCGGGCCATCCAGACGGCGGTTGCAATGGGTTTTGCCGTGGATGCAACCGCTGAATTACTGGCTGGCACCGAGATGGGTATTCAACTTGAATGCCCCTTTGGCTCCAGCTTCAGCGAATATGCGCAGGCTGCCCGTAAAAAAAACAGCCCAGACTGGCAATATGCCCGTGCCCTGGCGGATTTCTATCATAAACTGGTTGATGCCCTTCCCGATCATGGGTCAGCCCTGGTGATTAATCATAGCGGTGTGGTTGAAATGAGCGCTGCAGCCTGTCTGCCAAAAGACAACCTGGACTTTTTGGGCGACTACGTCTTGTACTGCGAAGGCGTCCGGCTTTCCTGGGATAACGGTGCCTTTACCAGCGCCGAAATAATCCGAGTTTAATCTTTGCTCGCTACCTATCTTAGCCTGCAACGTCTAAATCTATTCTCTCCACAAACACTAGCCAGCTGACTAACTGGCAGGCTAGACAACAAGTTGACCAAAAACTGACAAAATAAGGAGATCCAAACATGCAAACAAATTTCCGCGGTCGTGACTTTATTGGCGACCTTGACTTCACCAAAGAAGAAGTCGAAACCGTACTAGAGGTAGCTTGGGACCTCAAACGCAAACGCGCCCTGGGCGAACCGCACCCCTACCTGCGCGATAAGGTTCTGGCGATGCTGTTCTTCTTCTCATCCACCCGCACCCGCGGCTCTTTCGAAGCCGGCATGGCCCAGCTCGGCGGACACGGCGCATTCATCGATAGCAACACCACCCAGATCTCCCACGGTGACACCCCTGTCGAGATTGGAGAAATCTTTGGGCGCTACTTCGACGGCATCGCCATCCGCCACTGCGATTTTGGCGATGGCAACCGCTACTTGAATGCTGTAGCCAAAAACAGCCGCACCCCGGTGCTGAACATGCAGTGCGACATCTACCATCCCTTCCAATGCCTGGCCGATCTGATGACCATCATGGAAAAGAAGGGCAAAGACCTGCGCAAGAAAAAGATCGTAGTCTCCTGGGCCTACGCCGCTTCCTACCTCAAACCCATCTCCGTGCCCCAATCGCTGATCCTGCAGATGCCGCGTTTTGGCATGGATGTAACCCTGGCCTACCCGCCCGAATTCCCGCTCATGCCCGAAATCGTCGAACAGGCTAAAGAACAAGCCCGCCTGGCCGGCACCAACTTCGAGATCATTGACACCAAGGACGGCATGACCGAAGCTTGCGTGGATGCGGATGTCATCTATGCCAAGTCCTGGGGTCCGCTCTTGACCACCACAGACAAAGTTGAAGGCAAAAAACTCCAGGATATGTACAAGAACTGGCTGATGGATGATGCCAAATTGAAAGTTGCCAAACCCGGTGCCATTTACATGCACCCACTGCCTGCCGACCGTGATGTCGAAGTGACCAGCAGCGTCCTTGATGGCCCGCAATCGGTTGTCTTTGACGAAGCTGAGAACCGCCTGCATGCTCAAAAAGCCGTCATGGCTTTAACCATGGCCTAGGAGATAATCTATGGCGCGTAAGAAACTCGCAGTGATCGCAATCGGTGGAAACTCCCTGATTGTCGACGAGCGGAATGTCAGTGTTGAAGCCCAGTATGTGGCAGCCAAAGAAACTGCCATGCATATCGCCGATATGATCGAGCAAGGCTGGGAAGTTGCCATTGGTCATGGCAATGGGCCGCAGGTTGGTTTCATCCTGCGCCGCTCTGAGATCGCCCACAAAACTGAAGGCATGCACGAAGTTCCCCTGGATGTCTGCGGCGCAGATAGCCAGGGGGCAATTGGCTATGCCCTGCAGCAGAACCTTCAGAACATCCTCTACCAGCGCGGCATCAAGAAAAAGGTGGTAACAGTCATCACCCAGACGCTGGTGGATATAAATGACCCGGCCTTCCAAAAACCAACCAAACCAATTGGTGGGTTCATGTCGAAGGAAGAAGCTGATCGCCGGCAACGTGAACAGGGTTGGACAGTGGTTGAAGATGCCGGGCGCGGATACAGGCGCGTGGTGGCTTCGCCTTTGCCCAAGGAAATCGTTGAACTCGAAACGGTTGAAACCCTGCTCGAAAAAGGCATTGTCACCATCACAGTCGGCGGCGGTGGTATCCCGGTAATTGATCCCGGCACCGGCAATTACGAAGGCACCTCAGCCGTGATCGACAAGGACTATGCATCTTCCCTGCTGGCCCGCAACATCAAAGCCGATCTGTTTGTTATCTCCACCGCCGTTGAAAAGGTTGCGATTAACTTCGGCAAACCCGATCAGAAGTGGCTGGACAAACTGACACTCTCTGAAGCCAAAGCCTACCTGGCTGAAGGCATCCATTTTGCCAAGGGCTCCATGGCCCCCAAGGTCCAGGCCATCATCTGGTTCCTGGAAGCCAATCCCCAAGGCGAAGCCCTGATCACCAATCCCGCCAACATCGGGCGCGCCCTCAAGGGCGAAACTGGCACCTGGATCGTGCAAGACTGATCCAAACCGGTTTATTACCAGGGTTAAAACAAACCACCACTGGGGCTGTCTGATAATCAGACAGCCCCTTATTTTTTGGAATGTCTAATTAAATGCCGGTTTCAAGATCAACCTGGGCTGTTTTATTCAAGCTGGCTGCTCTGCCAGATTGCCCGAATCCTGGATGAACACCCCGCAGGAAGACAGAATAATATTTTTATGCCACCATCACCCCCGAATATTCTCTCAAAACCGGGCCAAATCCCTGCATCCAATCCATTAATTCTTTCACCTGTTCTTATAACCGACTATAATTCACTGGCTTATGCTCCCATCACCCCGGATTTTACTCAGCATCGACTACGAACCCTGGTTTGCCCTGACGCGTCGCTACGACCACCTCAGCGGAACTGCGCAACGCCGCGCCCTGGACGATGGTTTTTGCATCCAGGCCATCGACCCAATCCTGGATATGCTCGGTACAGCCCGGGCCAGCATTTACCTGGTGGGCGAAATCGCGGACTGGTACCCGCAAATCCCCGAAAAAATCACGTCAGGTGGCCATGAACTGGGTCTGCACTGCCAGTTTCACCGGCCGTTGGTGGACCCAGCCGAGTTGGAACGCGACCTGCACGCTTCTGCCGCCTGGCGCGCACAGTACCAGGTGCGCGGATATCGCGCTCCCATGGTAGGCATTCATGAAGATGCCTACGCTTTGTTAGCCCAAAACGGCTTTTCTTATAGTTCATCGATTTACGCTCCAGCTGGAACCTTGCTTCAAAAAGGGTCCGTCTGGGAACTACCCGTCAGCAGCCTGGCACTGCGCGGCCCTTCCAAAGACCTGCTCGCCCCGCGTGAATTTTCGACCGGCTTATTGCTGGGAGGTGAAGTACCCTATGGCTCCAGCTTCATGATCGGTCTGATGCCCGGAACCATCCTGCGCATACTGGAAAGAGAGCTGCGTGCCGGCCTTAGCCCGGTCATCATCATGCACCCTTACGAACTTTTCCGCCCGACTGCCTTTCTACGCCGCATGGCATCGGATCTCTTATCCCATCCACTCTTGTTCCCCTTTACTCTAAATAAATCTAACTTTTTAAAGACCCTGCTAAAGAACTTTCCAGTATCCCCTCTAGGAACTTATCTGGACGAAACGCTAAGCTCAAGCGGTGCCACATGATTGAAGATTTACCCGCAGAAACACGCCTGCGCCGCCTGGCGCAAGACGAACCTGCCAACTGGCCCACCTCCCTGACCGGTCCGGCGACCTTCACATCGCTTGATTCTTGGTCGCATGTAGTCCAACGCCTGTACCATTACCCCGTATTCCGGTTTGAGACCGAAGTCGAGGGCCTGGTAACCGGCATACTGGCCTTGACCCACGTCAGGCACCCAATCTTCGGTAATTACCTGACCACCGCACCTTTTGGCTCATACGGCGGCTTTGCCTGCTCTGCGCCAGGTGCGCGCGACCTGCTTCTGGCCGAAGCCCGCCTATTGGCAGCGGAATTGGGCGTGGAATATGTCAATATCCGTTGGTCCGGCACCGGTGAAACAAACGATCCTGCACCAGCAGGCTGGCTGCAGCAGCCCGTCTACGCTACCTACCGGCTCGACCTGGACCCCAACCCGGAAGCATTGATGCCATTATTTAGCTCAGACCATCGCAACCACATCCGTAAGTCGTGTAAAAAAGGTTTTATCATAAAATTCGGTCATCTCGATCTGTTGGATGATGCCTATGAAGCCCTGGCCCGCTCCATGCAGGAACTTGGCTCGCCCTATCACGCCAAAGCCTACCTGCACGCGCTGGCCGAATCGTTGGGGGAAACGCTTGAGTTTGCAGTAGTTTACACGCCGGATGGAAAACTGGCTGGCGCGGGCGTTTTCATCCTTTCACAGCCCGATAAAGTGGCAACAAATTTGCACGCCAACATCCTGCGCAATTACCGTTCAGATTATGCCGGTGAATATCTTTACTGGACGGTGATCGAGCGTTACTGCCAGAAAGGCTACCAGGTTTTCGACATGGGTCGCAGCCTGCTCGGTTCTGGCAACGAAACTTTTAAAATGAAGTGGCGCCCACGCAAGGAGATGCTATCTTACTGGTATGCCATCAAACCTGGTGCAGAACTTCCCGCCCTTAACCAGAAAAATCCCAAATTCGCACTGGCGATCGCGATCTGGAAACGCCTGCCGGCCTTTATCGTGCGCCCGTTGGGCCCTTTCCTGATCCGCGGACTGGCCTGAACGCTCAAGCATGGATAACAAGCTCACACCCCTCTCCGGGCTGGATGCAGCTGGCTTGCAGCAACTTGCCGACCTGCACTGTGCCGTCATGCAAACCCTGCTATCCGAGCTGGGCGCGCCGATAGTATTACGTTATTATCAGCTGGCGCAAAGCAATACATCTGCGCTGGGCCTGTGCACGGTTTCAAACCTCGGAACGATCACTGGCTGGGCCATGGGCTCCCCGCAGCCTGCCGCACTGAATGCCAGTCTGCGCCAGCCAGTGGGTTGGTTCATCGGGCGAATCCTGAAGCTGGCTTTCTCCCGTCCAGGCGTCTTGATCAGTCTATTGCGATCGCTGCTCTCAAGTTCGGACCCCAACCGGCTCAGTCCTGGGCAGATCGAGCTGACCTATATTGGCGTGGCACCGGAGGCCCAGGGCCACGGTCTGGGCAAAACCCTGCTGGAAGCTTTTTGCGAATCCGCGCGCCAGGCTGGTTACACATCCATCGCCCTGAGTGTCGAAACCGACAACCTGGTCGCCATTCAACTTTACGGCCGAGCCGGATTTAAGATCGCCAAAACCTTTCACGAAGGAAACTTTGAACGCCACCGCATGGAGCTGTCCCTGGCTTAATAAGATGATCCTGCTGCTTATTCGCAAACACATTGCAAAAATCGCCAACATGGTCCGGAGCAGACCTGTATTATTATTTTCAATTCGGATTGATCCGAATTTTGGTTTTTCTTTTTTTCGTTTCCAACCGCATGGTTCGCGCTTATAAATATCAGTGGCTTTAGTTGTACATTTCACGGTGAGGTACCTTGAAAACGATCAAACACTGGCTGATTCTATCTTACCTGCTCTTTACACTAACCGGCTGTTCAATGGCCAACTGCAGCGATGACCCGGCCTGCCTGCGGGTTTTGTTTATCGGTAACAGCTACACCAGCGTCAATGACTTGCCCAAGACCCTGCTCAAGCTGGCCCAAGCCGGCGGTCAGCGCCTTGAAACCGGCATGGCAGCCCCAGGCGGTTGGACCCTCGCGCAGCATCTCAGATCAAGCGCAACCCTGGAGCAGATCAAGGCCTCAAAATGGAATTATGTGGTCCTGCAGGAACAAAGCCAGGTGCCTGCCAATGAAGCCGCACGCAATGCCCAGATGGTCCCGGCTGCCCGCGGCCTGGCGGCTAAAATTAACGCAGCCGGCGCAAAACCGATCCTGTTTGTCACCTGGGGACATCAATCCGGCTGGCCAGATAACAGCATGCCCACCTACGAAGGCATGCAGCTGGCCCTCAATTACGGCTACTTGATGTTAGGACAGGAACTACATGCCAGCCTGGCTCCGGTGGGCTATGCCTGGCTGGCGCTCTGGCGCCAAAACCCAAAGCTCAATCTCTGGCAGGAGGATGGCAGCCACCCCAACGAATTGGGCACCTACCTGGCAGCCTGTGTTTTCTACACAGTAATTTTTCAAAAAAGCCCCGCAGGGCTCAGCTATCGCGGTAATTTATCCAGCCAAGACGCCGAACTCTTACAAAAAATCGCGGCCGAGACGGTTTTAAATAACAAAAATAAATGGAACCTGCCCTGAAAGCCTGATCACCACTATGAAACTTTTCCGCAAGATCCCTGTCCCCATTTTCCTGCTGGCCCTGGCCCTGCTGACCTATGCCCTGTTCTTCTGGGAACGCGGCTTTTATTGGGATGAAGCCCCCTGGACCTGGATCTATTACCGCCTTGGCCCGGCCGCCCTGACGCAAACCTTCTCCACCAGCCGCCCGTTTTGGGGATTGCTTTACCAGGGCTTGCTGCCTCTCGTCGGGCCTCGCCCGTGGGCCTGGCAGCTTCTGATGGTCATTATGCGCTGGCTGACGTCAGTGCTGGTTTGGGCTATCTTCCGCCTGATCTGGCCCCGTGATTCACGCCCAGCCTTATGGACCAGCGCTCTGTTTCTAGTCTACCCCGGCCTGGGCCAGAATTATCTCGGCCTGATGTATACGCATTTTTACATCATCCTGAATGCCTTCCTGCTTTCGTTGTACCTCACCATCCGTGCCTCGCTGCACGAACGTCGCTCAACCGCGCTCAGCCTGCTTGCATTGGCCCTGGCAGTTGTCAACCTGCTGACCATGGAATATTTTTACTTCCTGGAATTTTTCCGCATCGTGTTGATCTGGTTTATGCTCGCACAGATTGAGCCCTGGAAAACCAGGCTGCTTCGCACCCTGCGGTTATACGCGCCGTATTTTGCCGTATTCCTGGCGGTCACCTTTTGGCGGGCTTTCTTCTTCAAAAACCAGAACGCCAGCTATGCCTATGCTGGCCTGCAGGCCATTCGTGACAATTTCTTGACTGGTATATTAAAGCTAATCACGAATATGCTCAACGCCTTCTGGGAAACTGTGCCGCATGCCTGGATTTTTCCATTCGAGCCGGTGGACATCAACAGCCTGGGAGTATATTCGACCATTGCGGCCTTTGGCCTGGCCATCATTGCGACCGCACTGGTGGGGCTGTACCTGCGATCCCAGGCTTCCGCTGAAGATAAAAGCTTCACCGGCACCTTCATCATCCTGGGTTTGAGCGCCTGGATCCTGGGAGGCGGAGCCTTCTGGCTGGTCGGCGAAAAGACCCTGCCACAACTCCATTTTTCGGCCGATCGTTTCACACTATCCTTTATGCTCGGTTCCAGCCTGATAACGGCTGGTCTGTTAGGTTTGTTGAACAAAACCCCACGCCTGCAACTCGGCCTGCTGGCCCTGTTGATCGGATTTTCGGTGGGCAAACAATTCCAGGCAAACAGCCTCTATCGCCATGATTGGGATACTCAGCGCGCTTTATTCTGGCAGATGTCCTGGCGCATCCCGGCCCTCGAACCTGGCACAACTTTACTTTCCAATGACCTGCCCGTGACACTCTTCAGCGATAACTCACTCTCCGGTCCGCTGAACTGGATCTACTCAGCACCCGGAAAAATGGAGCACATCCTCTATTTTGCTTCCGTCCGCACCCAGGAAGGCCGCGCCCTGGGCACAGGCCTGCAGCCCGGCATGGCATTCACCCAGAATTACCTGGCAACAACTTTCTCTGGCAATACATCCAATATGGTGGTTTTCAATTTTTCGCCCCCCGGCTGCCTGCGCGTACTGGACCCCCAGATTGACCCGCTCAACAAACTTCTGCCGCCCCTGCTGCGCGATGCCGCCCGCCTGAGCAATCCGGCCATGATCCTGATGGCCCCCGCCGCCAACCTGCCAGCCTTCTACAATCCTGAAATCGAGCGTGGCTGGTGTTACACATACGCTCAGGCCGAGCTAGCCCGCCAGGCTGGAGATTGGCAAACCGCGCTCGACCTGTACAACCAGGCGCTCAAACTTGGCCAGCGCCCAAATGATCCGCTCGAAAATTTCGTCTTCATCGAAGCATTTGCCCATACAAACGATTGGGAAAATGCCCGCAAACTCAACCGGGATACCTACAAATTCTCAAAAGAAGTCATGCGCCCCAGTCTGTGCGCCCTCTGGCAGCGAATCGAACATGAAGCCCCGCAGAACCCACAGAAAGAAAGCTCCCTGCAAACTGTCCGCACGGACCTGGGCTGTGACGGCTGATCTTCCCTCAAACCAACCTGCAGCTTAATAACCAAAATATCAGCTTTTTTGTCCGGTCATCCAACCCACAAATTTATTACGTTTCATCGGCTGCTTCATCCAGGCAATGTCTGGTAATGGCAGATCAAGCGCCTGGCGAACACTAAACCAGCCCTTGCGAAGCGCTAGCGACTGGCTTTTGCCAGTGGTGCTATTCCAGTTTAGCATGCCACGCTGTTCGGCCACCTGACCCAACCGCAGGGTTGTCTTTGCATCCTGGCCCACGTATTCAAGGACTTCATCCCGCCGGCCATCCTGCCAGTACTTCGGCGCCATGGCCCCATCCATCCCGGCGGTTTTTCCGGGCAGCCCCATGCCTTTGGCAGCCCGGTCCAACCCCAATAAATAGCCCTTTTCACAAAAAAAATGAAACATCATATCTACATGGCTGAAAGCCAGCTCCTGGCACAGCTTTTCAAGACCGCTTTCTTCTGCCAGAACGTCAAAATCAAAACCAGCTCCATTCCAGGTCAAAATAGTTTTGCCAGCCTGAACTTCATTTTGCAGGTATTCCACCAGTTCGACGACCTCGGCCCGGCTCATCTTGTCCGCAGGTTTTCCAGCGGCATCACGACCATACCACAGCCTGGCATCGCCATTCCCGCTCGCCGTAGCTGCACAGCTAATTCCAAAAGGACGATAAGGCCGCCAGTCCGCGACCCCATCCGGGAAGCCCCGGGCAATTTCCAGATCAAATGCGACGTACGAACGTTGAGTTTCGAGCATATTTCCTTCCTCTTCAGATTAATTCACATATATCCAGGGTTCAGCTATTAATCATCTCGCCCACTGCCGGCCAATCAAGGATGATCGCGGGAGCTACCCCGCCGGTGGTAATTTGCCGAAAGAATTTCTACCAAATCACCACTTACAGGGCACACAAAACGCAGCAATTTTCGTTCGCCGCGCAACAAAGGACAGGCTGGTTTCGAGAAAACCGAACAGCCGCTGAACAGCGGCTCCTTTTCCATAATAAATCCATACCTATATTTTACAACCTGACTCTCCAAATTGAACCATCGAAAGGCGGCGCAATTTCCATCCTGAGCAGAATGCACCGCGAATCCACAGGCAATTATCATTAATCCGGTACATTAAGCATACCATTTGATATGACGCCTATCACTATTTATTTCACAAGGGAAAGCGTATACTGGAATTAATATTGTGACTATTTTCACAATTGTTAGAGAGGAAACCTATGACTGAAGAAGATCCAAGAATTTTGGAACTGCGCGCAATGCGCGCAAAGGCGCGCGAAGGTGGTGGCGCTGACCGGATTGAAAAACAACATGCCAAAGGCAAAGGCACCGCCCGCGAACGTGTCGAAATCCTACTCGACCCGGGTACCTTCAATGAGCTTGAGCCCTTTATTACCAGCCACCTTGACGACATGAGCCTGGCCACTGAAAAATATCTCGGCGACGGGGTTGTAACAGGTTATGGCTTGATTGATGGCCGAATTGTTTATGTCTATGCGCAGGATTTTACCATCTACGGCGGTACCCTGAGCGAAATGCAGAGCCACAAGATCTGCCGCGTGATGGATCTGGCCTTGCGAAACGGTGCACCTTGCATCGGCTTGCTTGATTCTGGCGGAGCACGCATCCAGGAAGGCGTAAAAGCTCTGGGCGGCTATGCCGAAATATTCAGACGCAACGCTCAATACTCGGGCGTCATCCCCCAGGTTTCCGTCATGCTCGGACCCTGTGCAGGTGGCGCAGCCTATTCGCCAGCCTTGCAGGACCTGA
This sequence comes from uncultured Anaerolineae bacterium, assembly GCA_903854805.1. The sequence goes on from CAINXK010000090.1 coordinate 20,087, forward strand.
TCATTATGGTCGAGAAGCAGTCCTTCATGTTTCTGACTGGGCCAGACGTCATCAAGGCCGTCACGGGTGAAGTCATTGACGCCGAAGCACTGGGCGGATCTGCCATCCATATGTCGGTCAGCGGCGTGGCCCACCTGGCTGTCAAAAGCGAAGCCGAGGCACTCGGCATGGTGCGCAAATTCCTGGCCTACCTGCCTTCCAACAATGTTGAGAACCCACCTTTCCAGGTCAACAACGATGACCCGGCGCGCATGGACGAAATCCTGAACCGGATCGTGCCAATTGATCCGAGCGAACCGTATGTAATGCACCAGGTGATCGAAACTGTCGTAGATAAAGGCTCCTTCCTCGAGATCCAATCTGCCTGGGCGCGCAATGCCGTGGTAGGTTTGGCGCGCATCGGCGGTCATAGCGTGGGCATAGTAGCCCAGGAACCAGCCGTCATGGCAGGCGTAATCGACATCGACGCCAGCGATAAAATGACCCGTTTTGTACGCATGTGCGACTGCTTCAATGTGCCACTGGTAACTTTCGTGGATTCGCCCGGCTTCCTGCCAGGTATCGCCCAGGAACACGGCGGGATCATCCGCCACGGCGCAAAATTGTTGTATGCCTATTCCGAAGCAACCGTCCCCAAGCTCTGCGTGATTACACGAAAAGCCTACGGTGGCGCTTATGTGGTCATGTCCAGCAAATATCTCGGTACGGATGTCACTTATGCCTGGCCCAGCGCTGAAATCGCGGTGCTCGGTGCAGAAGGTGCGGTCAATATTCTCTTCAAGAAACAGATTGAGATGGCCCCCGAACCGATGGTAGAACGCAAAAAACTGGCGCAAGAGTACCGTGAAAAGTTTAACAATCCTTACCAGGCGGCCAGCACTGGCTATGTAGATGACATCATCGAGCCGCGCGAAACCCGCGCCAAGCTGATCGCCGGTCTTTCGGCACTGCGCGATAAGTACGCGCCCGCCCCGCCGCGCAAACACGGCAACATCCCGGTCTAGGAGCCTGCCAGCATGCTGAATAATCTGGTA
>CAINXK010000091.1 GCA_903854805.1 uncultured Anaerolineae bacterium
GGCGCATTCGAGCAGGAGTCATACATCAAGGCGACAAGGTACAGGTTACCTTGCTGGGCGGATGAACCCATCAGCTGCGAAAAAATGTTCCAGGTATCCGACCCCTTCATACCCAGAAATGACCAGGCACTACCTTGTCCGTTGATGATGGCATCGGCAAAGAGATTGGAGTCAACGTAACTCGTGGCAGCGCCGCCAATTTGTTGGACAATATTGCTGATCAACTCCTGGCCAGTGATATTTCCGCCAAGCAGCGAGCCAATAGCCTCGATCGCAAATCCTGCTCCGAGACCGACCTGATTATTGGCGTTGAGAAGCCCAGACTCTTGCGGGTTCATAGCCATGAATAACAGCGTGGACGCGCTGGGTGTCATGGCAGTCGCGCCATCCGGGGCGGTGTAGACGTTGTAGGTGGCCTGCATGTTGATGCCCCAATTGCCCAGTATATTGATGCTGGGCATCCAATCCGCGGCCATCGAAACTTCGTTCTGGGTGACCCCGGGCTGCAGAACCCCGTTGGTATCAAAGAACTGTCCCCAACCGGTGCCGCCATCCTGGGCTTGGGCCGGGGAGATCAACGTAATCGCCACCAGGATGGCGATGAATAGCGAGAATATCTTGAAGCGGGTGGACATTAGTTTGGCTCCTGATCGAAGCCGATCCGTTCCAGTTTCCAGCCTGCATCAGTGGTCTCTGAGACAAATACCTTGGCGATACCGATATTGGTTTCGCCGGTATCCAGGTTGGTGCAGGTGGAGGTCAGTTTCCAGGCTTGGGCGGCCGGGGCGTTTTCCTGGGTAATCTCCTGCGACATCACTGCTGAAGTAGCCTTGCATGACAGGTGCAGGCCCAGTTTCTCGACAGAAGGCCACAACATGGCGGCAAAGACCTTTCTGGTCATTTCACAGCCGTTTGACGTTGAAATCCCGCAAACTTTGGCTATCCAGGCTTCCTTTCCAGCTTTGGCATCCACAGAAAAGAAGACTTCCGTACCTGTCCGGGCTGCGACTTCGGCGGTCATACCAACGGGAGTGGGACCGGCGAACAATGGCAGTTTGGCGATCTGTGGTGCGAACGAAGCCAGAGAAAACCCTGCCAGCGCCATACCCAGGAAGACCAATAGCCCGACGACAATCTGACGCGGGGTGATCACAATTTCAAAATCGGGGAAGAGCGAGTTTAGATTTTAGTTTTAAGGCAAACGAATCTGGATAAAAATAGCAGACGCCTGGGCAAGGGGGTTGCCCAAACGACTGCTACGCTTATATTATCACAAAACCCTGCCTGGATTGATGGATAGATGGATTTGCGTAAGTTCGCGGGTTCTTGTCTATGGGATAGCAGCTTGTGAGTGAGCTGTTGGACTTAGCGGTCGCACGCGGCAGGTACCACCCGGTAGGTAAGTAGTTTGCCAGATTCCATATTCAAATTGATACCAGTAGGCTTCTGGCAGCTTCCACAAGGGGCCGGAGAGCATATCATCCGGAGGAGGGTTGCCGTTTAGATATTCAACATACTGTGCGAAAGCGGGTGTGCCACGAATAGCCCGAAAATGGTTGACTTGAAATGGCACGGAAATAAAGCCAACGATAGGATTGACCGTCCCGTATACCAGGACACACGACCTGTTATCGCCGTCCGCTACGGATTTATCATCCGCCTTTTCCCAGACAGCATGCGTAAACTGCATGTATTCGCGCAGCGTGATCCCCGGAGCAAGTCGCTGAGCCGCGGCCACCTGCATTGGCTGGTCAGATTTGTAGTAAAAGTACCCGGCCAACGATGTCACGCCAACTACCAGCGTCATCAGCACAAGTCCGATCAATTTCGCGATTAATGTAATGATCCAACCCATCAGTTTTCCAATCATGCTCGATGCTCCTTTGTGTTTGCCATAACCATCGTGAACTCCCGGTTACGCACAGAATTTAAACCTGTTCACGCCAAAATGTCAAACATTTTGGGGCAATTGGTTGATTGTCATAGACCATCTCATTTCAGGTGCTGCTCGATCAGAGCCTGCCCGGCGTACAGCTTTGCCCAATACCCGCGGCCCGGTTTCTGGATCTGGTGTTTCTTGCAGAATTTCTCGATGGCCTTGTCGCTGACGCCGTATTCCCGGGCAATGTGAGTAGCGGGCATTTCCCAGACCATTTGCTGCACATGGCGCTGTGCGTTTCTAA
>CAINXK010000092.1 GCA_903854805.1 uncultured Anaerolineae bacterium
ACCAATAAGGACCACCCAGACAGTCCGAACGATAATTTGAATGTCCAACCAGATGGAGTAATTCTGGATATAGTACAGGTCAAACTCGGTATGCAGGTGCATCGGGCGATCACTGCGCCCATTGACCTGCCACCAACCGGTCAAACCTGGTGGTACGGCAAAACGCTTGCGCTGCCAGGGCTGGTATTTTTCTACCAGGTAGGGCATTTCCGGGCGCGGACCAACCAGGCTCATTGTGCCGCCAACAATGTTAAATAGCTGAGGCAGTTCATCCAGGCTCAGCCGCCGCAGCAATTTCCCAACCCGGGTAACACGCGGATCATTTTTGGTTTTGTGGATCAGGTTCCCATTTTCATCTTGCTGCTCAACCAGGCTGCGTAATTCCTCGGCATTTCTGACCATCGTCCGAAATTTAAGCATGTCAAAAATCCGGCCATTCTCGCCGACTCGCTTTTGTCGAAATATTACCGGGCGTCCGTCCTCCAAAATAATTGCCAGGGCCGCCAGAGCCATCAGAGGCATGGTCAGCACCAGCCCCAGCCCGCCAAGCACAAGATCAAAAACACGTTTCAACATGCGCTGGTAGTCATCAATTGCAGATGCGCGCAGATCCAGCATGGGGATGCCGGCGAAGTCTTCAATGGCAGTTTTATACAGAGCCAGGTCAAAAAAGCCGAGCGCGACCCAGATCTGGACAGGCAGCTCATCCAGCTGCTGAACAAGCCCGGCCATTTCCAAATAGTCGGAATAAGGCAGCGCGATCACGACATCACTGATCTGATTTATGGTGATCAAATGCTTGATGTCATCGCCTGCAACCGCATTACCACCCGCAAGATGAAGGTATTTCCCTTCCGTATTTTCGATCTGGGTTCGGATACTTTGAGCAAGTGATCCTTCTCCCACCACCAGAACACGCCGTGCCAAAGCCGGGGAATCATTTTGGGCGCGGAAGTACATCCGAACCAGGATGCGCCAGGCAAGCGACAGGCAGTAAGCCAGGATCACAAACAGGATAAAAAGGGCGCGTGAGACATCCCGGAAGGAAATATACAGGATGCCTGCCGCAGATATGGATGCAATAAACATTGCCAGGGATAAAGCAGCAAACTCGTCCACCACGCGCAGGTATTTTTTACCGTCGTAAATGGAGACGGTCAAATAGATGAAGGTCCAGATTGCTGGGAACAATATGTACAAAGCCGGTGGAACGTTGACCGGAACTGAAATTGGCGAAATGAAGGCAAGTTGGTTAAACATCGGCCGGGTGAAGGCAGCAAACCAGAGACTCAAAGCCACGGAGATGGCATCCAGAAACATCGAAAAAAGCGCGAAATTGATGGAAAAGCGTCTGAGCATAGACTCTCGATCCTACTTGCGCAAGAAATATTGGCCCAAATCTTTAATGGCCAGTAAAACGAAACGAGGATTATTATACAAGTATCGCCGCCACAAACGACGAGGCTCCTGCCAGAGACGGTAAAACCACTCCAAACCTGCGTTCTGCATCCAGGCCGGCGCCTGGGATTTAATCCCGGCGTGGAAATCAAAAGCCGCCCCCACACCCAGCATGACAGCCGGGATCTGACCTTTGTGTTCAGCAATCCAGATTTCCTGTTTCGGGCAGCCCAGCCCAACAAACAAGATCCGCGCACCCGAGTGAATAATTTCGCCGGTAATGCGGGCCGATTCCTGTTCATCCAGTATCCGGTAAGGCGGGCTAAAGCTATACACCACATGCAGGTCTGGGAAACGGTTACACAGGTTGCTCACAAGTTTTTGTAGCGTAGCTGGTTCTGCGCCATAAAAACCGACCGGGATATGTTGCCGGGCTGCCATTTCGATGACATGCAGCATAAGAGTTGGGCCGTAAACGCGTTGTTGGTCAGGATGACCTTTCAGGCGCATCATCCAAACCAAAGGCATGCCATCAGGCGTATTTAAATCTGCCTTATTAAGTATTTCCGCGAAACCGGGTGAATCATGCGCTTCCATGAGCATGTGAACATTAGCG
>CAINXK010000093.1 GCA_903854805.1 uncultured Anaerolineae bacterium
AACAAACATCCATTCTACCTGCGGATGCTGATTATCTTCCTTGGCCAGCTGCAAAGTGAAAATGACGGGCGCAAAAGCAGGCGGACCCGAGATGGACGCACGCCGTTTGTGCGCCAGGAGCAATTGGCGAGCTGGACCAATACAAAGCAGGAGCACATCAGTTTATGGATGAAAAATTGGATAGAGGGTAATTGGGGGCATCTACTCAGCCTGGCAGCGAGGGAAGTGCTAACGCACGAATTAGTGGAGCGGATCGTGACGGTGTTTGCCACATTCCCGGCCTGGACAAGCCAACAGGTGTACGAGCACTTGCATAAACAAGGCTGCAAAGTCACCTACAGCCAAGTCGAACAGACCAGCCAGGAAAGCGGTTGGAAACAACTTAACAGCGCCTTGAGAGAACGTTTTGACCTAAAAGCCGGGTTGTTTTTGCGCGATGAATGGCTTGTAGACCAATTATTGGGCCAAATCCAGGCATTGTTGGCAAAAGTGGAGTCTTTCGGCGGGTTGACACCCGAAGTACATGCTACTCTCGATGATTTGCAGACCCTCTCAGCGCAGGCCGGGGCTGCTGCAAAACCATCTCTACCTGCCAAACCCTGGCTGCTTGCGATGGAGCGGACTCTATTGGGTAGTTGGGAGCAAGTTACCGATGCGGTAATCCGCTGCACCTACTGTGGTTCATGCGATGTCAGCCCAAAAAGCAAAAAAACGCGCCAAAAGAAATTCTACGACACCGCTGACCAACTCAAAGAAACCGAAGTTTGCCGTTACTATTGTCACAATCCGGAGTGCACCAAGAAATCCTTTACCTATTTTCCAAACGGCCTGATTCCTTATTCTCCTTATCGATCGCAGACCCATCTACTCACCTTGCAGATGTATGCCTGGGGTTACAGCACCTACCGGCGCAGCAGTACAGCCATCGGCATTAGCTCGATGACTGCCTGGCGCTGGGTGAGTGCCTGGGGTCATGATTTACTCCCCGTAGCAGCCCTTTTTGGCGTGGTCAGAAGCAGCGGTGTGGTTGGCGTCGACGAAAAATACGTCCTGGTTCCCAAAAACGACAAACCCGCAGGAAAAATGCGCCGTTGGATGTACGTCTACCTGGCTGTGGATGCCTGGACCTACGACCTCTTACACATCGAAATCTTTCCCCACAACAATGATGACAGCGCCAAAGCCTTCTTATTGGCTTTGCGTGCCAAAGGCTACCACCCCCAAACCATCGTTACCGATCTGCGCCAGGATTATGGCCCGGTCATTTCCCTCGTCTTTCCCAATGCTCAACATCATGAATGCATTTTTCATGCCCTGCAAAACGTCCAAAAACACATCAAAGATGTGTATGGCCCCGGCTACGCCACCAAGCACCCAGAAGCATCCCTGCTCAAACAGAAAATCTACACGATCTTCGACACCCAAGTTTTTGATGAAGCCCAATCCCGTTATCATGCGGTGCTCCAATTAAAAAACGCTTATGTCACAGCTACCCCAAATTCCATTGTTATCTTTGATTTCCTTGAATGTCACTGGCCCAAACTAGCCAACGCCATTGGCAGCAGCACGATCCCTACTACGAACAATACCACTGAGCTCGTTATCCGACGATTTGCCCAACATTATCAGAACTTCTGCGGTTTCGAATCTATTGAAAGCGCTCAATCCTACCTGGCTGTCTTCGAAAAGCTCTACCGCTTTACACCATTCACCCAAGACGCCCAGCCTCGTATTCGCGGATTAGCTCCGCTGCAGTTGGCCGGTTATGATATCTCCCACTTTCCCATGTCCGCCATCTGCTCCGGCCTGTCCGTCGATTGGCCTACCGAGGCAATCCTTGTCCCCAATTAGCTACGGTCGCCATCTCCAAACAAGAAAAACCTTGTCCTTACCAGTATAATTGAACTACCGATTGGCTGGAAAGTCAAAGGTGAGTGATACCATTTTGATTGACGATCAGATTTGATTGCTATGTTCAAAGACGGAAAATTCTTATGTCAATCTCTGGAGTAAAGAAACGCCAGACCATTGGGCTTTTGACCAAGTCCTTGGTCGAATTGCGGCGATCACCATCCTGGGAAGAAATGGTCAACCTGGCAGCCGAGCATGATATCAACTTGCTGATCCTGGTCGGCGGTATGCTTAAATCTCCGATCGGCTTTGAAGCACAGGCCAATATCCTTTATGATCTGTTGAAGGTGTCAAATGTCGATGGTTTGATCGTGACCGGTAGCTTAGGTCATTATATTGGACCTGAAAGCTTGCAACATTTCTGTGAACGCTTTCGCCCTCTCCCTGTGGTCAGTCTGGAAGTGCTATTTAATGGCATTCCCAGTATTCTCCCGGATTTCTACGCGGGGA
>CAINXK010000094.1 GCA_903854805.1 uncultured Anaerolineae bacterium
CGCACGCCGGGTACCAAGACGCTTGAATTTGAAGGGAAGTTTGCGGATTACCAGCAGGCGCAGTACGGGATTGCCTGCACCAACGGCACCGCCGCCCTGGAAATTGCGATCGCGGCCCTGGGAATTGGCCTGGGCGATGAAGTCATCGTGCCAGATTTCACCTTTGTGGCCAGCGCCAGCGCAGTGCTCTCAGTGGGTGCCATGCCCGTGCTGGTGGATGTTGACCCAGGCACCTACTGCATCGACCCTGAGAAAGTAGCCGCGGCGGTTACCCCGCGCACCCGCGCGATTGTTGCCGTGCATATTGCTGGGCATCCGGCTGATATGGATCGTTTGAAAGAGATTGCCCGCATCCACAACCTGTTCCTGATCGAGGATGCGGCGCATGCGCATGGCAGTGAATGGAAGGGCCACAAGGTTGGCAGTATTGGAACGGTTGGTACTTTCAGCTTCCAGGCCAGCAAGTTGATGACGGCTGGCGAAGGCGGCATGCTCATCACGAATAATGAAGACCTGGCGATTCGCATCCGTTCCGTCCATGATTGCGGACGCATGCCGGAGCAGTGGTTTTATTCGCATTATATTTACGGTTCAAACTATCGTCTGAGCGAATGGCAGGGTGCAGTTTTAACCCAGCAGCTTGGCCGTCTGGCAGAACAGACCGTGGTACGCAGCCGCAATGCGGCCTATCTGGATAAAGCCCTGCTGGAGATCGATGGCATCCGGCCGCAGGTGCTGGATCCGCGCGTGACCTGCCACGGGCATTACTGCTATATCTTCCACTATGACCGCTCGGCTTTTGCGGGTCTGCCTACCGAAACCTTTATCAAGGCTCTCAACGCGGAAGGTATTCCGACCCAGGCCAGTTACCCGTCTGTGCGCAAGCTGGATGTCTTCCAGAACGGTGAATTCCGCAAGCGCCTATCGCCCGAACATGCCCGCGAGGCTTTCCCCTTTCTGCAGGCTGAGTGCCCGGTGACTGATGACGCTGCTGAAAATACTGTCTGGCTGGTGCACCGCACCCTGTTGGGCAGCCAGGCTGATACCGAAGAAATTGTGGCGGCTATCAGGAAGATCCAGAAGCATGCCGGTGACCTGGTCTAGGTTTTTCCTGGTTGGTTATTGAGCATAGTTCTTTCAGATCATGCTTATAATAAGAAGAGATGGAGCGCGCTGGAGTTGTAATGACTTTTGTGGGCCGCCAGCATCGATAAAGTTAGGCATGGATAACGGCCGAATGGGTTGGGTATTTGATCCGTTCAGGCCGGGTCTGAACCGCGAGGATTGCGTTGTTTTATGACAGGGCAGGGCAGCATGCTTGAGAACGAACGGTTTTTGGAAGTCGATCGCCATGGCGGGCCGGGTTATCTGCCCCTGGTGTTCAGTGCTGGCTGGCAAGTGGCGATCTTGAATTGGGAGCCACCCATCGATCTGGCCAATCTGGGCGAGATCGAGCGCCATGCGGAGACCGATGAAGTCTTTGTGCTCTGGCGCGGGCGGGCGGCGATCTTCGTTAAAGCGGACGATGAGATCTTAATGGAAGATATGCAGCCGGGTGTGGTTTACACCGTCAAGCGCGGCAGCTGGCATAACCTGGTCGCCTCGGCCGATGTTTCGTTACTGATCGTGGAAAACCGCGATACGCACCTGGATGATACCCAGCTGCGACAATTGGATAATTCTGAGCGTGTTCAGATTCTGGCACAGCTGCCAGCCTGGGCCGGGCTCTAAAAGCAGGTAGAATATGTGCAGCAGGAGGTGGACCGTTTATTTCGGTACGACTGTTTGGTGTCTAAAATAAAATCATAAAATGAACCCTATTGAAAATTGGATGGAGGAATCGATGTCAAAGTTTCGTGTTTTATCTGTGATGATCGTGGTTGGTATGCTCCTGGCTGCCTGTGCACCCGCCGCAGCCCCTGCCCCGGCCGCCGCTGCTAAGCTTGCGCCGATTGTGGTGGCCTGCTGGAGCGGCCCCGAGCACGATAACCTGGTTAAATTAGCCGCTGCTTATACCGCCAAGACCGGCAACCAGGTTACCGTGGAAGAAATTGCGCGCGAGTCATATCAAGACAAGCTGACCACCACCTTTGTGGCTGGCGGCAGTGATTACGATGTGGCCTATGTTTCATCAGACTGGCCGCCGGCCTGGATCAATGCCAAGGCTCTGACCGAACTTGATCAGTTCTTTAATGACCCCAAGGTGGTTGATCAGGAATTTGCCCTCAAGAACTATCAACCGGCGATTAACTCTTTTGTGTTCAACAACAAGACCTATGCTTTCCCATCTGAAGGCGATACCGCCTGGCTCTTCTACCGCAAGGATTTGCTGGAAGCCAAGGGCATCAAAGTTCCTGTAACTTGGGACGAATACCTGGCGGCTGCCAAGGCACTGAATAACCCGCCCGAGATTTATGGTGCGGTGATCGGGGCCAAGCCGGATGAGGCTATGTGGGATTTCATGCATTACCTGTTTTCCTTTGGCGGAGATATCCTGGATAAGGATAACAAGGTCATCCTGAACAATGAAGCCGGTGTGGCAGCTCTGACCTTCTATTCTGGCCTGCTGCGAACCGAAAAAGTAGTCCCGCCCGATGTTAACACCTATGGTTACAACGAAATTCTAACCAACCTTCAAGAAGGCAAGGCTGCCATGGGTATCGAGTGGATGGCTGCCACACAGACTCTGACCGACTGCACCCAGTCGCCCAAGGTTTGCAAAGATGGCCAGCCGCTGTTAGGCTATACCTTCGTGCCCGGTTCCAAACAGGCCGATGGCAGTGTTGTGCACGGTACGGGTGGCTCCAGCTGGGGCTGGGTTATCCCGGCCGGTTCCAAGAATGGCCTGGCTGCCTACAAGTTCATCGAGTGGCTGACTGGTCACGAAGGTGGCAAGATGTGGGCTTTGAATGGTGGTATTCCCTCCAATCAGCTGGCGCTCTCTGACCCGGAAGTTGCCCAGAAGATCCCGCAGTTCAAGATGTTGGGTGAAATTATGCCCATCCGGCACCTGGTGCCTTCCACCACTGTGACTGGCGATATGGTTACCGCCATCAACGAAGCCGTTGCGGCGGCTGTCACCGGCACCAAGGAACCCAAGGCTGCCCTGGATGAAGCCTCTGCCAAGATCACAGAAATGCTGACCAAAGCAGGTTATATCAAGTAGTTGATTGTTTGCAGGGGTGGCTGGAAGTTTTACCAGCCACCCCTTTTCTATTGAAGAGGCGCTGAATGAATACAAATGAGGTCATGCCCTCCCCAGCCCAAAAAGCCAGGCGTATTTGGCAGCAAATTGAGCCAGCCCTCTATATCGGGCCGGCTTTCCTGGTTTTGATCATTATTTTAATTTATCCATTGGGTTATTCCTTCTGGCTGAGTTTTCACGAATGGACCCTGCGCGATTTTATCAACGGCGTTCCGTGGGTCGGTTTGCAAAACTATGTTGCTCTGTTTACCAGTTCGGATTTTCTCAATTCGTTACGGATCACATTTACTTTTGTAGGCAGTGCCCTTACGATCGAATTCGGCCTGGGCATGGGGCTGGCACTGCTCTTGAACCAATCCCTGCGCGGGCAGGGTATCATCCGCTCTGTCATTCTGCTGCCGATGATGTGCACCAATGTAGTGGTTGGCCTGACCTGGCGGCTGCTGTTTAATTATCAATTTGGGATTATTAATTTTTATATCAGCCAGGCCGGCCTGACTCCCGTGGAATGGTTGAGTGTGCCCAACCTGGCCATGCTTTCAGTGGTGATCGTGGATGTCTGGAATACGACTTCCTTTGTGGCCCTGATGCTGCTGGCAGGCTTGCAATCTCTACCCGATGAACCCTTTGAGGCTGCCCGGATCGACGGCGCCAGCCGCTGGCAAACCTTTATCTACCTGACCCTGCCACTTTTGCGCCAGACCATATTGGTGGCGCTGCTCTGGCGTCTGATCGATACTTTCCGCGTTTTTGATGTGGTCTACCTGCTGACGGCTGGTGGCCCGGCACGCGCGACGGAGATGGTCAGCATTTACGTGTATACCTATGGTTTTAAATCTTTCAACCTGGGTTACGCTTCGGCAGCCTCTTACGCCATGATCCTGATCATGATCGTGATCGCTGGTTTTTTGGCGCGCGGTATCGGCCGCTCATCAGAATAGGAGCCGGATCAGATGAAAAACCCGGGCAGATTCTTCAATAAATTTTTGGTTTACACTGCGGTCATCCTGGCCATGCTGCTTTCGCTGGCGCCCATCCTATACCTGTTGATCACCTCATTCAAGCCACCTGAATTGACATTTGCGCTTCCGCCGGTCTGGATTTTTACACCAACCCTCAAAAACTATTCCGATGTAGTCACCAGCGGCGATTTTTTCAAGTATTTTCTAAACAGTGTGGTTGTGGCGTTAACCACCACACTGATCGCCGTGACGTTGGGGGCGTTTGCTGCCTATGGTTTCGCGCGCTTCCGCATCCGTGGCAAGTTCTGGCTGCGCATGAGTGTGCTTATCCCACAGATGCTGCCACCCATTACCATCATCGTGCCGTTATATGTATTGTTCAATGGATTAAAACTGACTGACACGCTGACGGCCCTGGTGATCTCTTACCTGACTTTTACGATCCCGCTTTCGACCTGGTTGATGATTGGGTTCTTTGAAGATGTTCCGATCGATCTGGAAGAATCAGCCATGATCGATGGCTGTTCGCGGCTGCAGGCGCTGTTTCGGGTGGTCCTGCCGATCGTGACTCCCGGGTTGGCTGCCACCGCCATCCTGTCTTTTATGTACTGCTGGAATGAATTCCTGTACGCGGTGATCCTGACCGGACGCGATGCGCGCACCCTGCCGGTGACCATCACCAGCTTTATGACCAATAAGGCCATTCTGTGGGGGCGCATTACCGCTTCAGGTTCCCTGGTGCTGATCCCGGTTCTGATCTTTGCGCTTGTGGCGCAGCGCTATCTGATCCGCGGTTTATCCAAGGGCGCGGTGAAAGGATGATCGCCAGGCCATCAGCTGGCGAATGGATTGGCACTTACCCGGCCGAGATCATGGTCTGTGATGCCGATGGCATCATCCTTGAAATGAACGCTGTTTCAAGTCAGATTTACGAACAGGAAGGCGGGTTGGCCATGATCGGGCGGAATGTATTTGATCATCACCTGGAGCCGGCCCGAAGCCAGATGATGAATGTGGTCAAGCAGAAACGGCATGTGCTCTATACGACAGAGAAAGATGGTTTGAAAAAACTTATCTCGATCGCGCCATGGCAGCGGGATGGTGAGTATGCTGGTTTTGCGCTTATCGTGCTTGATCTGCCGAAAAAAATCCCCAATATCGTCAAAGATCGGGTAGATCTTTCTGGAAAGACTCGAATCTGATCGTGGCGGCCGGGCTGGTTTTATTGTGCCGAGCGCTGCGTGTGTTACCCCAGGCTGGGACGTTTGTCCATCAGCCAGTGCCACGTTTTTTGTGAATTTCCGTTACCTTTTGCTACAATATCAGGATGGTGATTATGCCGGATCGACCAACGCTTGGGATGATTTTGCTGCGCGCTGAGTGGTTTGACAGCGTGGTGGCGTTGCCGGAATTGACCGCCGGGCTTCAAAAAGACACTGCGGACCTGCTTGGCGCTTTCCCGGCCGAGCTGGACCTGGCGAAACTCTGGGTGGTCAATTCAGCGGCCAGCCTGGCTGCCTGTGCCAGCGAAGTGCGCATGCTGCAGCCTGACCTGGTACTGCTATCCTTCCAGGTCTGGGCCGAAGACTTTTTCATCCAGCCCCTGCTGGAAGCCCTGCGCGGACAGCCGCTGGCGGTCTGGTGTTACCAACCAAGCAGCAGCCCACCGCGCCCCGCCAGTTTTGTGGAAGTTCTGCGTTACTCCGGTCCGGTCGGCACGCTGGAAGGGCTGGGCACCCTGCGCAACCTGGGGGCGCAATTCGCTTTTCTGGTGGGTGCGCCGGGCAGCCCGCAGCTGCGCGCCAGCTTACTGGCCGAGGCCCGCGCCGCGCATGCGCAGCGGGCTTTGCGCCGGGCGCGCATCGGTTTGCTGCCAGCGCGTAATGAGCAAATGCAATCCACTTTTGTCGATGAATTCCGGCTGCGCGCCGATCTGGGGCCGCAGGTGGAATATCTATCGGTGGCCGAGCTGCAGCAGGCGGCCCAATCCGTTCCGCAGTCTGAGCTGGAAGCTTACTTGCAGCAGCTGTGTGATGCCTATCCACTGCGCGGCGTCAGCCTTGAAACGCTGGCGCGGGCTGCGCGTGCTTCGCTTGGGCTGAAAAAACTGGCGCTGGAGCATCACCTGGATCTGCTTTCGCTTAATGATATTTCGACCGAGCTGCATACCAGCCTGGGTTTGCGCCCGTGTTTTGTTACGCCGCGCCTGGACGGCGAGCCGAACTTGCTGTTTGGGTTGGAGGCAGATCTGGGTGCGGCGACTGCCATGCTGGCGCTCAGTCACCTGGCCGGCGGGCCGCTTTTCTTTGTTGAGTTCTGGTTTTGGGATGAAGCAACCAACCTGCTGGTGGGTGGTCACGCGGGTCTTCAGGATCCACAGCTGGCGCGCCCCGCTGAGCTTTTTATCAGCCAGGATTACGAGTATTGCAATTCGGATGCTACCGAAGGCGCCCATTTTCAATTTGCCTGCCGCCCGGGCCGGGTCAGCTTACTGCAGCTGCGTTGGACGGCCCAGGGCTGCTGGCAGGCTCTGGCCTGTGCCGGCGAAGTGGTTGACCAGCCAGCCTGGATCGAGGGATATCCGCATGCCATCATCCGGCCGGATGTGGGCGTTCTGGATTTCTTCAGGCAGGCCGCTGAAGTTGGCACCACCCAGCACTGGATCATGGCCTATGGTGATGTGTTGGACGTGATCCGCGCCTGGTGCCGCCTGGAAAAGATTGCGTTGAAGGAGATTTCTGCGGTCTGAAACTGACCCCAATTTGGCGTTTTGATTAGAAAGATCGCTTCTTTCCAGCAAAAAAACTGCAAATGCGTGAATACATCCAGAAACCCGGGCAGACAGGCTAAACTTTCTAAAGTTAGCCCGTTCGGGCGTCTTTTTGAATTATTGGATTGGCCTTACAATGACAGAATAATTTTTACCATTAGGCGGGTCTTTTGGTTTTGGATCTAACCCGCCTGCTTTTTCTCAAACCGGGCGGCGGGATGCGGTTATGTAAGGGATAAGAAAAAGTGCCAAGAGGGCATCGGAATAAAAATGGATAATATTCCAATATCAAAACCAATCGCAGATCTGAAAAACCAGGCCCTGGTTGAAAAAGTGGACCTGCTCAATGAACGCGCCTACGCGCTTTATTTGGAAGATCAAGTCCAAGAGGCCCTCAAACTGTCACAGCAAGCGTATCAGCTTGCTTCAGCCGTTGGCGAAGAACAAAAACAGTACCGGCCTGGGATGGCTGCCAGCCTGGTGGTGGCGGGTTTCTGCCGGGGTGATATTGGCCCGTACGATCTGGCCCTGGAAAACTATTTCGATGCCCTGGATATCCTGGAACAGTTTGATAACCAGACCTTGCGTGCCAAGGCCTATGGTGGCCTGAGTTGGCTATATTTACATAGTGGTGATTTCTCTGCATCCCGCTCTTATAGCGACCGGGCAATTAGTATCAGTGAGGTCAATGATCTTCAATTGGAGCTTTGTCAAAACCTTAATACGAGCGGTGGAATTCTTGCAGAATTTAATGAATTTGATGATGCTGTCAAAAACCTGGAGCGCAGCATTTTAATTGCGCAGGAAATTAAAAGCCCAAGGGACGAAGCCACGGCCTACAATAATCTCAGTATTACCTTGCTCGGGTTGCATAAGCTCGCAGAGGCTGAAGCTGCCGCCCTGGCCAGTTTGAAATTGATCCAACCACTAGGATATAAGCTGCGTGAAGCTGCCATTCTGGATACGCTCGGGTTAGTGTACCAGCGACAGGGCCGGCTGGATCTGGCAGCCGAATATTTTCTGCAAGCCATTGATCTGACGAAATCCGAACATAATACGCTCTATTCTGTTGAGAATTTCTTGCATCTGGGCAGTGTTTTGCTGGAAGCAGGCCAGCTTAGCCCGCAGGTGGGCCAGTACCTGCACCAGGCTCTGGAAGTGTCTCAACGCCATGACGGCTTCCGTTATATGTACGCCTGTCATGAACAGCTTGCCAATTATTATGAGCGGCTGGGTGATTACCCAAAAGCGTTCGAACATTTTCGCCAGTTTCATATTCTTAAGGAAAAGATCTTCAACCAGGATGCCATGCGGCGCATGCTTAACATACTGAGCATGCATAAAATTACAAGTGCTCAAAAAGATGCCGAGATCCTGCGTTTGAACAATTCGCTGCTTGTTCAGGAACTTGAGCAGGGTAAACAGCGGCATGTCGAACTGGAATATCAAGCTGCAACCGATCCTCTGACCGGGTTGTTCAACCGTCGCTATTTTATGCAGGCAGGTCTTGCTTTATTCACCAGCGCACTGAGCAACAACCTGCCACTGGCGTTGATCATGCTGGATGTTGATTTTTTCAAAAAGGTCAATGATCTTTACGGTCACCTGATTGGCGACAAGGCTTTAATACAGATAAGCAGTGTGCTGAACTCTTCCATTCGTGTAGGCGATTTGTGCTGCCGGTATGGAGGTGAGGAATTTGTGATTTTATTGCCGAATACTGATCTGGAAACCGGTCAGGCGATTGCGATGCGCATTTGGCAGCAGGTTAGCAACGCACAGATATCAATCCCAGAGAGCGAAACATTTCAGATTACCATCAGTGCCGGGGTGACCAGGCTGCGACCAGATGATACTGGCCTGGCCAGCCTGATCGATCGTGCCGATCAGGCTTTGCTGAGGGCCAAAGCATCCGGTCGCAACAGGGTGCTGTCTAATCCCTGAAAGGCGATAACCTATCCCCCCGGCCCCCTTCCCGAAAAACGGGAAGGGGGTGAAAGTTTTTTTGTGGAGTTTTGTGCCAGGAGCGGGCACAAAAACTCCACTGGCGGGGCAAACCATCGATTTTCAATCGCCCGAGCAGCAGGATCAGGATGGTTGAGTGTCAAGAATAAGAGCTTGCGAGAGCAGGCGCAAAGACTCCATTGGTGGGGCAAACCATCGATTTTCAATCGCCCGGGCAGCAGAATCAGGATGGTTGAGTGTCAAGAATAAGAGCTTGCGAGAGCAGGCGCAAAGACTCCACTGGCGGGGCAAACCATCGATTTTCAATCGCCCGGGCAGCAGGATCAGGATGGGTAAGTGCCAAGATGAAGAGCTTGCAAGAGCGGGCACAAAAACTCCACTGGCGGGGCAAACCATCGATTTTCA
>CAINXK010000095.1 GCA_903854805.1 uncultured Anaerolineae bacterium
CATACGAAATAGGTATCGATAAGGTAGCCACGAGCGTTTCGATTTCAATATCTGCAGCACGGTAAAAAAGATATTCTTTCTGATCCGAAGCCGGGTATTCAAAAAGACTTGCATGTTAACCCTTCCGCTAGTACCGTAATCGAGCAAAACCAAACCAGGCTTGATCACTATTCATGATTTAGATGAAGTGCCTCGACGCAGCCTAGCTACATTTTTCTGGAGGCTGCGCTTGGACACAAAATAATTTTGGCTCTCATCAGATTAGTGAGAGACAATCAATCAGCGCTATTCCGGAGCATCAACTTTAACCCTGCATGCCGCACCACACGAGTTTATAGCAGCACTTTTCCGCAATATTTTCCGAAGAAACTGCGTGTCATTCGTCCTTTCGGACTTATTCGTGATAAAAACACCCACAAAAATCCCTGCAATACCTGCGCTTGTTACGCACAAACCACAGGCAGTGCAGAATAAATATTTTTTCCCTACGAATCTGGGGAGAACCATAATTTTCAACTTTAGGCAATACAAGATGTTTGCAATTTTGGATAATTAGGAGTATCATTTTCTTAGAAACTTTTATTTGTACCAGATTTACCTTTTTTAGCGCTTATCTTATTCATATCAGGAAACCATGAACTCCTCTATAATACGCTATTGTCCAGTCTGTAAATTTGAGAATGCCATTGACGCGACCTTCTGTGTAAACTGTCAGGCTACTCTTATTAATATTTATTCATCCCAGATTTCGACCAAACAACTAACCGAAAACGGTGGCCCGCCCTCACCAGACGAATTGGATACCCTTAAAAAATCGTTGATCCCTGCAAAAGGGTTGACGATTTACGTTATTAATACCGGCGAGATCATTATCGTGGGGGAAAAACAAAAAGAGTTTATTCTGGGGCGCAAAACTGCGGAAACCGATGAACCGATCATCAATATTGGCTCATCGGATGTGTTTGTCTCACGCAGACACGCTAAAATCAATAAAACCGCGGATGGCTATTCCATCCTGGATGTAGGCAGCTCGAACGGCACCTGGCTTCAACAAGAAAGGCTGATCCCCCACAAAACCTATCCACTTGAAAGTGGAGCGCAAATTCGCTTGGGACATATCCAGGCGCTGATCCATTTCTCATGAACGATCTTCAATTTGGCAGATCCCTGCCTCAAATCAACCAGGCTGTGCGGTTACAATGGCAGCACTAAAATCAGACCCGCCACGCAAGGGGGACGACGTATCCAGCCGCTATTTATCCATCGCGGTGGGGGTACTCAGCTTGGTGTGCCTGGGGCTATGGGGACTGGCGCTCTATCGCTCAAATTACATCCCCGGTCTTTCACCCAATGCGCAAATCACTCCGACACAAATTGCAGCGCCTGAGCGCAGCTGCCAGGACCTGATCAACCAGGCCTTGCATATTTCTGGAAATTATTGCGACCACATCAGCCCCAATAAAGTTTGCTACGGAAATACCAACATCCAGGCAGATCTATTGCCAAATACACAACAGCGCTTCGCAAAAGCAGGAGATGTGGTTGATATCCAGACCGTACAACACATCTCCACATCCCCGCTAAACTTGCAAAAAAACGAATGGGGCATTGCGGTATTCAACATCATCGCCAACCTGCCGCGCTCGCTGCCAGGCGAAGCAGTAAAAATGGTTGTATTCGGCAACACCACTCTGGGCAATAATGGGGTCCAGGATATTCAGTCTTTTTATTTTTTTAGCGAGCTGGGACAAATAGCCTGTGACCAGCTCCCATTTGATGGCATCATGATTACCATGCCTGATGGTACCGGTATAAACCTTAAGATCAATGGTTCAGACCTGCTCTTGATGGGGGATGCCAGTTTGAGCGCGGTTAAAAACGGCAATATGTCTATCGACCTGTTCAGCGGAACAGCTTCAATCACATCTAATGGTCAAACCCAGTATTTTGGAGCCGGTCAAAAAGTGCAGGTACCCCTGGGCGGCACAAACGGAACAGATGCGATTGGGCCGCCTTCAATCGCCACAGTCATCGAAACCACAGAAGTGCTGACAGCTTGCGCAATGGCGGGTATTTCCTGTTTGACAAATACAATTCCAACCATCGCAGCGAATGTTGCACAAGCCACCCTGGATGCTAACAACCCTACCATGCCAGCTGTTCAAGCCACGCCAGGCATCCAGGCAACCATCAGCAGCCCAACCAAGCCGCCAAAGAATGATGGGGATGTTGACCCCGCCCCTGCACCAACCGGCCATGTCAGAAACACACCGCACCCAGAAACTACAAGAAGATCGCCTCCCGGACAGGAAAAGAAAACACACACACCGGAAAATCATTCGCCCAAACATTAAACGCCCTGAAAATAAGCGGGCTGCCGACAGTACCTGTTTTACCGCTTTGTCAGTCCCCCAGGCTGCTGAAGTCATCACGCTGATACAAACGAGGCGAGTCACCTTTGCAAAATCATTTTTCGCCGGGAAGTCAATTCCGCCAGTACAGGCTTCTCGAACAGATCGGTGCCGGTGGATTTGGGATGGTCTGGTCTGCGCTTGACCAAAACGAGAATCGTATTGTTGCGATTAAATTATTTTTTGTCGATGGGGAAAATCAGGACTCTAACAACCTGTTCGACCCGCATTTTACCAGTCTGCATCACCCGCATGTCGTCCCAACCTATGATTTTGGCGCCTGGCAAAATATCCGGTTTATCGTTTCGCCATACATTCCGGGCGGCTCTCTTGAAGATAGGATCCACGCTCGAGAAGCGCTGCAAATCCAGGATGCCATCAAGTACGCCGCAGAAATTGGCTCCGCGCTCGATTACCTGCATGCCGAAAATATAATTCACCGAGATCTGAAACCTGCCAATATCCTGATCGGTATCAACCAACATTTATATGTAGCCGACTTTGACCTGGCGCGCGTGGTATCCAAAACCACGCAGGCCATGCATACCGGGCGAGGTACCCCGGCTTACTCTCCACCTGAACAACACAACATGTCTGCCATTACCCCACAATCCGATATTTTTTGCTTCGGGATTGTTTTGTATGAATTATTTACCCACAAGCTGCCATGGAACAATGAAAAGTATCTGGGAATTCAACTGCTCTCATCCAATGAACAAATCCCGGATCCTGCCGAGATCAACCCAGATCTGCCAACCGGATTGGTAAAGATCCTGCGAAAAATGACGGCCGCAAATCCAGCTGAAAGACCAGCCTCGGCGGGTGAAGCGCTGCAGATGATTTACGCCTGCTTTGGGATGGAGCCCATCGCTCCCGTGGATGACGTTCAGCAGGATACACCCACACGCAGTCTCGAGGCGCAGCTTGCCGAAGCCGCCGAACTCATCAGGCAAGGCCTGGAAGGTTGGGAAAAGAATCGAATGGAGGTCAGCCTCAATCTGACAAAATTTGCCATCATCGATATCAAATACAACACGGCGCAGCCAGGCACGCTGCCCGCCAACACATTGCGCTTTCTACTCACACACGCACTTTACTATGGTTACAAAGATGAATATTGGTGGGATAAAACCGGTCAGACCGAAAGACTGGCAGTTGCCCGCCAGTATCTAAAAAAAGGCAACGAAAGCGTGGCTGAACGCATCATCATTCAGCTTGAAAAAGATCACAAAATCCAGGCTTTGAAAATAAAAATTACGGATGAACTATCTGCCGCGCTGCTAAAAATAGCTTTCAATACCAAAAAAGATGCGCTCCGCGATCAGATCCTGGCGCTCCTACCTAAAATCATTCAAGCACCGGCGCGCTGGCAAAAAATCGCCTTTAGCGCCGAATATGACCCGCTGCTCGCTGCGCTGGCAGTGCAGGAAGACCACAGCGGCGATCTGGCGGCCCTGCTGATCGGACATGTGCATTCAGAGGATGCGGTGATGGCCGTACTAAAATCCGCAAACAAATACCAGCGCATGCCCGTTTTCAATACCATCCGGAAGAGCGCAGGCAGCCTGCCATCCAGACTCCCGCTCAAACTACGCCTGGGCGTGACCAGTATTTGGCTTCAACAAATCCTGAGCGCCCGTCCAATCAGCCTGCTTTCGGTGTTTGGGATGGCTTTTTTAGGAACCAGCCTGGGCACAGGCCTGCAAATATACCTAACCTACCGACTGCCAAGCTTTATGGACCTGGAACGGATCGCCATCTCACTGGAACGTGGCGGCCTTCTGGGCCTGATTTTCGGAACAGGGATTTTGGTGAGCCGGTTGATTGCCGAGCGTTTATCCATCTTGAACAGCAGTCTGCGAGTTTTCCTATCCACGATCCTGGGTGGATTATTTTTGAATATTGGGTTGTTTACCTATGACGTACTGATATTGAAAAACGTGCCGGACGGCTTATTGATCAGCGCTGGCTGCCTGCTTATTGCCTTTGGGTTTGCTATCAGGCCATACTTGCGCAGCATCTCAGCCAAAATGCTGGTTTCAGCCCTGGCAATCTGCACAGCATTGGCCGGTTCTTGGTGGGTACACACCAGCCTGGCCAGCAGCCCAACCAGTCTATCGCCAATCTTCTTTTATGATTATACCTGGTCAAACCTCCAGGTGTTTGGAACCGTGCTCCTGGCAACCCTGCCAATTGCCATCCTGGGGAACCTGTTCGATCTGTCGCTGAACCCTGATCAGCAATAAATTAGGCTTCGCCGCGCGTAATTTACAATGGACAATTAATGATTAACCTCAACACCCTCCTGGTGCAGGTTTTAATCACCACAAGCACTGTCGGTGATTTGCTCTGCAAGTGCTCATCGCCAGGTGAGAAAATTATCCCAAATCAGTAGATGCATTTTTCCGCAGTACAAATCCTCGCTTCTCGTCCAGCTTGACGGCAAAATATGGATGGCTCCCAATCGCGCCCAGGCTCCAAAAATAACCTGGTATATCCACGCGGGGGGAAGTGTTCTCACGACCGGCCAACATCTCTGTAAACAAATCCAGGTAAGCTAAATCTCATCACTGGCACTCTCACAGGGGGTAAAATACAAGCATGCAAACCCTGATCATTGGCGATATCCATGGTTGTTACGCTGAACTACAGGCCCTGCTGGAGAAAGCCGGCCTGGCTGATGGCGACATCATCATCGCCGCTGGCGATATTGTTGACCGCGGCCCAGAGACACCCCAGGTGCTGGACTTTTTCCGGCAAACGCCCGGTACTCGCAGCGTAATGGGCAACCACGAGCGCAAGCATGTGCGCTATGCCCGCCACGAACTAAAACTTGCTGCATCCCAAGTCATTAGCCGCCAACAATTTGGGAAAGCATACACCGAAGCAGTAAGCTGGATGGCTGAATTACCCTTATATATTGACCTGCCTGAAGCATTGATCGCGCATGGCTACCTCGAACCGGGGCTGCTGCCCTCAGAGCAACACCCATCCGTCTTGTGCGGCACCATGGGTGGGGATAAGATCCTGCGCGAGCGTTACAGCCAACCCTGGTATGAACTATACGATGGTGAAAAACCAGTCATTGTGGGACACAAAAATTACAACCACACTGAGCAACCCTTCAACTATAAAGACAAAATTTTTGGGCTGGATACCAACTGCGTCAACGGTAAAGCGCTGACGGGACTGCTGCTGCCCTCCTTCGAGTTCGTCTCTGTGCCCAGCCGTGGTAACTTGTGGCTGCAGGTGCAGCGCGCACACCGGCCTGCCCCGGCTGCGCCGCCCAAACCTGCCATCCCCTGGTTGGAGCAGGACAACCTGGCCCTGGCGCAATTAATCGAAAAGGTGGAGCAAGCCAACCTGAGTTTGCTTGCTCGGGTGCAGGCCAGCCTCGGTTATATGGAGTTACCCCCACGCCAGCAGGCCAGGCTCTATTCAGCCCAGGCCGGGCAAGGGCCCTTTGCCAACCTGATGCAGTTGGCGCGTCTGGGCCAGTTGGAACCTGAAAGAGCCCGCAAAATGCTGCGTGACCCAGCCGCAGTACAGCGCCTGCTGGATACAGAGCCATAAAAAATGTATCCACCTCAAAATCCGTGTATCCACTCAATAAATAAATAAATGGACCTGGCACACAAATAAGTACTTGTAATCCGAGTGGAAGATGGTATAGTAGAAATATAAGCCAGCCTGCCAGGGCGCGGTCCGATATCCTTCGTCTGCACCCGGAAAGGTCTCCCCCACCATACAGCAGCTCGTAGAAAGGTAATTCCATGCAAATTGTGACTGATACCGGTATGGATATGTATCTGCCCCCTGAACTTATGCCCGAGATCCCCATCCATGTGGTCCCCCACACCATCACTCTGGACGGAATATCCTACCGCAGCGGCGTTGACATCCAACCAGATGAGCTTCAAAGAAAACTGATGGCTACACCCAGTTTTCCGATCACATCGCAGCCAGCCGGGGGCGAATTCGCGGCCATGTTTAAGAGTCTGGCTGCCAGTGGTGACCGCGAAATTCTCTCGATCAATATGTCATCCGGATTGAGCGGCACGGTTAACGCCGCACTCGCCGGGGCAGAAATGACCCCCGAAGCCGACGTGACGATTATCGATACCAAGACCCTATGCGCGGTGCAGGGCTGGCAGGTGGCGGCGGCAGCACGCGCATTAAAGGCTGGCTGGGGTAAAGAACAGATCCTGGGGTTGATTAAAAAAATTGGCGACGCAAGCGAAAGTATTTACACGCTTGACGAGCTCAAATACCTGATCCACGGCGGGCGGATCGGTCACATGAAGGGCCTGATAGCCTCCATGCTGCACATCCGACCAATCATCGGCGTAGAAAAAGTCGGCGGTACCTATTCACAGCTCGGCAATGCCCGCACCTTTGACCAGGCCTTGCACGGACTGGTCAACCTGATGCTGAAGTACCACAAACCTGGCAGTGATCTGCGCGTGCAGGTTCTGCACTCGTATAACGAGAAAGCCGTGCTGGCTTTGCGCGAGATGATCGCTCCGGTCTTTAACTGCAACTTCATGCCAATCAATTACATGTCACCAGCCCTGGCAGCCCACACCGGGCCAAGCATGGTGGGTGTGGCTTTCGCATCCATGGATATCTTCAAAGACCTACCCTGAGAAACTTCTAAATACAGACCCGGGCGTTCACAAATTTCGCTTTTTTCCTGAGTGAAAAAGCACAGCTTGTGATCATGGGCTTCAAAAATACCGCGGTGATCGTTGAACATTTTCAGCGGCACCCGCGGTATTTTTTTATTTAACCAGAATCATACGGCAAGGGGTTCTGGGATGGCAAACAGCGTAAACATCAAATAGAACTTCACAACCTGTTTTTTATCAAAACTTACCCAGATATTATTGGCGTTATTTACCCATCAGGGGCTTTACGACAGTTCCTGGTTCACGCATGCATGTGTGAACCTTAAATAATATGATTTGTTAAGGTTACGGGGGATGACATTTTAGAATTTTTGTTCTAATATGTATATTGAAATTTGATTTAGTTTAAAGAGGCGCGCATGCTGATTTTCGTGATGGTCAGATGAGAGCATCTCAATCTTTGTTGCAGGGAGGCTGTATGGAAAACCAAAAAGAAGTTGCTGATATTTTCGATTCCTGGGAAAAGACGCTCTCACCCTGGCAAAAGGAGTGCTGCCGGAGGGCACTCAGGAATGCGAATATTCGCCTACGAAATATTGGTGAACAAAGCGCCAAGGAACTGCTTGTTACAGTTCTTTTGTATTGTGAAAGCAAGCCGGAAAATTAACCAGCCTGGTCACCACCCTTGGGAGTAGTTCAGGCGTGAAAATAGGAGGCCATATGCTCGAATTAAGTGTTGCCAACATCAGAGAATTGAAAGGCGCACCACTGGCAGTACTGGTTCTGCTGTCGATCTCAGTCCTACCGGTCAGCCAGGAATGGCTGTCTCGTTCAAGCGGATACACAGATAAACCAATCCACCAGGCCTGCCAATATCTGTATGAAAAAGGCCTGATCGATCATTCGTCATGCGGCTGGTTCATGCTGCAAGACAGCCAACTGCCTCTGGGTATTCGGAATTATTCCGACCAAACAGCTCAACTTGAAGCCCCAAACACGCCTGACGATCAAGAGAAATCTGAGCCCTGGAATAATTCCGACTCTGATAATGATTCTGATTCGCATTTTGTGCGTGCTTGCGGCGATGATTTCGATCAGGGTGATCGATTTGACCCATGCGCAGATCCTGATCCTGACGAAAATTCAAGTTATGAGCCCGATTTTGACCCGCAAAATGAAACCACGAGTCGGAATAATTCCGACCCACTAGGTATTAGTAGTATTAATCTCTTAAGATCTAAAGATCTTAAAGATCTTAAAGACTTAAATACTACTAATACTACTAATACAAGGCCAACACGGAAAAAATCCGACTCGGAAAAAGCCGAAATTTGGGATGAACTGAGCCGCCTGGATGTGCACAAGAATCCACGCACAGATGCCATGATTGAACTCGAACATGTCACGGCTGCCTACATTCGCACCCTGGCCAGAAATTTGAAAAATGCTGGATGGGGCGGACCACAAAACACCGGCCTGTTTATCCATGCCTGCGAAGAAGCGCGACCAGTCGACGAGCCCGCCACATCTGGCAAAAGTGTGGAGGACAAAGTGGCAGCGTTTTTCAACCGGAAATTTTAAACCAACTACAAACCAATATTCCGTATCAGGCTACCCGCGGTTAGACAGCCCATCAGCACCGTAAACGGGACCTCGCTAACATCTGCGGTTGGAGCAACCCAACCTAACCCATTCTAAAGGGGCGTGACATGTTGATCAGAAATATATACGGGAGCACCTTCCACGTTGTTTGCACTGAGACACGTAGTAAGAAATTTTTTGTCACATTGTGCGGAATGCTGGTGGATAAAAGCGACCTCAGCCTGCAGAGCAGGGCAGATGGCGCTTATTCCAGATGTTGGACTTGCCGAAAAATCCAGAATCAAAAAATCAGAAAGTCGCGCCCCGAGGCCTTCGGGATGGCAGCGAAACACCGGCCCAACAATCAGGAGCATTAGCTTGCCGAAGAAAAAGCTGGGACTCTCGCCCAAAGAAGTTGAGATCATTCAGAACCTGGCACTTGGCAAGACCCGCGCACAGGTGGCAGATCATCTCTCGATCTCAACCCACACACTCAGCACACACCTGGCACGCTCTTTTAGATATTTATCCGCTGTCAACGTGGTCGATGCGGTCTTGAAGCTGCAAGAACCACTGGTTGACAAGACACCCGGGCAATCAGCACAGTTCGCACGAATCCGGTTCGAAGATGGCCGGCTGCTCTTAACCTTTGAGCTCTCGGTCAAACTTCCGGTGAAAGCTTTGGCGGATGGGCTGGGAAGTGCCTACGAAATGCAAGCTGTGGAATGTTCCAGACAATAAAACCATCAGTACACATCCAAAAATGCCAGTCCGCTACCGCATCAAACTAGGAACAATTCCTTGATACAATAAGTAATCCCGCCTGAGGAGTGCTGATGAAACGATTTTTGCCAATTATTTTACTTGCGTTATTGGGCTTCACATCCCTGGCCTGCCTGGCAGCGACACGCGCTTTTTCCAACCCGACTCCCAGTCCGGTGGTCATTCCATCGGAAACCCCAACCCAAATTCCGCCATCACCAGTCCCGCCAACTCCAACCCTGATACCGAGCCCCACACCAGACACCTGCCCGAATGGAGATTGCATTACAGCCTGCCTAAAAGAGATGGGCGACATCACCCAAGCCAGCAGCGCTGCTGGGGAATCCAAACCAATACACAAATCCTTCGTTTTAGACGAAGAATACACGCTGGTCAAATATACGATCAATGCTGACCAGATCACAGACCCGGTGGATAAAGACGGGCTGTCAAATAGTCTAAAAGACTATCAGAAGGACCGCACGGCGCAGGAACAAATCTGGAATTATTTTGCGGCCATCATTCCCTCAGATTACCGCAAATTTCTGACGGAATATATCATTTTCACTGATGGCAAAGATAACCTCCTGGCAGCGGTGGAACAATCAGATAACTCACCATCAGAATGGGCTTTGAGCGTCGATATTATGGATGCCTCCAACCCGCAAGATTTGACTTTTACCCTTATCCACGAATATGGGCACTTGCTGACGCTCAACCCTGACCAGGTGATCCCTTCACAACGCATTTTTGACAACCAAATCAGCGAGTCAATCTACCAAAAGGAAAAGGACGCCTGCCCGACGTTTTTCCCTGGTGAAGGTTGCAGTAATGCAGATTCTTATATCAACCAGTTCTTTGAGCGCTTCTGGCCTGAAATCTACCCGCAGTGGCAGGCCATTAACAATATCGAAGATGAAGCCGATTATTATTCTGAGCTCGATAAATTCTATATAAAACATAAAGATCAGTTTGTCTCAGATTATGCGTCCACTGATCCATCCGAAGATATTGCCGAAACATTCAGCTTTTTCATCCTGGAACCCAGGCCAATCGGAAAAACGATCGCAGATCAAAAAGTGCTTTTCTTTTATGGTTTTCCCGAGCTTGTTCAACTGCGGGACCAGATCGGCCGGCGCCTGTGCGCACAACTCAACAAATAAGTTCAGCTGATAGCTGCCAGGTCGATCAAGGACTATCAGCTATCAGCTGTTCTCTTGACATACAAATTAGTCCTGTTTTTTTCCGATAGTTTGAGATACTATTAATATAGACATGACGACTAATTTAGAATAACCCAGCCTTGGGCGTAGATGTTTTCTCTTGAGTTGTAAAGCCCTTTTAGAAGGGAGAGCCTGCAATGACAGAAGAACAGGTACTTGAAAATATTCGGGCTGCCCAAGAGCAACTGGCAGCCCTGGCGTGGGCCCCAATTCAACATATCGGAGATCTACGAGAAGCGCTTGAAAACCTGAATACGCTACTCGCA
>CAINXK010000096.1 GCA_903854805.1 uncultured Anaerolineae bacterium
GAGTGAGGCCGCGATGTGAAGATGTAGCCGGGTGTAAAACCAGTGAATAAACGTCTCCCAGAGTAGTAGCCGGTAGGCATAATTCGAGGGCTTCCATAAAACGAAAGGCGATTGCCTTATCAGCCCCGGCAATTTCGAACGAAAGTATACCGCCAAATCCTTTGTCTGAAAATAAATCCAGGGCGAGAGCATGATGGGGGTGGTGGGCAAGTCCGGGATAATTAACGTTTGCAATACGTGGGTGTTTATTGAGCCATTCAGCGACAATTTGGGCATTCTGGCAGTGCTGACGCATTCTTAGCGGGAGAGTTTTCAAGCCACGCAGTGTGAGCCAGGCTTCAAATGGCCCAAGAATTGAGCCTATTATTTTATTCATCTCATACAATTTTTTCTTATTTTCGGTAGATGTAGCTATAACACCCGCCATTACGTCTCCGTGACCAGCCAGATACTTGGTGGCACTGTGAATGACAAAATCTGCTCCGTGCTGTATGGGCGTATAAAGATATGGGGAGGCGAAGGTGTTGTCTACTATTAAAGCTGCGCCATTTTCGTGGGCAAGTGCGGCCAGGACCGGTATATTTGCTACTTTGAGTAAAGGATTTGAGATAGTTTCGACCAGCATGCAAACCGGGTGTGTTTCGCGTAGAGCTGCGCTGACTGCATCAAGATCGGAAGCATTCACGAAACGGGCATTCACGCCAAGAGTGCTGAACAAACCACGCAACATGCTGAACGTTGCGCCATATACATCGATTGCTGCGACGACTGAAGTTCCTGAGAGTGCGCCAGAAACGAGCAGGGCAGCGTGGATGGCAGCCATTCCGGAACCATAGGCCTGGACGGCGTCTGCACCTTCCAGGCTGGCAATAGCTTCTTCAAGCGCTGAGACCGTTGGGCTGGCATATCGTGGATAAACAAAGCCAGCCTGGGTACCTCCAAGGACTGCATCGGTGTCATCCATGCTTTCGTATAGATATCCGACGGTTGGCCAGATGGGTGTCGATACAGGCGTATAGTTTGCAGGTTGTTTGCGCTCACCGGCGTGGATTGCCCGGGTTTGGAAGGCTTTACTGGAAAGGTTTTTCATTAGAATCACTCCTCGGAAGTTGATGCAGCGATAATGCAAGCTGTAAAATGTGCTGGCTGGGTTATGTCAATTTCTATTCCCGCCAGCAGATGCGTTTCAATGGTTGGCTAGTTTTCGGTTTTTGGATTAAATTCATTGTGTAAGAGTTCGATATGGGCTGCTTTGAGGAAGCTCATGGAGTTTTCATCGGCTCGGTATGCTATGCTGAAAACAATGCGGGTAATGCCGGCATTGATCAAGGCTTTGGTGCAGTTAATACAGGGGAAATGGGTTACATAACAGGTGGATCCACGCGTGGAGACGCCATGCAGGGCAGCCTGGATGATCGCGTTGGTTTCTGCGTGAATGGTTCGCACGCAATGGTCTTCGATCATCAGGTGACCTATCTCGTCGCAGTGTTCCTGCCCGGCAGGTGATCCGTTAAAGCCGGTTGTCAGAATGCGTTTTTCCAGGACCAGGACGCAGCCTACCAGCGCCCGATCGCAAGTTGAGCGCTCAGAAACGGCGTACGCAATTTTCATAAAATAAGAGTCCCAATCTGGTCGCATTGCTGGTCCTTTTTAGTGTAATAATGATGAATGGGGTCCGAAATTATTGGGGATTATTGGCATTCCACCATTTGATGATCCGCAAAGCCCGCAGTGTATTCCAACGGCTGGGAAGCCCAGTATCTTCCATCTGGAAAAAAATCTGGCCATTCCAGGGTTTGTTTTGAATCCAACGACCATCTTCAGATTGTTTTGAATAAAGCAAGTCGATGGCGGTTTTCATGCTCAAATTCGGTGGGGTCTGGATGGATTGAAAATAGTCGAGTGCGCGTATGAAGTCGTATCGCCAGCGGGGCGGGAAGTGCATAAGGGTTATAGCCGGGTAGGCAGGTTTTCCTGTGCGGTGGGATTTGTAAATTTGGTGTCGAAACAGAAATTCATGCGCAGCATCAGTGGCTGCCTTTATGGTCGTGCCTGCTTCTGGGTATGCCTGAAGGTATTCAGCAAATCCTTCGAGCACCGAGATGGTTGTATGGAAAGATGAGTGGGTTGCGCCATGGATGCTTTGGCAGTTCCATCCGCCATCGGTCATTTGTTCGTGTAGTAAGAATTTTGCGATACTGTGAATGCGTTGATCGGGGTAGCGAAAATAAGATAGAAGGGCCAGAAGCATGCCATTGATGCAGGTCTCGCTGGTACTCATGCTTTTGAAAAAATTGATACCGCCATCCTTTTCCAAGCCTCGGAAAAAGAATTTTTCACAGCCAAGCTGCGCCTGCGGGTTATCGGCGGGCAAACCTAAATGGCGCAGCATCAGCAGGCTGTAGGTGGTGCTCGTCCATTTGGGATTGTAAACCCCGCCGCCCCAGTGGCCGTCGGCGTTTTGGCGCGCGAGTATTGCTTGACCCCAGCCATTTTCGGCAACTTTTACTCGTTCACGTTCATACGCAACCAGAGTTTCATTAAGCAAGTCTCGCATAACTTGCCAGCGAATGGATGGGTCTCCTGTCAGCAGCCAATCAGTTGTGCCTGTTTCCATGAGAATAATTATACGTCCACAAGTCGGACCTGTGATCATCAAAATTGATGTTAGGGAGCTGTCTTTGCGATAAAATTCGAGGTATATGTTGTTTATTTATTTTGGGTAATGAAGGCAAACAAACGAATATTTGAGAACCGAACGCAAAGTTGAGGGTTATAATATGTAACTCATTCAGGAGAAGCGATAATGAATACAGACGAAAACATTAACGGTACATCGTTTTATGATCGCCCAAATGTACAGATGGAAGAGATACCAGTGGCCGGAGGTATTCCGTTTGGGATGGAAAGTGTTAGCAGCCCGGCATTGGGCATTGGTGGGGCTTATGGCGCCTGGGGTGCCAGTTTTAATAATCAGCAGCTGCCAGCATTTGTCAGTAGACGCCTGGGAGCACCCCTGGCTGATTCTGACGTGATGAATTTGAGCGAACTTGGTTTTGTCAGTCGCCATCACATCCCGGATTTAACGGATTCGGAACACGTGGAAGTCGAAGTGGAAGTTGGCGCACGCTTGCTCAGGCAGGCGGCTAAAGCAAATGGCTGGGATCCTGCGGAAGTTGAAGGAGTTTTGATTGGTAACAGCGGACCGGTAAGCCTTGATTTTGTTGAGCAAATCTCCCGCCGGGCGGGTATCCCTGAAAGTGCGCTGACGGTGAGCGTGCACAAAGCCTGTGATGGCTCGATGGGTGCATTACACCTGGCATTGAACCCAGAATTATCCGCACCAGGCCAACTTAATGTGGCGGAAGAATTGGCAGGTAAAAAAGTA
>CAINXK010000097.1 GCA_903854805.1 uncultured Anaerolineae bacterium
AGATTATCTGACCACGGTCTTTCCCAAGAGCGCAACCGTAGTAACCGGGATGCTCCTCTGGTTGGTCAACAATATTGGCATTGTCTTCATCGGGCTTTTAATGTTCCCGATCTTGAAGAAGCAGAATGAAAGCATGGCTCTCGGGTATGTGAGCATGAGGATGTTCGAGTCTCTTTTAATGACTGTTGGCGTAGCCTTTGCAGTGTTGCTCATACCTTTTAGTCAGGCATTCATCAAGGCAGGCGCAACAGACATGGCCACGTACCAGGCAATTGGCACGGTGCTCAAACAGATCGAGAGTCTGTTCCTGAACCTCATGCAAATGCTTTTTCTGGGTCTGGGAGGTCTTATTCTTACAACCATGCTGTATAGATCAAAACTCGTTCCGCGGTGGATTTCCGTGATCGGGATCATTGGATACGCCCTGCTCTTGCCGGCTTTCGTACTTGCCCTATTTGGTGTTTTTGATCCCACGCCCGGTGCCGGTGGCTTAGGATCGCTTTTGGCGGTTCCCGTCGCAATTTGGGAAATCATCCTGATGCCGATATGGTTGTTTGCAAAAGGATTCAACGTGTCTGCAATCGCTTCGAAGCCTGCGAAAATGGAAACAAACGAATTACTGAGCGCGGCGTAGATATGGAATATGAATACAGAGAGGGTTGAATGTCCTCTCCGTATTCATTCCGCTCATTCTCAAAAGAAAACTCTAAAAAAAAAGCAATTGTTGCAACCCAATCCAAACAAAAGTCCTATCACCATGGAAATGAAGAATGTCAAATGAACTCAGCTCAGAAAGCTATTCAGACCAGCTAATTGTCTATCAAATCAGGATCAAGGGTCATCTTGGTCTCCCGTGGATGGAATGGTTTGCAGGACTGATCATCACACTGGAAGAAGATGGAAATACTCTCCTGACTGGCACAGTGATTGATCAAGCCGCATTACATGGATTGCTAAAAAAAGTGCGCGATCTGGGAATGCCCTTACTCTCAGTCAATCGTGTTAATCCCAATGAGGTAGATGTGCCAATTGTAAAACCTGTATTGGGCGCAAACAATCAAGAAAAAAGTGACTTATGAATGATCTGGCTCTCTCCCTCGCTCGTGCAATCCTCATTGGACTTGGTGCAACGCTCACCACAGATCTGTGGGCGCTGTTGCTTAAACGTGCATTTAAGATACCAGCGCCCAATTACTGTTTAGTTGGGCGCTGGCTTCGATACATGCCAGAAGGAGTCTTTACGCATTCGAATATTGCATCTACCCCACAGAAGAGCGCAGAATGCATGGCAGGATGGATTGCCCACTACCTGATTGGCATCACGTTCGCCATCACTTTCGTTGCATTGGCAGGCAACAATTGGCTTCAACATCCGGCGCTGATTCCTGCCATTGTCTTTGGAGTCGGCACAGTTTTGATGCCATTCTTCATTATGCAGCCTGCATTTGGGCTTGGCTTTGCCGCATCAAAAACATCAAGTCCCATGCAGGCACGGATTCGTAGTTTGATGAATCATACCGTGTTTGGTGCAGGTCTTTATCTGTTTGCATTGTTGGTCAACTGGTTGATATGAACGCCCAGCCTACCATGCGACACGATTAAAGCATGAACAAACAGAATCAGAAGGACACTTATGCAACTTACAGTTAATAATCTCGGCAAACAATACAAACGTGATTTCTGGGGTCTCAAGGATTTTTCTCTTGAGATCACACCCGGCATTCTAGGTTTGCTCGGACCGAACGGTGCGGGTAAATCGACATTCATGCGCATGCTCGCGACCATCACCAAACCAACCAATGGAACGATAACCTGGAACGGTGCAGACGTTGTCAAATCCCCTGACACCTTGCGTGATGTGCTCGGATATTTGCCGCAGGATTTTGGAGTTTACCCAAACCTCAACGCGGTTGAATTTCTCGAATACATGGCTGCCATTAAAGGATTGGATGCAGTTACCGCAAAAAGAAGAATTGATGAACTATTGCAACTCACGAACCTGGTCGAAGCCGCGAAGCGACCGCTGGGCGGGTATTCGGGCGGCATGAAGCAAAGAGTGGGCATTGCGCAGGCTTTGCTGAACGACCCGCAAGTGCTTATCGTCGATGAACCCACCGTTGGGCTGGACCCCGAAGAGAGAGTCAGGTTTAGGAATCTGCTCTCAGATCTATCGGGAGAAAGAATCGTGATCTTGTCCACGCACATCGTTTCAGATGTGGAAGCCACCGCCACACAAATTGCTCTGGTCAACAAGGGACAGCTATTGCGTGAAGCCGCCCCGGAGAACTTACTCAACGAACTTGAACATAAGGTCTGGGAATGGACCGTCCACAGCGATGATCTGCCCACCCTCAAACAAAAGCACATCCTCAGCGGAACCATCCGGCGCAGTGACGGCGTGCAGGTGCGCGTGGTCAGCACGGACAAGCCTGATTCTAACGCACAAAACGTTTCGCCAAATCTCGAAGACGCTTATTTATTTTTCATCGGCGGCAAAAGATGAAATCCGTACACATCATATACCATTTAGCGCGCGCTGATTTTCTTGAACGCGTCCGCCGGTATAGTTTCCTGGTCATGGTGGGATTGGTGGTCTTCCTGGGCTACCAAACCGCCATTGGCAACATGGCCCTGGAACTGGGTCTGTATCGCGGCGAGTTCAATTCGGCGTGGGTCGGCGCGATGATGTCGCTGATCGCGACCTTTTTCATCGGCTGGTTTGGCTTTTATCTGGTAAAGGGCTCGGTAGCGCGTGACAGGGAAACCGGCGTTGGGCAGATCATGGCTACAACACCGCTGACGCGGCTACTTTATTTGACCGGCAAAGGGCTGAGCAACTTGGCTGTGCTGATGGCCATGGTGGCAGTGTTGGCGCTGGCGGCAATTGTGATCCAATTTTTGCAGGGTGAAAACACGCAGATCAATCTGCTGCCATTCCTTGCCCCGTTCGTCTTTCTGGTCGTACCGCTGATGGCGCTGGTCGCGGCAGCCGCAGTTTTGTTTGAAGCCGTGCCCTTTTTACAGGGCGGTTTCGGAAACATCGTGTACTTTTTCGTATTCATCAGCTTCATACCGCTTTTCATGGAAAATCCCACGCTCAAACAGTATCCGGCCTTTGAACCAACCGGCCTGGGACTGCTGGGAAGCGAAATGGGCAAAGCGGTCAAGGCGATCTATCCCGCCTACGACGGAGACTTTTCCCTGGGCGGCGGCTTTGTGCCCGCAACCAGGGTATTCACCTGGAACGGCGTGCATTGGACGCCGGAAATACTCATGGCGCGCGGCTCCTTGATCGTGCTTGCGATCGTGTTGATCCTGCTCGGCGCGCTTTTCTTCGACCGGTTTGATCCATCGCGGGGAAAACCGAGGAAGATGAAAGCCGGCGCGACAAAAGCGGAGACAGCCGCAGTCATGCCAACGCAGGCCTTAGCCGTTGTTCATCTTACGCCTATCAACAAGGCTGGCAGCAGATTCAGCTTCTTCAACGTCTTGATGGCTGAAATAAAACTTTTGCTCAAGGGACAGCGCTGGTGGTGGCTG
>CAINXK010000098.1 GCA_903854805.1 uncultured Anaerolineae bacterium
AGCGTGGCCGGGATGCGCGCCGTCATACTGGCCGCGGCATTTCCGCAGGGCAGGCAGATATTGGCTGTACTGCTGGCAGCTGGCGATGATGTGCCAGCGCCTGGCTGAACAGCTGTATTTGAGAGCACAAAAGCTGGGCTGGCTGGCGTACCCGGCGCAGCAGCCGTCAGCGAGGCTGTGGCCTGCTCAAGGGTTGCCTGAACCTGGGTAGCAGTAACCGTGCCAGTAGGCGCTGGCGGTGTGAGACTGGCCGTTGGAGAGGCTGTCAGAGCAGCTGGGCGCGTCTTGACCTCCGCGAAAGTCAGCGAAACAGCTGCGGTCCTGATTGGCGCTGACTGCGGCCCGGCAGGCAGGCACGATACCAGAAAAAAAGCGCCGACTATCAACAAGAATGATTTTCGCATTAAAAACTGAAACCTGCGCGGGTTACAAGTATCTGGCGGATTTCCACTTCAAGACCGGCCGCCCGGGATTCAAGCTGACTCAATTCACTCAAGAGCGGCAAACCAGCATTCTTGTTTGTCAGGTTATTAAGATTGATGCGCACATTCGTCCCGGCAGCCGTCAGGGCGGCACGCGCCAGGGCCGCACCTGAAGCGCCATCACTGATCGCGTTCAGATTGCCGTCAGCCGCCACCAAGGCTGCCAGCTCAATTACCCGCACAGCCTTACGGGCAGCTTCCAACGGCACCAGCGCGGCAGTCATGGTGGCTTTTTCAATTTCCACAGCGCGTTCCTGTTCCTGTTGATCGCTGCCCCTGGGCAGCTTGAAGGCTGTCAAAATTGTCGCAAAAGCAGCGGCATCTTCGTCCACAGCCGCATTCAAGCTGGCACGCAAAGCCTCCGACTCTACCAAAATGGTTTTCATCTGCTCTTCCACCCCGGCATATTTCTTCCTGCCAATCGATAGACCCGCCACCATCGAAACAAGTGCCGCACCCATTGCGCCCGCATATGCCGCCGCCGATCCGCCGCCGGGGGCCGGGACTGCCGCGGCTAACTGGTCAAGGAAGCTTGGCGCCTGTGGCGCCTGGGCAGCCGCAGAAGCCAGGCGAGTCTCGAGTACCTGATCCGGAGTAAACTGGTCAAGCTGGGTATACCAGACAGCCGCGTCGATCAAAGCGTCCTGTGGGACCAATCCAACCATTTCAGTATGGTGCAGGCCCACCCCATAGCGCAGTGCCTCGCGCCGGATGGTTTCAACCACGCGCGCAATCGGTGTCTGGCGATAGTCCGTCAGATTCATCGAAACCTGAGCGCGCCCATCCACCATGAAGCCGGCCGCTTTAACATATCGGAAGCCACCCGAGGATTGACGCACCGCCTTGGCGATGGTCTTCGCAATGGAAACATCAGCGCTGGTCAGATAAACATTGAAAGCCACCAAAGGCGCCCGCGCGCCGATCACAGTTGCGCCCGCGCTTCCCAGGTGTGCCGGACCAAAATCCGGTTGGCGTTCGGGGTTGATTTCCACATCAGCTTTCAGACCTTCATACTGGCCCCTGCGAATAACTTCCAGGTTGGTACGCTCTGGACGACTGGCCGCTGCCTCATATAAATACACCGGAATTCCAAGTTCCGCACCAACCTTTTGCCCCAGTCGCCGAGCCATTTCAACACAGTCAGCCATGCTAACACCCGCGATCGGCACGAAGGGCACAACATCTGTGGCGCCGATACGCGGATGCTCACCGGTGTGCGCGTTCATGTCGATCAATTCAGCAGCCTTTTGGACGGCACGAAAAGCCGCTTCTTCCACTGCAGCCGGAGAGCCGGCAAAGGTCAACACCGTGCGGTTGTGGTCCATATCTGATGAGCGGTCCAGGATACTCACCCCGGGCACGGCCGCAGCGGCGAGCACAATCTGGTCCACCACTTCCGGCCGGCGCGCTTCAGAAAAGTTGGGTATGCATTCAACAATAGGGTTCATTTTTGTATTTTCCGTTTTGATAGATCCGAATTTAGCTCTAACGGTTTGGATTCGAGATTCGTAAACCAGCCTATCCAATTTCTTCAGTAAATTGCAGGCGAATTATGCCACACTGCAGCTTTCTCGAAAGGGTTTTTAAGCATTGGTATCCAACATTCTCGCCCAGCAGATGATTCATCGCCGAATTCCTACCCGGATGGCCATAGCGCTGCGCAACCCTTGGCCCTTGCCAGCCGGCGGCATAAGCGTTAGTTTTCCTTACGCGCGGGCGGCAAGCCATTCTCGTTCAAATCGCGGAAGACAGAACCGGCCTCGGTGTTGATCAAACCAGATTGGTTCAGCGTAGTCATATTTATTGGGTTGGGACTTTCAGAATGAATGGGAGCATACCGGTTCTCCATTTCGATCATTTCACAGATTTTAGTTGAAATAATTCAGAAACGCGAGTCCGGAAGCAGTCAATCTAACAATGCACATCCTTGTAGTCATGTTTATTAATGCCAACCCCATCCGGGATGTGCCAGGCTCCCGGTTCCAACCGGATTAGTGGCATAATAGAGAGGTCGTACCCACAACTGCACAAAGGAATAAGGCATGACCAGTACAG
Source organism: uncultured Anaerolineae bacterium (assembly GCA_903854805.1). Next base: position 2,538 of record CAINXK010000098.1, read on the forward strand.
CCAGCCAGCCCACACCCATCCACAGCCAACCCGTCAAACTTCTGCAAGACTTGATCCGTTTCAACACCACCAACCCACCTGGTAACGAAGCCGGGTGCATCGAATACATCAACACCCTGCTTGGCGAAGCCGGCATCCCGACCACCATCCTTGGCAAGACACCCTCACGAACCAATCTCATCGCACGGCTGAAAGGCCGCGGCACAGCCGCGCCTCTGCTGCTTTATGGTCACGTCGATGTCGTCACCACCGAAAACCAAACCTGGCAACACCCACCTTTTGCGGCTGAAATTGCAGACGGTTTCATCTGGGGGCGCGGTGCCCTTGATATGAAGAGCGGCGTAGCCATGTTCCTGGCCGCCTTCTTGAAGGCCAAGGCTGAGGGCGCCGAGCTGCCCGGAGATGTGATCTTCTGCGCCCTGGCTGATGAAGAAAGCGGCGGCAACTTTGGGGCCCGTTTCCTGATTGAAGAACATGCCGAATTATTCATGGATGTACGCTACGCCCTGGGTGAGTTCGGCGGGTTTAATATGAACATGGCAGGTAAACGCATCTACCCGGTTATGATTTCAGAAAAACAAACCTGTGGGATTAAAATGACCTTCCATGGCCGGGGCGGTCACGCTTCCATGCCGGTCCAGGGCGGTGCCATGGCAAAAGCCGCGCGTGCCTTGCACCTGCTTGACAGGCATAGGCTGCCATACCACCTGACCCCTCCCGCGCACCTGATGATTGATGGCATAGCGAATGCCATCGGCGGCATCCCAGGCCTGCTTCTGCGCCAGGCGGCCAACCCCTGGTTGGGCGATATCATCATCAAACTGCTTGGCAGCAGTGGCGAAGTTTTCCTGCCGTTGTTTCACAACACTGTCAGCCCAACCATCCTGCAAGCCAGCGAAAAAATCAACGTCATACCATCCGAGGTATCCATCGGAATGGATGGACGCCTGCTGCCCGGCTTCAGTCCGCATGTAATCGAGCAGGAACTACGCGCCTTGCTTGGCAGTGACTTCAAATTGGAAATCAGCGAATTTGATCCTGGGCCTGGCAAACCGGATATGGCCCTTTTTGGCTCCTTGAAGAAAACCCTCGAGACGCTCGATCCCAGCGGCGTGGCAATCCCCTTGCTGCTGAGTGCCGTAACCGATGCGCGTTTCTTTACCCGGCTCGGGATTCAAACCTACGGTTTTACCCCGCTCAAACTTCCGCAGGACTTCAATTTCATCAGTACGATCCACGCCGCAGATGAGCGCCTGCCAGTTGATGCGCTTGATTTTGGTGTACAAGCCATTCACCAGGTCTTGCTGGCCAACAGGCCATAAGAACCACCGTTCGGGGCAGGTTCCGCGTTCAGGCCCTGCCGGCGTTTATATTTCATCCAAAAATACTATTTCGTAACACCCATCATGCGCGGGAACCAATACCAAAGCAAATCAGCCGCCATTTTTCCGCGTATTGAGGACGACTTATCCATCAACGACACGGGTGGATAATATCCGCGGCTGATGAAACCACCAACCCAATCACGTTGGTTGGTTGCTTGCAGCATTGCCTGGTACAGGTCCGCCTGACCTTTCAAGTCAAGCTCTGCTGAAGGCAAATCTGGGTTTGGACGAGCAAGAGCCAACCAATTCAGACAACCTGATCCTGCAGACGGTACACAGCCCATGGCAGCCCCTTTGGCGGAGGGATAATTAATCGCAATGACTGCGCCTTTTTGTGCAGATAACAGAAATGGCACAATATCCTTATCCAACATCTCAACAGCTGCATTCGTCATTGCCTCCACATCCGCACTCGGGTTTACAGCCAGCGGGGCAGACCAGAGCAAGTAGAAGGCATAAAACTCGTCCATAAAAACTGGTGCTGGCAGCATTGGGCTGCCAGAATACGGATGTGCCCACAGGATCAGGCCTGGAAAATGCTGTCGTACCTCAGCCAGAATACTGCGCCAACGGCCTTCCGCATCTGCTGGAACATTCGATGGGCTCCCATCAACCAGCAGCCCCCCCGGAAGAGACGGTAAGACAGCTTCGCCGCCCAAAACCAACGCCTGTGAACCTGATTGTGCAGCCAGATCGGCATGATAAATGGCAAAAGCCCGGTAACGCTCGAACCAGGTGTTCCACCATTCTGGCGTTCGCGGTGCATTCTGCCAAAAATCGGCATTCGAAGGCGTCAAGCGCGGAGTCGCAAATATGGCAACATTAAGGTTCTGAGCCCGACCGTACTGGGCAGCTTGAATAACATCAGCCCACAACGGATCGAACCCTGGTATCGGGCTAAAAACCAGAGGCGCAGATAAACTGGCAGTCCAGCTGGGTGTCAGCACCACATAACTTGATCCCAATCCCTGAACGTTCTGCATCGCCTGCGGAACAAGTGTCGGCCAGGTCGGAGAATAATTCGGAGAAAACTCAACACCTGCCCAAAAAGCTGCCGGCCGAGCCTTGACAGGTACCGCAATCAGCGCAGCCGGCTCAGATTCTGGCCACCACGCCCAGCCAGTGACATTCTCCTGAATGTTTTCTCCAAGCAGGCTCGTACTTACCGTGCGACCTTGCGCATCCGCACCAATTGTTTGAACATCATCGGCAGACCCGCATTGGTCATTTCTACAATAACGATAGTGAAACGACCCAAGCATATTCAGTGGACTGTACAGTTTGTAGACCCAATGGTTGTTGCCCAATGGCCACATCGGCAAAGGTTCGGTCCAACCGAAAGGATTAAACTGAATCGAAATAGTCTCACCCACTGGAGTATAGGTTGGCACGGTTACATCAAACAAGATTGGTGCTGAATCTTTTCCAGCCTGCCAGGTCGAGACTGTATCATCGACAACAACATCATTCGCAGGCACAATCAACTGGCGGAGTAGAAAAGAAGTATCGCTGGCATGTTCCGCATTCCAAAATCCATCTCCAAGCGTATATTTATAACGAACATCCGTCCCAACCGCCAGACGTAAACTCACACTCTGCCGGCCATCCGCCATAACCGTCAGGATTGGCATCCGCGTCGACAGGGTGCTGACCCCACTGCTTAGATCCGCGAAACAATTTCCCAATTGCAAAAGATTGCCGGCCAGACGAACTGGTGCGCCCGCCACAGTATCAGTCGGCACACTGGCTACAAACGTCACCTGCACTGTCGGCAGCAGCTTGAGCCCAATTGGGGCATTTGTAACCAGCCCATTGGCCACGGAAGCACCCTGCTGAAAAATTGAATAGGCCCCGTCAAGTGCAATTGCGCCTAATAGATGCGTCCCCTCAGGTAATCCTTCCAGAATAAATTGTCCGAGCGAATCGCTCAAAGTGCTGACCCCACCGGCAGTCACCAGGATATTCGGGATTGGGCTGCCAGTGCCTACATCCGAAACAACCCCAGTGATTTTGCCAGTCGGACCTGCGAAAGCACTATCGGACCACGAAGCCACTTTATCTTCAACGTTACCCGGTCCGCTCACGTTATAAATTCGGTAGCGAACAGGTAGACCCAATGCAGTATCCTCAATTGCTGGCACGGCTCCCTGACGATAGTAGCGATATTTGATGACAGAATTCAGACCTAAAGGAAGTTTTACCGTCAAATGCTGAGCATCCACAGGAGTCATGGCATAAAAGGTCGGGTTTAGTCCCAACCCGGTCACATCGTCAAGCAGCCCAATGACCAGACTTTCTCCAGGGTTTAGCGCCATCGGAATGGAAACTGTAAAAGTAATTTCAGCCAGTGCCACCGGGGTTGCTGTTGCACCTGAACCTGGATTGGCTCCCGGAACCTGGGTGGGCGGATTGATATACTTATTGAAATCTATTAATGACCACGTACATGCGAGGCTGCTAAGACCAATCATACACACTGCCATCCAGCGCATCCATCTCGATCGATAAAGGTAGTTCATTCTCTCTCCTCCACACAACCATCTGTCGGCATCAGATGAAAACATCAAGCGCCTGTTAAATATAGTTATATTTTATGCTGATTCGGAAAAAATTACAGTCTATGACCGTCTTAAAATAAAAACGCAAAGCCACAAAGGGAACCTCTGCGCCTCTGCGTAATTAATAATCGATGGTTTGACAACCAGGAGCAACTTTCGGCTATACTAAACTGCAGCTGCTGGTTTTTCTGAACCTCGACTGGAAATCTGGGCGATCCAACTGAACAAAATAGACAAGAAGTAGAGACCCGTCATCGGCGCCATCACCAGTGCCATATTTACCGGATCGACTGTCGGCGTTATTACCGCAGCCAAAACAGAGATAAGTACGACCGCCAACCTCCATTGTTTGAGCAAAGTTTTGGGTTGAATAAAGCCCATCGCTGAAATCCCAAATATGACCAGCGGAAATTCAAAAGCAACGCCTATCCAGAACATCAGGCTGGTGATGAATTCAAAATAAGATGCCGGACGCAGTTTGGTGGCGATTCCCAAAAAACCAATCAAAAAAGGCAGCGCAGTCGGCAACATCAGGTAATACGCAAAAGCCATGCCTCCCATAAAAAATACAAGCGCAAGCGGTATCGAAAACAAGCCCAGCTGTTTGGAGCGCGGCATAATTCCAGGTGCAAAGAACAACCACAATTCAAACGCAATATAGGGCGTTGCCAGTGCAATTCCAGAGATCAGGGCCACTTTCATATACACGCCAATAGATTCAGTTACCTCAATCGCCTGCAGGTTCTGCAATCCGCCAACGGGCACAGCTAAAAATATAATTAAATCCTGGGTAAACCAAAACGAGATACCAACCGTAACGACAAGTGCCAATAACGAACGTAGCAAATGCTGGCGTACGTCATCCAACTGTTCCAAAATTTCTAACGGACTTTGAAAGGCATCCATAACCGCTTCTAAAGCGGGTCTGTCATCCGGAACTTCATTTAAGAATCGTGATATACGATTATTATTGAAGCGGGTCATGACCGGACGCAACAACCAACCGAGTAAACGAAAAGGCAGGCTGATCAACCACCAGATCAGCCTGAACGGGGCAAGTAAACCCCACTTAAGAGCGCGGCGAAGTTTTTCCATGGGACCTTAGGATTCTGTTGGAGTGATTGGCCCGGATTGGGTATCCGGTATATTTACGGTAGGAGAAACAATTGAAGAAGAATCAGGATTGGATGCCGGCTTGGGCAGACCCAATTCAGTGTTGGGATCAAAAACCTGGGCTTCATCAAAGATTCTTTTCGGATCAAAGGCTGGTCTCAGATTATTGGTCACGCCTTGCACTTCCCGTTGCAGATCTTCCAACCCGGCCTCTCTGACCAGCTTGGTAGGCAACTGCTGAAGCTCATCACCTGTCCGGCGCAAGGCTAGCCAGGTTGGGGATGTCAGGAAATTTCTCAAGACCTTGCCAATAGTACGACCTGCCGCGATCATGTCTTTGGGTCCGAGCAAAATGAGCGCAATTAAAACAATAAAAGCAAATTCTGGAACACCCACACCAAGAATTTCCATTACGCCAAACCTTTCTTAAATTGCTGTCTAATCTCATGCTCGCGGTCTGCCAGGCTGCCCAACACTCCATTAATGAATCGGGGGGCATTGTCAGAGCCATAAAGCTTGGCAAGTTCTACCGCCTCGTTGATCGCTACTTTGACCGGTGTTATGGCAGATATTGCGAATTCCCAGGTGGCGATGCGCAATATATTACGATCAATCGCCGCAATCTGGTCAAAAGGCCATTCGGGAGCATATGTGGCAATCACGTCATCCATTTTTTCGGCGATGGGAAGTACTCCAAAAATGATCTGGCGCGTAAAATCCACCAGCTCTTTGGAGAGAACTTCCTGACCTTCAGGCTGCATCTCTTCCAACCGCTCTTCTAATACGATGCCGGGCAAATGTCCGGTCATATCTACTTCGTAAAGTACTTGCAGGGCGAGGGATCGCGCCCTGGTGCGGGATTTCATAATGGTCTATTCATCTTTGTAATCGATATCTTCAATATGTACATTGACATGCCCAACTTCCATGCCAACCATCTCAGCGATGGCACGCGCCACCTGTGCCTGAATGTTTCGGCTCACTTCGCGCACATTGAAATCTTTTTTGAGTACGATATAGAGTTCAATGTAAACAATTCCATCTTCGATTGTCATCTGAACGCCGTTATCAGAACCGTGCTTAAAGATACGATCGAAACCGCCCGGAACGGGGGCCAGGCGGCTAACGCCTTCCACGCTTATTGCTGACATCCGTACAATCGTCAACAGCACTTCAGGCGCAAGCGTAGTTTTACCAGGGGAACGATAATCGTCAGTCATTTTTTAGTCTCCTACATCATCGCCATGCCGCCATCCACTCCCAACACCTGGCCGGTAATAAACGCGGCCTGGTCGCTGGCGAGAAAAGCGACAGCATAGGCTATCTCTTCGGGCCGGGCTTTACGAGCCAACGGCACCATTTTAAGCGCGGCTTCTAAAACCTCCGGGGACATGCTGGCCAGGATTTCTGTATCAACAAAACCGGGCGCAACCACATTCACGGTTATATTTCGGGGTGCCACCTCACGCGCCAATGCCTTTGAAAAACCAATCTGTCCGGCCTTGGATGCGGAATAATTTGTCTGCCCGGCATTACCCATCTGCCCTGAAACCGATGAAATATTCACAATGCGCCCATATCGTTTGCGCATCATGTGCTTTACAGCAGCCTTAGAACAATTAAAAGTGGACTTCAAATTGGCATCCAACACGGCATCCCAATCCAATTCTGACATCATCATGATCAATGTATCACGAGTAATACCGGCGTTATTAACCAGAATACTCAAATCACCAAAAGTTTCAACCGCAAACTTGATCAAATTTTGGGCAGCCAACGGTTCAGATACATCCGCATGAAATGAAACCGCCTTTGCCCCCATCGCCTTGATTTCATTTACAACCGCTTCGGCCGCCTCGGGTGACTTATTGTAGTTAACTACTACGGCTGCGCCTCGGTGGGCCAGCTCGAGCGATATGGCCCGGCCAATTCCCCGTGAACCACCCGTCACCACTGCCACTCGATCATTCAAGGATAAAAGTTCGTTCATTCCGTTGCTCCTGTATCAAAGAGATTATACCCTACCCGGGTCATGCCAATGATTTATCGTCATGCCAATTAACACCTTATTTGCCTTTAGGTTTCAAACCAAATCCAAGCAATAGGCCCGCGACAATTGAAAATCCGCCGATATAGGCCACGGCATCTTCCCAAAAGCGAATCGGGAATAATCGGATAAGCGTATCCGAGTACTCAAACAGCCAGGAATCGCCAGAAAAAAACAACGAATGGAACCATGTAAAGAATTGCCAGAAAGATATGGATGCAAAGAGACCCAATACAACCAACAAACCCGCAGTCAAATACCCGCCACGTTTCCATCCCAGTATGTAATCGCCCTGCCAACCGCCCAACCAGGCCCATGCCCCGAATAAGCCCAACACAGCCAGGCCAGCATACCAAATTTTCAAGAGCGACTGAACCACCCCTTTTACATCTGCCATATGCGATAATTCGCGCTCATTGTAAATCGGCTTTCCATCTGTTAATTTCAGCTCAGCCAAAAAGGCGATCCCTTCCCCATTTACCAGGTACTCCACCGATGGTTTGGCCCATTGCAAACGATCCTGGAGACCAAATCCAAAGCGGTCTTCGGGAAAACCAGGCATCCGATATTCCATCTCCAAAAACATTGGGGTCATCAATAGTCGCACTCCCAGCATAATCACAGCCAGCGGGACAAATATGGTCACAATCCAGGAATATAGCGGGGGGTAATTTTTCGAATTCATGTCATCTCCATATAGTGATTAATATCATATAGCGGTTAAGGGAATCCTTAATACCTTGTATTGATTACATCAGATTGATATCCTAATAGTACCAAGAGTTGGATTTTGTGTCCAACTTTGTTTTTTATTTGTTCACTCTAGATTGTAGAGTTCAGAAAGCTGATACAACGTTCTTTTCCATCACAACATTTTCACAATATCTATCAGGAGGAATATATGGAATTAGGTGGTTACGCAAACAAAGTTGCCCATATTGATTTGACCCAGGGCAAGGTCGAATTCAAACCAATCCCAGATGATTTCAAGCGTAAGTATATCGGCGCGCGAGGTTTGGGTGTCAAATATGTTTTCGATAATGGACCCACAGTTGATGCACTTTCCCCAGACAACCTCCTATGCTTCATGAATGGCCCTCTAACCGGCTCTGAAGCCAACATGAGCGGACGTATGGCAGTTGTAACCAAATCTCCTCTCACCGGCACCGTTACCGACAGCCATCACGGCGGTTGGTCTGCTGCTCGCTTACGCTGGGCTGGCTATGATGGCCTGATCTTTAAGGGCAAAGCTGCAAAACCTGTCTATGCCTATATTCACGATGGCGAACTCGAAATTCTGGACGCTGCCGAAGTTTGGGGCAAGGGCATCCATGACACTATCAAATTCTTCAAAGATAAATATGGCGAAAAAGACCTGTCTGTCATCGCGATTGGCCCCGCCGGCGAAAAACTCATTAAGTTTGCTTGCTGGCTCAATGAAGATGACCGCGCCAGCGGCCGTGGCGGCACTGGATGCGTCGGTGGCTCGAAAAATCTAAAAGCCATTGTAATCAAAGCTGAGAAGAAAATCACAAAGGCAACAGATCGTGATGCCTGGAAAGCTGCCCACGAACGCGCCCTCAAGGTCATCATGGCCGAAGAGAATATTACCAGCCCGCGCAAGGGTGGTCTTTCGGTTTATGGCACCAACGTGCTTATGAACATTACCAACAGCATCGGTGCACTGCCCACCAAAAATAGCACACTGACCTCCTACGGCGAAAACGCCGAAAAAATCAGCGGCGAATACTTCAAAGAAAACCTGCTGGTAAATGATCCCACCTGCCACGCCTGCCCAGTTGCATGCAAGAAGGAAGTCGAAGTCAAAGACGGACCTTATGCTGGTCTGCGAATGGAATCTGTCGAATACGAACCAGCCTGGTCGGTTGGCGCAAACGTCGGCAACAATGACGCTCGCGTAGTTGCCAAGATGATCGACGTCTGCAACGACTTCGGCATGGACGCCATCGAAATCGGACATCCCATTTCGATCTTTATGGAAGCCAGTGAAAAGGGCTATACCAGCGCAGCCGATGGCACACTTGCCTGGGGCGACAACGATGCCATGGTCGCACTCGCCGGAATGATTGGCAGACGCGAAGGCCTCGGCGAAATTATGGGCGAAGGCGCCAACGCCACCGCCAAGCATTTTGGCCACCCTGAACTGGCCATGACAGTTAAAGGCCAGGGTATCCCTGCTTACGACCCGCGTGGTCTTAAGGGCATGGGCCTGGGCTACGCCACCAGCAACCGCGGCGCCTGCCACCTGCGCGCTTATACCCCCGCTTCCGAATTGGGCGTTATGCCCTTTGGCACCCTCAAAACTGACCCGATCGCTTGGGAAGGTAAGGGCGGCTTGGTTAAGATTTTCCAGGATATTCACGCCTTCTCAGACAGCATGGACCTGTGCAAGTTCAGTGCCTTTGCCATGGGTGTCGATGAATATGCTCAACAATACACTGCCATGACCGGCGTCCCCATGTCATCGGCCGAACTTCTTAAGACCGGCGAACGTATCTATAACCTGGAACGCCTCTATAACAACCAGGCAGGCTTGGGAGCAGGCAGTGACTACCTGCCCGCCCGCTTCACCACCGAACCATCCACCATGCCCGGATCATTGGGGCAACTCTGCGAACTCGATAAAATGCTCGCAGATTACTATGCTGCTCGCGGCTGGGAAAATGGCGTTGTTACCGAAGCCAAACTCAAGGAACTCGATCTCGCCTGATCGTATCGTATATGAATCAAAAACGACGCGCCCCTCAAATGCGCGTCGTTTTTTGTATCGCTTCACTGGATGCTTGCAATCCTGATTAAGCCCCTGCCCGCAAGGTTTTCATGGCAAAGCGCTCCAAAAAATCTTCCGCCACTTCATCATTCAGTTCCATATCAAGGCGGGTTTGCCCAACCTGGAGAGAAAAAAATTTATAGGGTTCCATCTTGGTTAGACGCACAGCCCAACCCTTCCCAGTTACCACATCATCTTCATCCAAGACACCGCCAAGCTCTACCAGGTATTCTTTTAACAAAAAGAATGGGATGCCGCGCATTTCACGAGTCAGTGTCTGCATCTAGCCACCTCCAACTGCCGGGAAGATATCGAGTTTGTCAGAACTTGATATTTTTGTTTCAAGCACATCTGCCAGGTATGGCACGTCGCGCCCATTGACAAAAACATGCACATGACCGTGCAAGTCATTCTCAGCTGTCATTAATTCATGCCGCAAGGCCGGGAATGCTTCGAATATTTTCTCGAGCATCTCCCGCACGGTAATCCCATCCACCAGATCAAGAATGACCGTTTTTTTGCCAGTGATTAATCGTAATGTTGCATAGAAATTGATATTCACAACTTTCTCCTCTCAGGCTTATCTATTCAATTTTTATCATCTATCTCGGAAAAATTCAATAGCAATTTTATGTATTCCCGAGGCTTTCATAAATTGAAGGTCGGAGGAGCTTTGGCGCTTTTGTAATATTCGCAGTTCTCACCATCATGATAAAATCGAGGCAAACCACTTAGGGAGAATCCCGTGATCACAAAACAATACTTGCTGGATGAATTTCGCGCCATCGGCCTTGAGACAAACGACACTGTTTTTATACACAGCTCATACTCTTCGCTTGGCAAAGCCCCCGGTGGGGTGGATGGCGGCCCACGCACAGTCATCGAAGCCATCCTGGAAATTATCAGCCCACTCGGCACGCTGATTATGCCAACCTTTAACTATGACTTTCTGAAGGGCACTCCCTGGGACATTCGCACCACACCCTCCCAGATGGGCGTGCTGACCGAATTGGTCCGCACCGACCCAAGGGCCCGACGCATGTTTCATCCGATTTATTCGATGGCTGCCATCGGCAGGCATGCCGATGAACTCGCGGCCCACCGCAGCAGCGATTGCTTTGGCGAAAGCACCATTTTCACAAAATTCCGAGAGTGGGACGCAAAAATCCTCATTCTTGGGCTGGCATATAGCAAATCCATCACCTTTCTGCATCATTGCGAACAGTTGGCCGGCGTAGATTATCGCTTCTTAAAAGAATTCAAGGGGACCGCCATCGACCAGCAAGGCAAACCTCAAGATGCCGCCTACACCATGTTTGTGCGCGATGTCGAACGCGGCGTGGTACTCGATTTTGAACCGATTGGAGCCCTGCTCGATAGCCAGGTTGTCAATCTTCGCCGCATTGGTACCGGTGAATCCCGCTTAATGAAATGCAATGACGTCTTCCGGGTAGCAGTTGATGCCATGCAAGCCCACCCCGGTCCCGGACTGACTTATATTCTAGAAACTCCCGAACGTGCCAGAGATTGGCTTCCAAGCATGAAGCCCATCTCTGCCCTCAAAGATGTGCTCGCAGAAATCCTGCCCTTGCACCGCACGCTTGCATCCGATGGAATGGATACCGCCCTGGAGTTGATTGGTTCCTATCTCCCGGAAAATGCCAATTACAAACTGGAAACTTACACACCCTTGCAGCCAGTCTGGACCTGGTATGTGCCCGAGCGCTACATTGTGCATGAAGCTTACCTTGAAACAGAAGATGGCAAACGCCTGCTGGATTTTCGAAATAACTCCTTACACCTGGTTTCCTACTCCCTACCTATCGATAAAACTCTGACCTGGGCAGAGCTTGAACCGCACCTGTACTTTAACGAAAAACGGCCCCACACCATTCCCTGGAAATTTAAGTATTACGACCGCGACTGGGGATTTTGCCTGCCCAAAAATCAATTTGACCTATTAGCTCGTGATAAAAAATATCACGCTGTCATCCACTCCGAATTTTCCACCCGGCCCGAGGAAGGCTTCAAAGTCTCAACCGCTGTGCTGCACCCCCAGGGCGGGAAAAAACCATCCGCCGGCGAAATTTTCATCATGGCGCATGTTTGCCACCCCAACCAGGCCAATGACGACGCAGCCGGTGTGGTCACAGCCATTGAGGTGGCTCGCCGGTTGGCTGTCCGTCCATTACCACCAGGCTCAATGAGCGTACGCTTCTGGTTTGGTCCTGAAACGATAGGCACCATCGCCTGGCTAGCAAATCATGAAGACCTGATTCCTGCCATTAAAGGTGGAATATTCATCGAAATGACCGGTAATGACAACACCCTCGCCCTTCAGCATACCCGCCAGCACAACGCCGCCATCGACCATGTTGGCCAATATGTGCTCAAAAACCGTGGTGGTGAATTCCGCGAAGGCACCTTTGCAGACGTCATCGCTAACGACGAGCGTGTCCTCAACGGGCCCGGGCTTAACATTCCCTGTATCTCTGTTACCCGCTATCCTTACCCCGAATACCACACCACCGATGATAATCTCGATATCATCCACGAGAGTAAACTGCAGGAAGCTGCAGATGTCATCGAAGAGATCATCCGGATCTATGCCAGTAATTACCTACCAAAACGCAAATTCCGTGGGCCTGTTTTTCTCTCCGGGCACGGTTTATTTGTTGACTGGCAGACCAACTGGAAGCTAAACCGCGCCATCGAAAAAATGATGATGCGCTTCGAAGGCCGGCAATCTATCTTTGAGATAGCCAATGAATTGGATCTTGACTATTGGGAAACGCGCGAATATATCGAAAAATTTCGCCTGCGCGGGCTGGTCGAACCTTTACCAATGCCGGAGATCGCTGAAAAAGCCTGAAGCCCCTGGGGCTACTGAATCGTCTCGACCCCACCACCAAGGATAAAGTTGATCACCAGGCTGTTCGTGACCCACTCAACCGGTGAGCGATCATCAGTATAGACTTCACCACCGTTCGGACCCGGTTGCAGGTTATCAAATGCCACCTGGGCCGCAGTTACCAACAAAGCCGGCGCCTGTGAAGCAGCCTTCAATGCCATGAGATTGGCACCCAGGCTGTCCACAGTCGTCGGTTGTTTTGTGGCATAGAGAATTGAATTAAAGGTATATGGAATATCCATCACATGCGTGGATGGCAAAACAGTCTGGATGGTTGCCGAAAGATCATTGATCAGGCGCCGGTCCTGAGGGGCGCGACCGATATTAATGGCCAATACACCCTGCTCGGATAGATGTTCCGCACAAATTTTGAAGAATTCCTGCGTCGTCAAGTGCGGTGGGATATACGGTGGACGATACGCATCAACCACAATTAGATCGTACTGGTAAGGGCTGTGCTCAAGGCCCCAGCGACCATCGCCAACGTACACATTCAGATTCGGCATAGTCATGCCAAAATATTTTCTACCAACTTCCACAATTTGTGGATCAATCTCATACCCATCAATCGGAATATCGCCGTACACAGCCGTCGCCTGCCTGGCAGTGGTCCCTGCCGCCAGCCCAACGATGGCTATGCGCTGGACGCCTTTAACAGAAAACGAGCCATTAAACATGGGGCCAACCAGAAATTCTTCCCACGGACCACCATAAAACAGTTGGCCCGGATTGTATTGTGAATGGACACCCTGACCTTCATTCAATCGCAGCAGCATGCTATCACCGCTTTGCAGAACTTCTATATAGTTATAATCTGACTCGACTTCATAAACCTGGCCCGGTGTGGATTTGATCCGATAATCATTCAACCAGGCGAACGTCAGCAACAATAACGGCATCAATAAAAAAGGCAGTACAACCTTCCAACCAGCAGTCCTCCAGAGCCCATAAAGCGCCACAACCAGCAAAATCCCTGAAAACAATAAAAAAGTAAGAGTTGTACCGATCAAGGAAAACAGGAAAAGGGAAGGCAGGAAAGCCCCCAGGACCGAACCCATCGTTGATATGGACGAGACCCTGCCCGAAATTTCACCCGCTTTGGCAGGATCGTGGATCAGCAACCGAACTGCAAATGGCGAAGTCATCGCCATCAAAGTGACTGGGATACTAAACAACACCAGCGTACCCGCGAATGACCCGAGCACAACCCCCAGGCTGAGAACATCAAAGGCAGCTGCTGCCAGGCGCAAAACAGGTCCAGCAATAAACGGAACAATACCCAGCGAGAAAGCACCCCAGGCCAGAATGGTAAACAAAGTTCGCGGACCAGGCGAGCGATCTGCCCAACGACCACCCAGGCTGTATCCGGCCGCAAAATAAACCATGATCAATCCGATAATACTGGCCCATACCAGGTTGCTCGAGCCATAAATAGTTTGCAACAAGCGCGAGGCGCCAAATTCAGCCGCCAGGGCAGTCATGCCGGATATAAAAACAGTGAAGTATAGGTATCGACGCATACGTGCAATTATACAGGCATCGGTCAATAGTTTACAAATCGGGGAATACCCCTTTTGGCATCGCCTCCATTTCAGAATAAACAACCTGAAAGAAAGGTAGGCATCAACCTCCCCGCCCACCCAGGCAGTATCCTAAAGTTTCGGGAACCGCACCCCATGTTTTGGCTCAGAATCGAAATGTTTTGGTTCAGCCGAACTGCGCTTGGCTGCCGGCCAACCACCAGGATTTTTATGCCGCCCGGAAACAGCAGGAAATTAAGGCGTTCTGGGTAGAAATGACTTTCTCCCGCTCCCACGGCACATCTATCATCCTCTAATAGTTGAATTCTCTGTGAGAGATGTCCGGGTAAGCGTCTTGAAAACCAATCATTCCATCCTGAGCCTATTCTTTCCAAAATAATAGGCCACCATCGCCAAAAGGTGCAGAGAAGATTCTGATCAGCGCAGATGGAGCGATGGTGTCATTGTTGCATAGAGTGTGGGCAGAAGTCAGGACGCTGGTAGTTGGAGAAGTGCAATCGCCCAAGGAAAAGCATGGCGAACAGGTGATACATACTCAAAAGTTATCGTATTTTTCTCGCAAAGTGAATGCGGAAACGTTTTGCCGATTGGCGCTGGTAGAAATACATCGTCGTGGGATTGAAAATGCCAAGGAACTTGCTGCGCTAATGGATGATGCAGAGTGGGTACAAGGGTTTACCGAACATTATTGCCCGAAAGCCACACGAATACTCGATTTTCCATTACTGTCACCCCCTACTCCCAAAACAATCAGACCAAACCCTTGGCGTAATTTCAAATTCGGCAAGGCCCTATATCAACGGAAAGGTCCTCCGAAACTTTAGGACACACCCATGTCATAACCAACCCCGGCGGGAGGGCGTAGCGATGCAACCCCAACCCGCCGGGAAATTAATTCTGCTCTGGCAGGGCGCCTGCCATGCCTTGATTAATATTTAACAGTGTACTCCACACCGAGAACCAGGTCATTTATCTTACTAAAATCCACGCCAGGGTTATCCAGCGGGTCAATTATCACATCCAGGCTTTGCATGGCATCCTTTCCAAGCAGCGCATCGAGCGGTGATGGCCCCATTTTTGATTCAGCAAACAATTTGGCCTTTGAAAAAGCCATTCCATCCACAAATCCAAAAGCTGTCAGGGTGTGGGCAGCGCCCCAGCGCAGCTTTGCCTGAACCACCGCGCTTTCCCCACCCGGCAGCAGGAAGATCAGGTTGGTTATTTTCCTGCCAGTTTCCAGCCCCGGCATGCCGATCTCGGCCAGGTTAAACGCCAGGCTGACGGTCTTGCCATCGATCAATGCCTGCCATTCCTGCGGCTGGAACCGGCGCGCTGAAAGCATGGCCATTCGATCCGCGGTCTTGGGCTGTGCCTCCAACTGCTGTTTATGCAGCGCCGCCGAATAATTCGCGCGGAGATCGAAAGTGATCAGAATATCAGCAACATTATCCAACCCGGATGAGTTGCCCAGGGGACTAAACTCCAGATCCCAGAAGGTATCCAGGCCGCTGCCCTCAAAGTTGTACAGGCATTCATCGGGCAGCCCATACACAGCCATGTCGTCCCTCAACCGGAAATCGGAGAATGGCGCAGCTTCAGGGAAGCGCAGAGAGTCGTGCGATGTACCATCCGGGCGCGAGATCAGCGAGTAACCCTGGTTGACCAGCAATCCGCGTGGTTTGGAGGTGGGCGTGGCGCTGACCACCTCCAAACTGACGGCCCGGATGCGGTAACCATAAACGCCGGGGTAAGCCAGCCGGAAAGGCTTTTCTTCGGTGCGGAAGGTGCAGCGCCCGGCCTTTTTGAACTGTCCATAGGCCAGCGGAAAATCCTGCACCAGGGAATAAACTCGTTTGACCGGCACAGTCTGTTTAAGATTATCCAGGCGGGCGGCCTCCAACTCGCTCAAATCCATCTGCAGCAGATCCGCCCCGCTGACGCCCTGAAGCCCTGCCGGAAAATAGTTGAGGCGTACCAGGTTTATCGGACGATCCTGTTCGTATGCCAGGGCGCGCTCTGCCATCCAGGCGTAGCTGGCGCCCATCTCAAGGTAACGGCGCATAACACGCTTCATCAGGGCAGCCAGCTTGCCCCAAAACTCTCTGTTCAAAAAACGGTCGCGTTGAAATTCGTGCAGAGAAGCGCTCAGGCTGCGGGCCAGATCGGCATCGGTTTGCGCGATCAACCCCTGCAGGTTGGCGATGGTTACTTCGCGTTGTTTTACCACCACCTGGGCTTTTGCCCGCGGCAGGGTTTGATCCCTTAAGGTGAGCCACTCGCCACGCAAACGATTGTATTCATCCGTCATACTGCTCATACTGGTGTATCCGGCATAAACGAATATGACAAAGCCCACCATCGGTCCAGATGTTGCGCCCCAGGCGGCGATTCCGCCCGTTTCCTTGGGGAAATTGGCTGCATCCTTGGCGCCGCCCAAACCTTCCAGCGCGCTCTTAAATCCACTGCAAAAATCCGAAAACTGGCCCAGGAAGCTATCGTGATCGGCCATCTCCTTTTCTTTTGCAAAGATGGCCGCCTGGACTGCCTCTACCTGCTGCTCGGACTGCACCACACCTGCCCTGGCCACCTCTGTTTGTTCGCCTGCGATCTTCGCCTGCAACAAGGCCTTCTGAAGCATATTTGCGTTTACCAGATCATCGCGCAGAGTTTGTTCCAGGATTTTTTCGATATTTGCCATGTAGACCAGGAAATCCTTTTGCGAGGCCTGGGCGGATGCGGCAAAATGATCGGCAGCTTGCTTCAGGGTACTGTAGCGCTGGGCAGGCACAATCTCTTCACTGCAGCCGTAATAGTTCAGGCCGGCCTCGATCTGGTAGAAACCCCGTTGGGCACAAAGCAGCTGGGAACGTATGGCCGGATTGCGATTCTGGGGAGTGGCAGGTGACATGCCCTCATGCGGCCAATTTGGGAAAATGGGCGGTTTGTTGTAATGCACCCAGTAAACACCTTTATAAAGTTCCCGCGCGCGGGCAATATTGCCCGGCTCATTCGTGCGATACAAAACATCCGCCCATTCCAGCAGGGCGCTGGCAAGGCGCAGGCGGTAGAAACGTTCTTCCATGGGGTGGGTAAAGGCCGGGATAATCAACCGCGCCAGGTCCGCGCCATAATTATTATCACGGTTTGTATCCGGATAGGCATAGCCAGCCTCTTTGCGCGCCTGCGCATTATGCGAAAGTGTATACGGCAGGCTGCCCCTATTAAACAGAAGATTAACTTCGCTTGAATAGGAATAAGAATCGGATTTTTCGTCGTGGACAAGATGGGGAGTGTGGGGGCTGCCGATAGGAAATTCATCGTAGCCCAAAAAATCTTCGGCAAGGGCATGCCCCAGGCTGAGCGGGGAGAAATTGGAATACTGGCGCACCGCTTCTTCGTAATCGCCCATCGCCATGGCGCAATCACCCAGGCAGAGCGGGATCTGGTAGAGCATCTGCTGTAAAAATCTAAATTGAAGGTAAGTTGCGCGATCCTTTATTTCCAACCAAACATCCATCGTATACGAATAATCCAAACCGAGCTGAACCACGAATGAATCTTCAAATCGATTCAGATCCTGCATACTTAAAATCGACCAGTTTTTTTTCTGCAGCAGTAAAGTGTGCAGCCGTTCCACCAATGCGCTTACCGGATTGTTGGAGCCTTGCGGCTTTTCTTCATAAGAAAGCGCATTAATTAAGAACCGCTCAGCCATCAGGCCAGCCTGCTTATAGAGTGTGCGGGCAATGCCATACTGCCCGAGATCATAGGCCTTGTGCCCCTCCATCACCTTGGACTGGATCTCCAAAAAATTCAGCAGCCATTGCGCCGGCCGCCATTTGGAATTACTCACAAACGGTCCGCTGGCAGATTTCACCAGGGCGTTTCGTTGGGTAGCATCCAGCTCATCGATCACGAATGGATGCTTTGCATTATAGAAATTCTCGCCATAGAATGGCGCCAAATAGCGTAGCCACTCATCGTATTGCAGGAAGAATGGCGCCCGGTCGCTTTTATCAGCCGGGTAGATAGGATCTGGCTCGAGCAAATCCTGAAAGCCGTCACGGTAAAAACCCTGAAGTGTGGCGATGTTTTCTGCCACCGGGCAGGAAAGTGCGCTTTCGGGCCGCCCCAGGTTCAGGCGGTAACGCAGGCCAAATTCATTGGCCGTCAACCCGGATAGCCCGATCAGTGTATCCAGGTATTCACGGTTGGTCATGCCCGCCTTGGCCGGAAGACTGTCCGGGGAAATGCCAAAACCAAAACCGCTGCCTGTTTTGGAAGTCAGTATTTCGCGCACAAAAGGAATCAGCAGCGCGTTAACCGGGATCAGCCCAAGGCTGGTTGTTCTGAAATCCTGGTGAAAGCGGTTTTCAATGGTACCGTTTTCATCGACTGCCACATCCAAGATGGGCGAACTTGTAAAAAGCGTCAATAAATAATCACGATAGGGAATCAGGCTCTCGGGAGCCTCGCCCTGGGCCATCGCCAGGTCGCTTAAGTCGAGGGGGTCATATAATTCGGAAGCATATTTATTGACTGCATCCGAAAGGCTGCCCTTAGCCAGGTCGTCCAGGTCAACCTTTGTATCCACTGCCTGTATGCCACCGTAGCTGGCGGCTCTGGCGGCAGAGTTCTTGTAAACATTGCGAAGGTGTTCGCTGGATTTCTGGAGGCGCTTTTTATCTGCTGCCAGGCTGGCAGGATTGGTAAAATTGCAAAAAGCGGGTTCGAACCCGGCCTTTTGCAATTCGCCGCCCGGGTCGAGAAAGGCCGATTCCAACGCGGCCAACAGGCTAAAGCGGGTTTCGAGATCCCAATCCCTGAACAGGGAGCCAGCCGCGCGGCCCGGCAGAAGCTGCCCGGCGATGATATGCAACGCTGACAGGCGGGCGCGCTTTAATAGACTGGCGAATTCCTTCCACTTTCCAGGCAGGATGGTCTTACGTTCCAGCGGTATTTCCAGCGTGAGCGGGTTTTGAATGGGGCTGTGGAATTTTTCCGAAACGTAATAAAGACGGGGGCTGGTTTTTCCGCGCTCCGAACCAGCCTCGCTCCGCGCCGCCAGCGCCTGAACCTTTAGCACCAGGCATCCTTGCAGAGAATTCTGGAGGAGACGAAGCTTTTGCTGTGCCAATGGCGTTTCGAAAAACGTGATCCGGAATTCCCCGCCCTGCCCGGAATCTCCGGCGCCGATCATGGTCTCGCGTGGACGGCGTTGATTCTGTTCAGCGCCATCCACGCTGGCAGGATCGATGAACACAGCCTGGACGGTCAGACCGGCCAACGGATAAGCATGACCAGCGCTGAGCAGTTTTCCGTTTACCCCGAATGAATCACGGCTGCCCGAAGATGGTTTCTCGGGCATTTTTACGATCTCTGGAATAAGCTCATTTTCTGGCTTGATGGAAGGCCTGGTGGGTGATGGTTGCTTTTTCGCTGCAGTCACGGTTTTCTCCTTTATGGAAACTGATCGGGTGCGACAATTCAGCACGCAGGATAAACGCGAATTCAGCCGATCATCGCAGATAAAACCTGGATATAAGAGAAAAAACGGATATGTAAAAATTATACAAATAACCCACCCTTAAATCATGTGTCATTTGTCACAAATCAGCGCAAGAAATCCGGCTGGCTGGTGGGCGCAGATGGCAACTTCGCGGACGGCTTACAAATATCACATGCCTGATTTTTCAATCTCCGGCATGCTTACCTGTAACCATTTGCTGCAGATCAAATGGTTTGAGAATACGAACCAGTCGCCACATTCGGGTGTGTCCTAATATTTCAGGAAAAAAAAGTTGAGCTCCAGCTGCGCCAACAAAATATGCTAAAGCGCAGAAAACTGCATCAGAACCATGAAAATATGTGTCGTGTCAAAAACTGCCAACCTTTAGATTTGCCATTACTGTCACCTCCTACTCCCAAAACAATCAGGCCAAACGCTTGGCGTAATTTCAAATTCGGCAAGGCCCTATATCAACGGAAAGACCCTCCGGAACTTTAGGCCACACCCATCCACCAATCGTAGATTGACTTTCCTCCTACGCTTGCTATAATTAATTATACGAACCGAACTGATAACTCAGAAACAATGAGGATTGTCTTAGCTGGTTTGTTACGGTTTTCTTCTCAGCCCAACCCACTCACTATCACAACCATATCCCACACCGTGGCCAACCAGCATTCACCCAGAAAATGGGTTTGTTTGAGGTTGCAACCTTTATTCGTAGGAGGTATCGCCATGGAAAAAAGTAAGAACCAGTCTCATTCCGAGATTCTCGTTACCCTTTCCAATCATTTGGACCTGGCTGGAAAAGGTTTGAATACGGTGCTCACACTACTCACAGCAACAGTAGCACGCACAATAAATGTTGACCAGGTAAGCATCTGGCAATTCAAAAACAAAAGCCTGGAAATCTGGTGCATTAACATGCACAACCACCTCGAAATCGCAAAACCTTACTCTTCAATCGATTTAACCCCCAACAAGACTTACCTGTTATCTTTGCAAACTGAACAGGCGATTGCCTGTTCAGACATCACACCTGACAAACGCGTAGCAGATTTACCAGCGACTTTTTGGGTCGATCCCATGATCAAATCTTGCCTGCACTTGCCTGTTCGCATCATGAATCAAGTCGTCGCAATCCTACGCCTGGATTCGCGCAACATCCATGAGTGGGTGGAAGCGGATATCCATTTTTGCGCCCATGTTGCCGCCCTGGTTGGGCAAGTATTACTTTCAAATGAATTGGTTATCAAAAATCAAAGGTCACTTGCGCTCAGAAGCCTCTCCACTGACCTTATACACCGCTATGAGCTGCCCAAGGTACTGAGTGATGTTGTACGCAAAAGCGTCGAAGTGTTGGATGGTTCATCTGGCACACTTTATTTGGCTGAGCCCGATCGCAGGTTGATTTATACGGCAGCCGGATATAATTCTTCACTTGAACAAAACAATATGATGTTCCGTTTTGGCGAAAACGTGGCAGGGAAGGTGGCCGAAACCGGCCAGGAACTGTTGATTAAAGATTACCGCACATGGACAGGCAGAACCGAAGTGCTCAAGAAAAACGAACCATTCACCACGATCCTTTGTTTACCGTTACACGCCCGCGGCGAATTACTAGGTGTCTTACAGATTACTCGTATTGATGGCAACCAGCCTTTCACCGAGGCAGATCATGATACGGTAAGATGGTTTGCAAATTTAGCCTGCCTGGCGATCGAACAAAGTCGCCTGGTTAATTCCAACCACCGGCTAAGACAATTCCAAGATTCTATGAAACATATTGTCGAAACGACCACCTTCGCTTCGAGTGTAGTTGACTTCCTGGAAACTGTTACCGATTACCTGACCCAGGCGCTTACCATCCCATTGGCGGCCATCCACATCGAGGATACCTTCACTTACCGCGGATTTCCTGATGACGCCGTGCTTAAAAAAGTTGAAGGTGTTTTGTATAAACGTGGCAAACGCTTCAACCCTGTCACAGTAGTGCACGATGTCAGCGTCAGCGATGCCGGCTATAGGGAATTGGCTGGTGTTATGGAGAGTCTGAATGTCAAGGCTTACATTTTGGTTCCCATCCCAATGAACCATGAACGTGTTGGGTATGTCTGCATTGCATCAGAATCACCCAGAACATGGGAAGCAGATGAGAAACAAATGGTTGAAATTGCCGCTTATCAAATAGGCCTGGCCATCGAGGGCATCCGCTTCTACCAGGAGACCCAATCACAGACCGATATTATCAAACGCATGACCAGCATCACATCTTCACTAAACCGGTTGGTCGCCATGGACGACTTAATCCCAATGATCGGCGAAGGTGCCTTACGGCTCTGTAATGCGAATGGCCTTGCATTAATTTTCCATGAACAAAACGAGATCTTGCGCACCCCCTGGGTCTTTGGCGTTTCCAAGACTGATTTTTCAGAGGTGATCAACAGTGACGGGAAAGAACTGCTAAGGATGTTTACGGCTGTCTCTGAACCGATGCTGATAACCAACATTGCCAAATCAGCGCTACCCAAACAAGTAAAAAATTACCTGATCACGGCGGGCATCAGAGCGGTCAGCCTGGCACCGATTATATATTCCGGAAATGTTATTGGCTTGATCGCCGCTTTCCACGAAATGATCGTAGATTGGCCTCCGCGCGACCGGCAGATGATGACGGCTTATACCAACACAGTTGCCCTGGCGCTGCAAAACTCAAAATCCTACGAACAACTCGAGCGAGGTTACATGGATATCGCTATTTCGCTGGCAGATTCGGTGGAAGCCCGTGAAAGTCAGTTGAAAACTGGCAATAGGCAGCTCGCTGAATGGACACAGCAGACCGCTGAATTGATTGGGCTGCACCGAGAAGATCAGGAGATCTTGCACTGGGCAGCCTTGCTGCACGATATCGGAAAAGTGGAAATACCCAATGAAGTTATCCAGAAACCTGGACCTTTGAGCCCGGAAGAGAAACTAAAGCTGGAACATTACCCGCTGAAAAGCGAAAAACTGCTCAGCTCGTTAAGCAGCTTCCAAAAAGTAGGTGCAGTACTACGTGGGATCCGCGAACATTACGATGGTAATGGTTATCCAGACAAACGCAAAGGCGATGACATACCGCTGGCTGCTCGCATCCTCTCTGTTGTAGATGCATATTCAAGCATGATAGATCACCGCTCTTATCGCCCGGCCCTAAGCCATGAAGCAGCCATCAAAGAGATCATGCAAAATAGCGGCAAGCAATTCGACCCCCAGGTTGTAAATGCCTTTCTTCAGGCAGTCGCCAACCAATCGCATTTTGTCAATTAGATTTTCGCGTTCATAACATCTCGTCGCTAAAATATAAAGACCAGGAACGCGCTCTTAGGAGCGCGTTCCTGCAACCGGTGGTTGCAGGAAAAACCTGAAATTCCGCAATTCATCGCATCCTGATTGGTTTTCCAATGTTTTTCCAATGTTTTCCTTGACGTATCTGCTCCGAAGGGCTAAAATCCTAACTTGCTGTAGACGCCTCTACTTGAGGCGTTTTTTATGTTGAATATTACGCCTCCCATTAGAAGTGCTGCCTGGCCAGCCAGTGAGCGCTTTTTACATCGAAAGACCACGCTCGTGGAGGATCGAATGGATACACCCCAAACCGAAGAGACCGAAATTCCTCAGATAGTAAATCTATCACAGGTTAGCGCGGAGATTGTCCAAGCCGGATTGGTACGTGCCAGCCAGACAGCTATTCAACAATTAAGCGCGGAAGAAGTTGATCTACAGACCTCGGTTGTCGGCGCAATCCAAACTGGAGAGATCCACGCCCACGATTCGATCATCGGGGGCACAACAAGTCACAAGGCTTCTTTGGATAATTCCCTGGTTGGTGGCATCCGAACGGATTCGATCAGCTTTAATGGTGTTTCTGCCCTGATCATTGGAAATTCGATGACGAATAATGATGTACATGCCATCGCCATGATCGCAACGGACATCCAGGCCGATACCATCCAAACCGGAATCCTGTTCAGCCGCGAGGTTCATGGCAATGTCACAACAACGTTGGATGGGCGTACAGCCCTGATGGTTGGGGTGGTCGGTGGCGCAGTAGCCGGACTGATCTTATTAGCCGGAAAGCTGCTCTTCGGACGCAAAAATTAATCAATATGTGCGGTGATCTTACCGCCATAAAATTTATCGGGCGAAGGTAATCCTGGCTTTGAAAAGTTCAGGGTGAGAGGCGCCCAAGGAGAATAGAACATGGAAAAAGTAGTCTTAAAAGCCACCAGACGCACCATAATTGGCAAGCAGGTCAGCCAGCTACGCCGCGCAGGCCAGCTCCCAGGTGTGGTTTATGGTCACAATGTTGAACCCACCCCCATCTCGCTCGAAGCTCACAATGCCGGCCTGGTCATTCCCCGTCTGACTTCATCCAGTATCGTGAATATCGATCTTGAAGGCAAAATGATCCCCGCACTTGTGCGTGAAAAACAGAAGAACTATATCAAAAATGTTTACACGCATATCGATTTCCAGGCCATTTCCCTGACCGAAACCATCCGCACCGAAGTAAGCCTGCACTTCCACGGCGTTGCCCCGGCTATCAAAGAATTCAGTGCCGCGATTGTCAACAACATGGAAAAGATTGAAGTGGAAGCTCTGCCAAACGATCTGCCCGAACGCATCGAAGTTGACCTGAGCATTCTGGTCAAGATCGGCGATGCCATTCACGTTCGCGATCTGGTCATTCCTGCCGGTGTTACCCTGCTTACCGAAGGTGATGTAATGGTTGCAGTCGCCACCGCCACCCACGATGAGGCCGCTGATGCGCTTGCTGGCGAATCGGCTGAACCCGAAGTCATCGAAAAAGGCAAGAAAGAAGAAGAAGCTGCAAAGTAAACAAACAGTTTTTGAAAGGGCGCCCCAAATGGGCGCCCTTTTTTGTTGACTCTCATCCTACCAACGGAGTATCATATTCTTGGAGGAAATTATGGAAAAACTAGATCTCAAGAAAACACTTAAATCCTTTTATGACGCGAAGCCCGCGCCTGCTTTTCTCGATATCCCAACGTTTAACTTTCTAATGATCGACGGGAAAGGCAACCCAAATACATCTACTGACTATATCGATGTTATTCAGGCACTCTATTCTACTGCCTACACGCTTAAATTCAAGGTCAAAAAAGAATTAGAAATTGATTATCCGGTTATGTTTTTGGAGGGATTGTGGTGGATGCCAGACATGAATCTCTTTAGCGTGGAACAAAAGGAAAATTGGCTCTGGACGATGATGATTTCCACTCCTGACTTCATCACACCTATTCTGGTGGCTGACGCATTGGCTGAGGCAGGTCGCAAAAAAAGCCTTCCAGCCCTGGCTCGCTTACGCTTCGAATCGTTCAGCGAAGGCCCGTCAGCCCAACTTATGCATATCGGCTCCTATTCCGCCGAAACCGAAAATATTCAACGCCTGCACGCCTTTATTCAGGAGAATGGTCGCAGCTTTGACGGAATTAATAAAAAACACCATGAAATTTACATTTCCGACCCGAACCGGACGGCGCAAGAAAAAATGAAAACGATCATCAGGCAGCCGGTAAAAAGCTAAGAAACCTATTCACCGGCTTTTGGAATGTAATCGCCTTCAACCCATTCTTCGCCCTGCGGACCAACTTCCTTCTTCCAGACCGGTACAATCTCCTTCAACCGGTCAATACCATAGCGAGCGGCATCAAAAACTCCGGTGTTTCGGTGCGCAGCACTACAGGCAACCAGCACAGTTGGTGTGCGTGGATATAAACGTCCAATCCGCTGGACAATCGCAATGCCTTCGATGACCGGCCATTTGGCGCGGATTTCATCGGCAATTTGTTTCATTTTGGCCTCTGCCATCGGCTTATAGGCTTCATATTCAAGATAAGCCGTCTCATGCGCATCGCCACGCAAGGTTTCCCCACGCACCATTCCAGAAAATATAGCTGCGGCCCCGGTCGAGTTCAGGGTGATACTATCGACCAGCGCATTCAGGTCGATTTCATCTTCAGTGATCGAGAAAATTGTCGGATAATTTGTAGAGTCCATTGTCTGTTGTTCCATTTTTCTATGAGGTTATTTTAAAAAATGTAAAAAAGATCAACCACCGGATACTGGTGGAAAAAATGCAATCTCGGCCCCATCTTGAATTTCAGATTCATCAAAACGATATTCATGGTTAATCGAAGCCAGGCAGTGCTCCATCAAGCCAGCCAGGTTAGGATACATCCCAACCAACTGCAGTTTTAGCTGCTCAATGGTTGCGCCTGGATCTATTTCAAGTTTTACCGTTCGCACACCGGCCTTATCTCGCAGGGTCGCAAAAAAAAATACGGTTATCTGAAGCACGCTAAGCAATCCTTTTCAGCCATTGGGTTAATTCGGGAAGGTGCTCATCATAATGGCCCCAGGAATTATCAGAAACAATCCCTTCAAAACACTGACCAGCAGTCCAAGCAAAATGATCAGGATCAAACAACTCCTGATCGCTGGCATTGTTCAATAATGCCAGCATTTTCTGATAAGCTGCCTTTTCAAAAAGCTGCACATCAGCCAATGAAAGCGACCGCATTTCGGTAAGAGCCTGATCATTCAACATATCAATATCCCGAAAAGGCTCTGGTGAGGCCCCTTTTTTCAATAACTCAAAAAGTGAAACCGCCCGATTTTCCCAAAAGCCCAAATGCCCGATTAAATCCTTAACCGACCACTCGCCATGCAGAATAACCAGTAACTTTCGCTCATCACTAAAGCGTGCCAGTATAGCTTCCAGCTGCTCACGGCTTTCAGCGATCCGGGACATTAATTCCGGTCTATTCATTTTTGATATCTCCACTCTTGCCACCCTGTTTTTCCACCAGGCGAATATTCTGAATCCGCATGGTTTTTTCTGCAGCCTTGGCCATATCGTAGATTGTTAATGCGGCCACACTGACGGCCGTCAGGGCTTCCATTTCTACACCGGTTTTCCCAACCGTCCTGGCCATTGCGGTGATCTGAACTCCCGGCAAGAGCTCGTCCAGAGTCAGGTCCACATCCACCTTGGTAAGCGCAATCGGATGGCAAAGGGGGATCAGCTCTGATGTTTTTTTGGCAGCCATAATCCCCGCCACCTGTGCCACTGCCAGAACATCGCCTTTCTTGATTAGACCTGCACGAATCAGCGCCAGGGTCTCAGGCTTCATCAGGATCTCGCCCCTGGCAATCGCAATCCGGGTTGAATCATCCTTTGCGCCCACATCCACCATGCGCGCACTTCCGTTCTCGTCCAGATGGGTAAGTTGAACATTAGTAATCATATTTGAATTATACCGTCTCCCTTCCGATCGAACCGGGTATATTTGAACAAAACCATCAAATTATTAATCGAACTACACACCAGCAAAGCGACAACCGCACCTACAAATGATATAATCGCGGCCTATGGATTTAAACATTGCCAGCCACCAGACCAGCGGCTACACCGTCACAATTCCCGTCTACGAAGGACCGCTCGACTTGCTCCTTCGTTTGATCGAACACGCCGAATTGGATGTAACTGTAATCGCGCTTGCCATGGTGACCGATCAATATTTGACTCACATTCGCAAACTGGATAATGCCCGCCCAGATGAGATTTCCGCCTTCCTCATCATCGCGGCAAAACTCATCCAGATCAAATCCGAAGCGCTACTCCCGCGCCCACCGGTTCGCGAGACGCCAGAAGATGACCCTGCCGAAAACCTGGCTCGGCAGCTGCGCATTTATAAACGCTTCAAAGAAATCGCCAACCAGCTCGAAGAACGCGATATGCAGGGCTTGCATACTTACCTGCGTCTGGCGCCCCCACCCAAAATCGAAGGCCGCCTCGACCTGAGCGAGATTACCCTCAATG
>CAINXK010000099.1 GCA_903854805.1 uncultured Anaerolineae bacterium
CACAAATCACCACAAAAAAATAATCCTCATCTATCTGGGATGGCTCCCGCCATCCGCCAATCGCCATCGCACCCCGCACAAGCCAAAAGCATGCTTATCGTTGGGCTGCCCCGCCAGTGGTGATTTTGGGGATGCTCCAACCCCACAAATCACCACAAAAAAATATAATCCTCATCTATCTGGGATGGCTCCCGCCATCCGCCATCTCGCCAGCAGGCCCGCCTGGCAGGCTGATCGTAAAACGACTGCCTGAGCCAAAAATACTCTCAACACTGATGTTGCCGCCTTGCAGATCAACCATTTTCTTCACCAACGCCAACCCCAAGCCAATCCCGTTATACTCACGCGCCAACCTGGCATCCAGCTGAATGAAGGGCTGGAACAAACGCGGGATATCCTCAGATTTTATCCCGATGCCTGTATCCCACACGGTAATCCGCACCAGGTGTTCGGGCTCCAGGCTGGTCACCTCAATACCCAGGCTGCCACCCTCCGGCGTAAACTTGATGGCATTGCAGAGCAGGCAGCTCAGCATTTTCTTCATGTAATACAGATCTGCTCTAACAAACACAGCCGCCGGGCTGATCACCAGGCTGGTCTGCTGATGCTTTTGGGCCGCCAGGGCACCCACAGCCTGCAGGCTGCTCTTGCAGACATCCGCCAGGACACACGACATTAAATTTGGCAGGAGCTTACCCGATTCCAGGCTGGCATACTCAAGGATATTATTGATAATATCCAGCAGCTGCTGCCCGCTGTTCTGGATATGCTTCAAAGCCGTCAACTGCTTGGCGCTCACCTCACCATAAGACTGCAGCTGCAGCACCTCCGAAAGCCCCAGGATACCCGTCAGCGGCGTCCGCAGCTCGTGACCCATGCTGGCCAGAAATTCATTTTTCAAGCGCGAAGCCTTTTCAAGCTGCAGGTTGGCAGCCAGCAGATCCGCAGTCCGCTCAGCCACACGGTGTTCCAACAGGGTTTGGGCTTCCTTCAACTGCTCTTCGGCCCGCTTGTAGGCCGTAATATCATAAGCCGATCCGCGGGTTCCAATAGTCTGGCCTTGCTCATTCATACAATATTTTGCATTAAAGATCAAAGTCACAGCCTGGCCATTTTTAGCCAGGTAGATGGTTTCATACTTGCTGATAGAACTACCTGTCAGCAAGCGTGTATGCTCGGCAAAATCCTTATTGGCCTTTTGCGGGTGCAGGAAATCTGTAAATTTTCTAGCCAACATTTCATCCAGCTTGTACCCCAACACATGCTCCCAGGCGTGGTTCAAAAATATAAACCGGCCCTCCGTATCACACTGCCAGATCAGATCCTGGGCAGTCTCAACCAGGTCATGATAAAGCTGCTCGGAGCGCTGCAGCTCTTCCTGGGCCTGCTTACGCCTGGCAATTTCCGCATCCAGCGCAAGCGTGCGCGCCGCCACCAGCTCTTCCAGATGCTCCTGGTAAAGCCGCATGCGTTCATTTTGCCAGATATTCTCCAGACGCACGGCCACCATGTTGATGAAATTTCTGAGCGCCGGACGAAAAATATCCAGCACCTCGTCATCGTCAAACTGGACCAGCACATAGCCAAACTGGCGCTGGTTGGTCTTCAATGAAAATACTTCCACCTGCGGCTCAAAAGGGAACAGCATTGGGCTAAATTTCTGGTCTTCCGGAACCGCATTCAAACCGGATAGCAAAGCTTCGGCGCTTTCGAATGGCGCGCCAATGCCTTCAGACTGTCCACGGATAACCAGGCAGGTCGCCAGCACACCCGGCACGCTGCGCACAGCCTGCACAATAAATTCTCCCAGCTTCCGGATATCCGGAAAAACACTCAGCATGCTCTGTGCTGCAAACAGCTGGTTTAATACCCTGCTTTCATTCACCATACTGGTATCCCCATATTTACCATATCGTGCTCAGGAAAAGCGGCTATTAGCGCGGTACCCATGTTCCAAACGGCCCACGCTAAGATTGCTTCAAATATTCGTCTGGAGACAAATAATATGGGTTTTGCACAATCTGACCCCGGACGATCATGTAAGGGTGTACCTTAAGACATTCCAGGATCGTGGCACCATCAAAACGGCGGGCGTCATACTGGCAAATCGCATTCACCGGGTAATCTACAATAACCTGGTTGACTTTCGCTTCGTACTCCATCAGGTGTTCCGAACCGGGAATGCCCTGCAAGGCCCAGGCCATTTCGCCGGTTACCCGCGAACCAGTATAGTTCTCGGCGGTTGCCGTGGTATGAAAGCCTTTCAACGTTTCCAGCATTTCGCCGGGGTCAAAGCGCCCATGCGGACAGTAGGTAGCAACTGCCGGCTGGATGTCAAAATGTTGTTCATCCCAGACCGGCAGGTCTGCCAGCCCATATTCATGCAGCCAGGTTCTGATCTGCACTGGTGTCCGCTCTACGAAAAAATACGCCACCTTTTCTTTCTGGGCCAGGCCGCTCTGAATGTATTGAGCGATGACTCGTTCCCGTTCATCTTCGCTGTTGTAGATCAGGCACATGTGCGTGCCCGCCGGGAACTGTTCCTCGCAAAAGCCAAAATCCACCTTCGATCGTTTCGTATTCATAGCACACTCCTTTCGGTCAGTTACACGGGTGTTACCAATAAAAGGACCTACATTGACCAGCTCAGATGACATATTCATGCTCTCAGCTGGTAAAAGGCTCCAGCCACCCGCTATTAATCACCATCGCACCCCGCGCCGGCCAAATGCATGATCATCGCTGGGCTGCCCTGGGATTGCTGCCTTAGACAGGGCAGAAGGGGTTTTTTGTGGTGATTTGGCGGGACGGTTGTCCCGCCAAATCACCACTTGCGGGGCAAACCTTAATTAGCGCACTCTGCGCACCAAAAAATCTACATGACGAAAAACAAAACAATAAAAGCCGCTATTAATCACCATCGCACCCCGCGCCAGCCAAAAGCGCGAAAATCGCTGGGCTGCCCCGCCAGTGGTGATTTTGGGGATGATCCAACCCCACAAATCACCACAAAAAATATAATCCTCATCTATCTGGGATGGCTCCCGCCACCCGCCAATCACCATCACACTCAACGCCAGCCAAAAGCGCGAAAATCGCTGGGCTGCCCCGCCAGTGCTGATTTTGGGGATGATCCAACCCCACAAATCACCACAAATATTAACTCTCATCTATCTGGGGTGGCTCCCGCCATCCGCCAGAGAACTGCCCGGCCGCCTCATCCACAGGCTGCCACGGCAAACTGATCGTAAAACGGCTGCCTCCGCCAAAATCACTTTCCACGCGGACACTGCCGCCATGCAGCCCCGCCAACCTGTGCACCAATACCAAACCCAGGCCTGTGCCGTTATAACGGCGCGCCAGGCTGGCATCCAACTGCACAAAGCTCTGGAACAGGCGCGGCATATCCTCTGCACGAATCCCAATCCCAGAATCCCAGACCGTGATGCGCGCCATGCGCTCCTCCAGGCTGCAAGTCACCTCAATCCCAAGGCTGCCACCCGCCGGAGTAAATTTAATCGCATTGCTCAACAGGTTGGTTAACATCTGTTTTAGCCTGGTCGGATCGGCCTGGATGACCAGGTCAGGCGGGAAAATGCTGATACTCGTTTGCATTTTCTTTTTCGTGGTCTGTTTGGAAACCGCCTTCAGCCCGGCAGTACAAATTTGCCCCACCTGGCAGGGCGCGTAGTGCAGGCTCAACTGATGCGCCTCAATTTTTGAATAATCCAGGATATCGTTGATCAGATCCAACAAATGCCGCCCGCTGGAATTGATATGCTCCAAAGCAGCAGACTGGCGCTCACTCAACTTCCCATAAGTCTGCAGCTGGAGCACATCCGAAAGCCCCAGAATGCCCGTCAACGGTGTGCGCAGTTCATGGCTCATACTGGCCAGAAATTCATCCTTCAGGCGCGCCGCCTTTTCAAGCAGAATATTGGCAGCCTCCAATTCCGCAGTGCGCTCCACCACACGCTGTTCCAACAAAGCCTGCGACTGAAGCAGTTCTGCCTCGGCCTGTTTCCGTTCGGTGATATCGCGCAGCATGCCGCGCGTGCCAACCACCTCGCCATTCGAAAGGATGCGCGCGGGCCGGCCTTCTACAAACCGGCTGCTGCCATCCGGCAATAGTATTTCCAGGCTGATAGTCTCAAACTCTTTCATCCCGGCCACGAACGCCTTAAAATCTTCGGCCGCTTCTGCCTTCGTCTCCGGCGAAACAAACTCAAAAAAACTCCGCCCAAGCAGGGCCGCCGGGTGCTCAAAACCAAATGTTTTTATCAGCGCCAGGTTGGCAAACGTCAAAGGCCTTGCGCATCGGTCTCAAAGATCCCATCACTGATCTCATTCACCAGCGAACGATATTTCTGCTCGCCGGCCTGCAAGGCCGCCTCGCGTTCCTCCAGCGCCAGGGCCTGCGCCAGCAGACGCGCTTGATCCTGCTCGCGCAAACCAGCGATAGTAATGATCAACAGGCCAACCACAAGCAGAAATGTTTCAGCATTGAAGATAGTGCCCCACGGCACATCCGTCAAGCTGGGGATGGCAAGCAGGCTCAGCATCAACCCGCCCAGAGTCAGGATCGTTGTCCGCCATGAAAAGAACAGGCTGGCCATCAGCACGCCGAAGATCAGATAGGCAATATCCAGGACCGATTCGCGCACGGCGATGATATCGGCAAAGATCAGACAGATGCCCAGCAGGATCAGCGCGCGTGCGGCCATTTTGAAGTAACGCGTGCGGCTCAACCAATAAATCCCAACCATCAGCAGGAAACCCGGGATAAGAATATTTTCGAAGGGGATCCTATCAGGCTCAAGCGCTAGTTGCTTATAATAAAGATCAATCCCGGAAATAATCAGGATGATTAACGCAAAGCTTAACAACAGCCCGGCAAGCAAACGTGCCCGGCTGCGCTGACCAGGTTCGAGAATGGAGGCATGCGGCTCTGTCAGCCGCTGCCAAACACCCGCCAGCTTATGTTGAAGTTGCTTTACAAACGCTAAACCCATATTCTCCTAAAATCTGGTCATGCAAAAATAGTACTTACTTTGACAAACTCTCATTGAACAAATGTTTTATTAACTCTACCTATTTACACACGAGCTCTGGGCACTTAACCATTCTGGTTCTGCTGCTCGGGCGATTAATCATCGCTGGTTTGCCCCACCAGTGGAGTTTTTGCGCCTGCTCTTGGCGCAAAACTCCACAAAAAAGCTCTTTCACCCCCTTCCCGTTTTTGGGAAGGGGGCAGGGGGATGGGTCATCGGACGTTGCCCTCGGTCTACTAATACCATTTTATGCCATTGCGAGCCTTCTTCAGCGAGAGCGGCAATCTTCCCGCCAAATCAGAGACAGCTATACGAAAATGTGACCTTGTCAAATTACTCACGCGGCAGCCACGCTGGATAGAGTTGGCTCTCCCGCTGAAAAGGCTGGGGATGATGTGGCGAAAGTCATTTCGCCACATCATCCCCAGCCTCCCACGGCAAACTGATCGTAAAGCGGCTGCCCACGCCAAAACTACTCTCCACGCTGACGCTGCCTCCATGCAGCTCCGCTAATCTCTTCACCAATACCAAGCCCAGCCCCGTACCGTTATACTGGCGCGCCAGGCTGGCATCCAACTGGACAAAAGTCTGGAACAGGCGCGGTCTATCTTCTGAGCGGATCCCTATACCCGTATCCCAGACCGTGATGCGCGTCACCTGCTCAACCTGACTGCTGGTCACCTCAATCCCAATACTGCCACCTGCCGGAGTAAATTTAATCGCGTTGCTCAACAGGTTGGTCAACATCTGTTTCAACCTGCCCGGATCAGCCTGGATGACCAGCCCGGGCCGGTCGATCGCAAATTTGGTGGTTATATTTTTCTTCTGCGCCTGGTCAGAAATAGCCCTCAACCCAGATTGGCAAACCTGCGTCACCTGGCAGGCTGCCAGGCGCAGGATCAACTGGCGCGCCTCAATCCGGGAAAAATCCAGGATATCATTGATCATTTCCAACAGGTGCCGGCCGCTATTGGCAATATGGTTCATGGCCGTCATCTGTTTATCACTCAG
>CAINXK010000100.1 GCA_903854805.1 uncultured Anaerolineae bacterium
AATTTGACTTGATTAATCTACGGATTACGGTTTCGAACGCCGCATTAATTATTCTTTATCCTGATGGAAACTTGATAATCCGTGTTACTTTTGCGGTGACAGGAAACGAAATAGAAATTGCGAAAAATCCTGGATTGCCTGCTCGATGAACTTCACAGGGGAAAAAACGTTGGTTACCGTATCATCACTTGAACTCTTATATAAATTCACCAGCTGTTGAAGGTCAGAATCTGTCAAAGAACGTTTCTGAACACCTAATAGTAGTTGATAAAGATGATTTAATTCAACTCCGTTCATAACAGCATCAACGTCTTTAACATGCACAAGACCCAGGGCATGCCCAAGTTCATGCAATATGATTGATTGCGCGTCCAGGCTGTTTGACGGAGTGGTGTCATTTGTGGTCCAGTTAAAATTTCGATTATTTATTATGACAATTGAACCAATGGACAGTTTGCTGTTCTGGAATGAATATGGCATGTCCAATCCTGGCAGATCCATTGTCTGATCTTTAATGGTGGAAGATAACAATATTCTGATTTCACACTTCGCCAATTTCAAAAAGGTTCCACCTGGGTACCAAGGCATAGCGTTTCCGTTATAGTCCAATGGGGTGATTTCTCTCTGAGAATCAGTCACGGAATTAAAACCTGATATTTTTAAATTGCTGCCTGCTTCATTCCAGCTTGTCGCAGCGGCTCTGGCAGCAGCTTGCCAATCTGCTGGCATATCACTAAAGGTCACAG
The DNA here is from genome assembly GCA_903854805.1 of uncultured Anaerolineae bacterium. The sequence continues at coordinate 747 of CAINXK010000100.1, forward strand.
TCATGTTGTCCACGCAGGCAGAATCTAATGGAAGTGGCTCTGTTGATGGTAATAATTGGAACGAATTGGTCGTGGAAGTATTTGGACTCGCTGCAGAGACGGTTGTTGGAATTGCAGGTTCGGTCGGTGGTATTGGTGTCCAGGTAGGAAGTGGAATATCAGTGGCCGGTATGGGCGTCAAGGTTGGACGCGGAGTGTTCGTCGGTGGAACTGGTGTCCATGTTGGAACTGGCGTATAAGTTGGCGGTATAAACGTATTCGTTGGCGGCATTGGAGTAATTGATGGGGCGACCTTTGGAGCGCAAGAATCCACATATTGATAGGAATCAATAATTGAAATGTAATTTGACATGCCATCATCATTATGTGGATTCCAGAATAAAACATACCGATCGAATTGAGGATTAAATATTTCCCCGGTGGTTTTTACTTGCACACCGGTAATATTATCGAGAGTCATCCACTGATTTGGATCATTTTCAGTGCCATAAGGTTTAAACATCGGAAAACGTCGTGTACCTGCATCGAGTAAAAATACAAGTCCACAAACAGGTTGTCCGGCCTGAGAATAAGCAACAATTGAAGGCGCCTGAAAAAAGCAAACTACCGCAATCATGAGTGCTGCAAAAATTCTAGATTTCATAACTTTATCCTTATACATGGTGAGCCACAAATCCCAGAATGGAAATTCAATCGACTGATGAAAATTGTTTCATTTCATCCAGTCAAATCTTATCAGAAATTCACAGCCCAGCGATGGCAGTCTCGTACTTTAGAGTTAATCCGGCTTCTCAAAATTCAAGGCAAATGCTGTTTTTCATTTGAATGAAAAACAGCATTATTCTCAGCGCAATCCAAGTTACAATTATTTATCGACAAGACTAGACTTTGCGGATGCCCCAATTCAATCATTATCCTGACTACCGTTTCTCATAAAAAAGTTTCACCCAAAGGCTGGCTATGAATGACATTAATCTTGTGACAGACTTCTGTAAAGCCAATTTAGATTTAACAAATATCGAAGCGCCCGAAGAATATGACTACTCGTGCCTGCCACTCTGTGTCATCGATGCAGTTTTTTCCATTGGCGTCAGGTATAAGGCTACAGAAAATACGATCCAACGATTCTGTGATTATTATCAAATTAACCGCAAACAGGACATTAGCTCTGTTGAACCAATGAGCATGAGTACATTTATAAAAATCAATTCGGAAAACACGCCAGAGTGGATGGCGGAAAACGTTTATAAAAATTCCCAACGTACATCCCCCCGAAATGGGATTTTGAAAGCAGATGCAGTTGGGTGGTTCTCGGAAGTCCTACTGAAATTCGAAGTAAATTATTTCAAGGATATCGATAAAATCCTGGGAAATAAACTTTTCGAGACAGCCATCAGAGCAGTTCCAGGCCAAACAAGTGGAATTTCATTGAAGTATTTTTTCTTACTGGCAGGAATTGACACTTATGTATTACCCAGCAGAATGGTGAAAAGGTTTTTACAAAACATTATTGGGAAAGTATCAAACGACGATGAATGCCTGTACCTGATCACGGGCGCTGCCAAAATTCTCTCGAAAGATCATCCCAATCTTTCCCCGCGAACATTGGATAATCTCATTTGGAAATATCAGCGGCAATAATGCCTTTTTTTGCGTGGCGATTCTATCTAATCCTGCTGGCACAGCGGTGAGGTTGTGCGATTTCTGGACGGATCTGCACCATTCCAATATAGGGAAACACATTGTCTTCTCACTTATCGACAAAGAGGGATTTTCGCTTATTGGTGGATTTAAACAAAAGTGCAATTGATGATTCCGATGTTCACATCTTTGCCCTTTGACTTTCAGCTCGATTAGTCTTACAATTTTATTAGAAAAGTAAGATAGGAGCCTGTCATGACCATTCGGTTATCATCTAAAGGACAGCTTGTTCTGCCCAAAATTATTCGAGAAAAATTAAATCTAAAGAGCGGCGACCAGTTTCAGGCCAGAATTGTTGACCAAACCATCGTGCTGGAACAGGTGCCGGTTGACCTGGTTCTAAAACTGCGCGGCAAATATGCTGGACACGACTTCATCCGTGACCTGGAAGAAGAGCATCGCCAGGAAATGGACAATGACTGAACGCTATTTGTTTGATTCGTGGGCCATCCTTGCCTATCTCCAAGGCGAAGAACCGGCAGCCGGTCGGGTCAGCCTACGCCTGGAGGATGCATACCAAAAGCGCGTCGAAATCTGCATTTCGATCATCAATCTTGGCGAGGTCTATTACCGGATTGGCAAAGTACTTGGCGCGCAGCGTGCTGAAGATGTACTGAATGACTTGGGCTCATTGCCCATTCAGATCATCCCAGCTGATAATGAATTGGTACTACGTGCAGCCCGTTGGAAGATGCGCCATCCGATTTCCTATGCCGACGCTTTTGCGATCGCCACCGCCGAAAAACTTAATGCCACACTGGTCACTGGCGATCCTGAACTGCTGGCATTAAAAAATATCATTTCACTGGAAGCCTTAGAGCGGGAATAACTAATAATCCATCTGAGAAAACCGACATGTCGATCGCATGGTGAGGCAAGTATTGTGGATGACATGATTTCAGATTCACTAGCAGATGAGCAGCTTGGTCAACTGGTTAATAAGTTTTGGAAACAGGCAAGTAGGAAACAGAACAACTCAGAAAATGGTTTTTCATTCGAATGAAAATTTATGTTTCGATTCTTGATGCTATAATACAGTCACCGGGGGGCCAGGAACGAATCCCCAATCGTAAACTTATCGGTATCAATAAGCGTGAAACGCAGAAAGCAGTTCATCAATGGCATCGCAGGATAAATTCTCCCTACTCCGCACAATTCTAAAAACATTTGGACTATCTCCGGATGCAGTCGATGATATTGTCGACCGGATTTCGGACTGGCTTTCAGAAAAAGACGCAGAGAAAACCCCCGCGAAAATCGAATACCCGTATCTCATCCGGGATGATTTTCTTTCAGCAGCCGAACTCAGTTTCTATCTTGTTTTGAAAACCACGCTCACAGACCGGGCCCTGATCTGTCCAAAGGTGGCCCTGGGTGATTTGTTTTATGCAAAAACACAAGATCACAGCAAGTTTCGCACCTACACGAATAAGATCGACCGCAAGCATGTTGATTTTCTGGTCAGCGACCCGCTAACAGTCCGCCCGCTCTTCGGGGTAGAGCTGGATGACAAAAGTCACCAGCGCCAGGACAGACAGGAACGAGACGCATTCGTAGAAAAAGTATTTGAAGCAGCCAAACTACCGCTGGTTCGCATCCCTGCAAAGCGCGCATATTCTGTTTCAGAACTATCCGCTCTCCTGCAACCATATCTGGGGAAAATTCCTACCCCGGCTCCACTGCCTGAAATTCTTCAGCCGGCCAGTACCAATCCCGCCTGCCCGAAGTGCGGCAGCGAGATGATCTTACGAACTGCAAAGAACGGCGCAAATCAAGAGGACAAGTTTTGGGGCTGCTCCAATTATCCGAAGTGTCGCGGTGTATTAAAGTTCGAAAAGTAATAAATCTCTTTATCGTTTGCGTAATTTATTATTGGCGCCTTCGACCTGGAAGTACTGCGGTTATAACAGAAGCAGCATTAATCCAGGACCAAAAAGTGTTATTCCAGGAGCATAAATTGGGCGCATAATTTCAGGATTAAAAATTGTTGGAATTGATGCAATTATTTTTTACCAGTAGCTTCTTTTTGGTTCCCAAAGAACATCAGGCCAAAATGAAACCGCAAATTCATAAACTAAAGGAAACGACAATTGCACTCCAGAAGGGAGCCAGCAAGTATTTTTCAATCACGCGCCTGACAAGCATCAAAACCCTGTGTAAAGATCCAGCCATCGCGGCTCAGTTTGTCTTTCATTTACAAGCGTACATTTGAATAGGTTCAAAATACCCCCTGTCCACACTACGGAACCGGTCTTGTGCCAGAGTCGGTTCCGATGCTAGAAGATATTATCGTTTTTTTTGATAGCCGAAGCAAGTTATAAATTGGGTTGTGTGGATAAGTCGGTTTCTTGCTTTCTTGTCATTATCAACGCATGCAATTGGCTTCTTTATTTGAGAGCATGCCAAGTAAGAACAAACCAATGTGGTAAAAAAGAGCCGAAAATGAACATATTGCATCAAAACAATCCATTGAAATCAATCGGAACATTCCCCTTCGGGCAGCCAGTTCAAGAAGTTGCGCAAACTCCTCAATGGTGATCCACCTGCCATTTCGACCACCACCTTCGCAGACAGGGCAAGGCTTGTGACGCATGTAGGGCTGACCGTTAGCGTCAATGTCCATGCCCACAGGCATACGGCACATCCCGCCACAGCACTGGCAGGGTTCTGAGATGTGTATTTTGATTTCCATACGACCACCTTAAATGAAAAAATCCCACCAGAAATACCTGATGGGTTGAATGAGACTGCGCATCTACGCAGCTGTGCTCACGTCACGGATGGATAGGGAGTTTCTAACTATTGTCCGGGTGAGATATTCAAATTTTTGATACCCCCATCTTCATTTTTGCCTTTTACACCCTTTACTACTACCCGTGATTCAACCCGTAGAGGGTTTCACTTTGAGTGAGAAGGTTTTGCTATACTTTGCTCATGTACTATAGTATGGGGAATTGGTATGCTCCGTAAAACTCCACAAAGGAGTCATTTATAGAAAGGTTCCGTATAAGACCATGTACAGAGTGGATGGACGGAAAAGTTCCGTCTAATACATAATTGGGCGTTCCCTTGATGATTGAGAATGGCTTTTACCATATCCCCCCGATTTTATACAAGTAAATATTTACAATTGCCCCGCTTATTGGCTTTTCACGCTTCGCGTGTGGTTCGCGGAGCATAGGATTAATACCCTGAGGCGGTATTGCGTTTTTTGATATACTTGAGAAAAAGGAGAAATTATGAACGGAAATGATTTCATGGCTTGGATCTTGCGATCTCCGCTTCACGGCATGTTGAGCAAAAGTATGATGCTCATCACAATAACGGGGCGCAAGACAGGAAAGAAATTCTCAATCCCCGT
>CAINXK010000101.1 GCA_903854805.1 uncultured Anaerolineae bacterium
CTGAAATATGATAAGTTGCGCCTGGTTGAGGTGAGATCATCAGCAGTATTTCTTTCTTCGCATCAGGTTCACCAAAATCAGATAAAAGCTGCAGCCCCTGCGAACGCGCCCAGCGTTGAGCCTGCACCGGCAGGTCCAACACGGTTATTGGTTGGCGCCGGTTAGCCGGTGTATCCACGCCAGCCAGCCCTCCGGTTGCAGAATCCAGCCAGATTTGCTGGTAAATATTATCGAATCGGGTAGGCTGGGTACCATCCAGGAACCACTCCAGCTGTGTGCCGGCGCAAAGGCTCGTCGGCAGTAAACCGGAATAGCTGCAGACTTCCTGTTGTACCATTCCTTTCGGACGGGCAAACTCTTCCACCGGTTTGCCGCGCAGCAGGCTGCGCAGCGTCTCCTGCCAGATTGGTGCCGCGCCCGTCAGCCCGTTGACATCGCGCATGGCCTGGTAGTCACTGTTACCCACCCAGACTCCCACCACCAGGCTGGGTGTGTAACCAACCGTCCAGTTATCGTGATAGTTGCTGGTTGTGCCTGTTTTTACTGCTGCCGGTCTTTCGATTTTCAACGTGCTGTTTTTGCCGAACCCGATCATGCGGGCGTTGTCATCGCTCAAAATGTCGCTGATCAACCAGGCCACGCGTGGGTCAAATATTTGTGTCTGCGGAGTCTCTTCCGGCTGGTAGAGCAAATTCCCGTCTGCGTCGTGGATATCCAAAATTGCGTTGTGCTCCGGCAAAAAGCCACCATTTGCAAAGGCTGCATAAGCATTGGTCAGCTCGAGCAAGCTCATCTCGCCACCCCCGAGAGCCAGTGAAAGATCATATTGGTCCGGATCGCCCGGTAAACCGATACCCAGGCGGTTGGATAGCTGTACCATCTTAGCCACCCCCACTTTCTGCAGCGCAGCCACGGCTGGGATGTTTAATGAAGATGCCAGCGCCACTCTGGCTGGCACAATCCCATGTTCTTTTTCATCATAATTCCGGGGTATATATGCGTTTCCATCCTGGGCAGGAAAGACAGTCTCAACATCCAACATCGGAGTCGCAGCGGTCCATGCAGCCGGATATAACGGCGAAAACGCTTCCGCATAGAGAAATGGTTTGAAAGCCGAGCCTGGCTGCCGGGATGACGTGGCCATATTTACTGCACCGAAGATGCTTGCGTTGAAATAATCGGCACTGCCCACCAGGGCCAGTAGATCACCATTGCGCGCATCCAGCACCACCACCGCGGCATTGTTGACGTTGTGATCCAGCCCTTTGTCATCCTTGAACTTTGCAATTTGTCGGGCAACCGCTGTTTCGGCACCTGTTTGGGCATCCAGATCCAGGCTGGCACGCACAACCAGGCTGGCGTGTGCAGTGATCTGCCCGTTTTGGATCAGCTCGTCCACTTGTTTTTTGACCATCCAGACGAAATGCGGCGCGCGGATTGGAAACGGGGCCGCATTGTAGTTCAGGGGTGTTTGTTCGGCCTGGATGCGTTCATCGGTTGTGATGTAACCATTTTTTTCCATCAGCCCCAGGACAATCAGCTGGCGTTCATTGGCTATACTCGGATTATCAAAAGGATTGTAACGCGCGGGGGCTTGCGGCAACCCAGCCAGCAGGGCACATTCGGGCAACAGCAGCTCACTGGCAGGCTTGCCAAAATAAGTGCGCGCGGCGGCATCCACTCCGTAGGCAAAACCACCGTAGAAAGTTTGGTTGAGATACAGAGCCAGAATATCATCTTTGGAATATGCGCGTGTCAACTGCCAGGCCAGTAAGCTCTCGCGTAGTTTACGTCTCAGGCTGCGTTCAGACATTTCATCCTGTAAAAGCAGGCTGCGGACCACTTGCTGAGTGATCGTGCTTCCGCCCGCGATCGTCTCGCCACCCTGCAAATTGATCCATACGGCGCGCAGCATCCCTTCCAGATCCAACCCTGAGTTGCTGTAAAAATTTTTATCTTCCACAGCGATAGTCGCATAGCGCATGCATTTTGGTATATTCTGCAGTGCCACTTCGGCATGTCGTCCGCCCACTTCCGGCAGAATCTCGTATAACGCGCGTCCATTCCGGTCGGTGATGCGGATCGATGGCTGGTTTAAGTGCTCCGGGATATCCTTAATCGAAGGTAGTCCAGCTGAGATCGAAATCCAAGTGCCCCCAATTACCCCGGCCAGGCAGATCAGACATAGTACAAACAGGAGGTTGCGCTTATTGTTGCGCATGTGCTGTGCAGATTCAGGTTTGTTCATTCGCTTAATAATACACCACTCAGCCCGTCAAGTGAAACTCGCTCAGCATGATCGCTCGCTCACTTTTGGCGTGGTTACCTTGAATACCGAAATAGGAGCATCAGGCCACTCAAGCGCCTTTGCTTCCAACGCCTTTTTTATCTTACTGGCGAGTTTCGGTTTCGCACATAACCATCCTGTCTTTTCCGCAAAGCAGCACAATAAACATCTTTTATTTTTGCGAAGCGGTTTTTCTACCAGGGAGAGAGTTTCCATTCCATGGAAAGCGATAACCTGAGTAGTTTGACCATGTCAGATTGTACATCTGGTCTTCGTACTGGTGGTATTTCTTACATGGTGATCAGTTTTCTCGAAAACCGTCCTTGTTGGTCCATATCGGCGAATAAAGATCTATATTATGCTCCAACACCACAAAAAACTTCTTGATACCTTCGATGACGCCAACTCTATCCCGTGTGGCTGCGGCGTGAGCAAATACAACTGGCGGTATTCCAGGTTCAGATCTTAACCATCACCGCGATTTCCTGTAATAGTAGGTTGATCGATGAGATTCTCCGCAAAATAACGACAAGAATAATTCTCATCTATCTGGAAGCGTTCCTGCGATCTGCACGATTTACAGCCAGGTAGGGTGGTTAAATAAAAAACTGGCGGTCATATGACCGCCAGTTTTTCATGCACACATCACCGCCTGCCGCCACGGAATACGCCACCCGTGCCGATACCTGTGCCAACGGGTGTGCAGGTTCCGGTGGTGCAGGTGCCAGTGCCAGTGCCAGTGCAGATGCCTGTTCCGGTGCCAGTGCAGACGCCTGTGCCTGTACCATTGCTGTTGCCAGCACTTGTTTTGGTACCATAACCAGCGGCTGTGCCAACGGGCGTGCAAGTCCCAGTGCTTGTGCAGGTACCCGTCCCATTACCACCGTAGCCGCCCCAGGCCAGGGCTGTGCTGGATGCCAGGAGTGTCAGAGTCAGCGCGAGAAGAAAAGCCACATAAATGTTTTGTTTCATTTTTGGTCTCCTATTCATAAACGTTTATACTCACCGAACTGTGAGATATATTGTTTGTATTTGGCAATAATAACAACTTAATGTGAAGCTACGGTAAAGATCCGATGATGAAAAAATAAATATTTCATCGTATTGCCCTGACTGTCTAGTAAGTATATTGACATGGTGTTTCTGACATAGATACGGCAAAAGCTAGATCAGCGAACTGGCCAACCGGGATGTGAGCAATATACCTATCGACCAAGGTTTGCATGGTTTTTGCTGGATCGCGATGGAGCCGTGCAAGAAATTTGCGTGGAGCTTCTGCCTTAGCCTGATGTTTGCGCTGTTTTTGATAATCGTCAATTTTCACTTCACGAAGCTGCTCCAGAAGTTGATCTTCACTTTCAGCCAGAAAAAGGATTTGGTAATGTCCGAAGTCGCGCAGTGGCTGGGTGGATTTACGCCCACTAATGCGACGTTGATGACAACGTAACCGCCCGAAAAGGCTTTCGACCTTAAGATTGTCCTGGGGCAAGCCGGGAATATCGAAACAATACAGCAAATCATCGCCAAACAAATACCACCGTTTTCGTAACCCACTATAAAGCGACAGGGGAATTACCTGACCATACGCATCGGATTCGAAATTACGAAGCAAATCTTCCATTTCTTGTTTGACCTGCTGGCTGGTTGGTGCAGGCTCATCCACATGAGACCTTGGCGGATAACGCAGGCAGCCGGCTATTCGCAAAAACCAGGTATAGGTTTTGTCGATTGTCTCAGCCAACTGGCGATTATTCTCCAAAGTTCGATCAACTTGTCGAGTCAGCCGACTAAAGAAAGCATTTTCGGTCAGCGACATGCTATGCAAAGCCTGAGCAATGCTTTCTAATTGGTGGTAACCCTTTAACCCACCCCAATAGAATGGTTTTCGAGTGGTCCGATTAACCGCATCACGAATTGCCATACGAAATTGGTTTTCAATTTCCCGCAACTCTTTCGCTCCCTCTGTTTCAGCAACACCGGTTGAATTCAAAAAAAAAGAGCTGTCATCTGAAAAATCTGTAGTTTTCGGCAAACCACCCAAATCCACACGCATTTTCTTCCGCAAGTCAGTATCATTTTCAAGCACCTCATCGGCAAGATTGCCCAAGAAGTGCTCCTGACAACGTTGACGAGGCGCATCTGGCCAAACAGCCCGTAGTGCTGCGATGATTCGTTCTTCGCCATCAGATACGCTTGCTAAAACCGGGTAGTCTTGATAGGTCTTAAGCCAGTTCGTCAAATCTTTCTCATTGGGCGGTTCAAGTTGAATGGCCGAGACAACCGTCCCGCTCAGGACCTCATAGAGCACGTACAACAGGCTACCATGCCCTTCTGGTTGCAAAGCGTCCACACCAAAGATCAGACCACCGTGTTTTTCTACGCTTACATCCAACTTCTTCCGTTTTACTTCGCTGGCTGCTCCCAATAGTGCCAGGTATTGGCGGTATAACTTGCCAACATTACGCTCATTAATTTCAACACCTTTTTGATTCAATTCCCGCTGTATTTCCACTAACTGCCGCTGATCATGTTCATGACGCCAACCAATGTGTGCCAGCACATCCAACCCATAACTGCTATCAGGCAAGCTCAGTAACAATACTTGACTGGCATAGTAGCGCATTCCATAATGTGAACACTCCGCATTCGTACACATTTTCGCTCTGCCTGCCAAAAATAATGGACCGCTCATTGTCTGGATTGTTTTTCGTACATGCCAATTAGGACGAAACTTAAGTTCTGCACCACAATGCACGCAAATATTTTGTTCACAGTTGAATATTTTTCGCTTTGCATCTGGATACTTTCGAACAGGTCGGTTGCGCGGTCGTTTTTCCATATTGGCTGTCTCCTGGGTAGGCTTCGTTTATTCACTATTCTACACCAGTTAGACAGTCAGGGAGACGCACCGCCAGATGTGGGAGACAATCACACAAGGAAAAGAATGGCATGGTGAATTTGTGAACCGTAAGAAAGACGGCTCTTTGTATTATGAGTCCGCCAGTATTTCACCCATCACTGACCTGAATGGAAGCGTCACGCATTATCTGGCAGTCAAGGA
>CAINXK010000102.1 GCA_903854805.1 uncultured Anaerolineae bacterium
GCCAGAAGCAGCATGCTCTGGCAGCAAGCTGCCGGAGTTGTAATGCCTGCTACCGCCTTCATTATCGGTTGGTAAGGTTCAAGTTCGCCCCACACAAGGGTTTTTCATAGCACTCCTAAGAAGCTTCACCAGCACATTGACCAGCCAAACTGGTGAAACCTATACACCCAAGTATCTCCCACCGGAGTTGTACCAAACCATCATCAACGAAGGCACCGCAAACAGTAACGGCGGACATAACGTTGCAAAAATAGCCGCCGGTCCGGGCTTGCATCAAATACAGACCAACACCACAAACCTGTTCGTCCCACCGGTCGGGTCGATAAACGCGATCCAACCATTTCGCACTTGCAGCAGTTGTCTAACCTGGTCAGATGGACAAGCTAAAAGTATTCAGTAGATGCGTCACTTATTCTTGACACGACCTTGCGTTTTTCTTTACACAACCTTCACAAGCTGTTGATATCCTACAATAAATCGTTCAAAAGGAGAAGATCATGTTCAAACTAAAAAATAATCCCTGGAAAATCGCTGGCATCGTCATTGTGCTATTTCTGGCAGCGGCGGGCGCTTATTACGTTTGGGGCATGCCAGCCCCAACTGCTGAAGCCGCACCCCTGCAAACTGCCAAAGCCCGCACTGGTGATCTTTCGATCATGATCAGCGGCGCAGGTAACCTGGTGGCTGCTTCACGCGTGGACCTTGGTTTTCGCACCGGCGGAACTGTCATGGCCGTTGATACGCAGGTCGGTCAGACCGTCAGCGAAGGCCAGGTACTGGTGAAGCTAGACGACAGCGCCGCCCGCTTGCAACTCGCTACAAAAGAATTGGCACTGCAAGCATTGATCTCGTCAGACGCGTTGAATGAAGCTGAAATAGCCAGACTTAACGCGCAAGACACTCTCAGCACTGCCATCACCACCCTGCAATATTTGATCAGCCCAACGGTTTACACAAGCGAACTGACCCTCGCCAAAATGCAGACCACGCTGGATGAAAAGAAAACCGCCAATGCCCCAGCCGCAGAAATTACCACGGCTGAAAACAATGTTAAACGCGCGCAAAGTGTGCTGGATGGGGCCTTATATACCTATCGCGCTGAATATATTCTCGTAACCTTTCCATATACTTATAAAGACCTGACAACCAATGAAACCATCGAGACTGTCATCCCGCCTTCCGCAGGTGACATCAGCCTTGCCCGCGCCAAAGTCCGCACGGCAGAACTGGCGCTGGCAGATGCCAATGGCTATTTCGAACGCCTGAGCAGCAAAGATACCTGCGCCGACCTGAGCGCTCTGGGCACCCTGACATCCAAACTCTCCCAAGCCTGCCTGGATGTAAAAACTGCACAGCTGACTGTGGATAGCGCGAATCTGATCGCACCCAATGCTGGGATGGTAGCAGACCTGACCGTGGCCGTGGGCCAATCGGTGGGCACAGCACCTGTGGTAACCATTTCAACAAATGATAAATACATGCATTTCTACGTTGAAGAAACCGACCTGTCTCAATTGAAAATTGGTTTACCGATCAAAGTCATTTTTGACGCTTATCCTGAGCAGGAATTTATGGGCAGCATTGAGCGCATTGACCCTGAACTGGCCAGTATCGATGGCTCACCAGCGGTTAGTGCCTGGGCCACCCTGGATACCAGCAGCGCTGGGGGATTTTTCCTGAGCGGAATGACAGCCGATGTGGAAGTTGTGGCTGGCGAAGCAAAGAGCACAGTACTGGTGCCTGCACAGGCGCTGCGCGAGCTAGCGGCCGGATCCTACGCAGTATTCACTGTCCAGGCCGACAATAGTCTGAAACTGACCCCTGTCACTATCGGTCTACGCGATCTCGCCAACGTCCAGATTTTGAGCGGCCTGAAGGCTGGCGATATTGTCAGCACCGGTGTAGTTGAAACCAAATAAGGCGCATGCCATGAGTGAATATTTGATCGATGTTCAAAATCTGACCAAGGTGTACGGTGAAGAGCAGGATGCCATGGTGTACGCGCTCAACGATTTGAGTGCCAATGTGCAACGTGGAGAGTTTGTCGCCATCATGGGACCATCCGGCTCGGGCAAATCAACCTTGATGAATATTCTTGGCTGCCTGGACCGGCCAACCTCCGGCGCATACTTTTTGGATGGGCGCGATGTCAGCCGGCTGAATAAGAATGAATTGGCAGATGTTCGCAATCAGAAAATTGGCTTTGTTTTCCAATCTTTCAACCTGCTGCCGCGGCTTTCAGCCCTCGAAAATGTGATGATGCCGATGTTATACGATATTTCCAACGACCTGAGCCAATCTGAACAGCGCACACGCGCCATCGAAGCACTCGAATCGGTCGGCCTGGAAAAACGCATCCACCATCACCCAAACCAGCTTTCTGGTGGGCAGCAGCAACGCGTGGCCATTGCACGTGCCTTGGTTAACCGCCCACCGCTGATTTTGGCTGACGAACCCACGGGGAACCTGGATTCAAAAGCCAGTGTAGAAATCATGGATTTACTGCACCAATTACACAATCAGGGCGTAACCGTTGTGATGGTTACGCATGAACCGGATATCGCCAGTCATGCCGGACGCATCATCTGTGTGCGCGATGGCAAAACTATTGCCGCTGGGCACTGCTCGGACAAAACATCATGAAACTAAATAAAATTTTTCGAGTGGCCTGGGAAGGCCTGATGCTCAACAAGGTACGCTCATTTCTCACCACCCTGGGCGTCATTATCGGTGTAGCCTCTGTCATCGTCATGATGGCTGTCAGCTCTGGGGCTGAAGCTGCCATCGCCGAACAAATCAATGCCCTGGGCGCAAATTTGCTGATAGTAGCCCCTATGCGTGGTGTGCCCGGCGCGGGTCGAACACTGCTTTACGAAGATGCCCTGGCCATCGCTGAACAGGTGGTAGGAATTACCGGCGTTTCTGCCGAGCAATCTCCCGCCGTACAAACTGTCAAAGCCAATGGCGTCACACTCGACTCGATCGCCATCGTTGGCACCAGTATGGATTTCCCGGACGTACGCGATTACCCGGTAGCCGCAGGGGTTTACTTCACGGCAGCCGAAAATGACCGTAAACTGAAGGTGGCAGTGCTGGGTTCTGGTTTGGCCAAGGACCTGTTTGGCACCGATAGCCCACTCGGTCAGACAGTTACAGTGGGTTCAATCAAGCTAACCGTGATCGGTGTGATGTCTTCCAAAGGCATGGTAGCCGATGTGGATTATGACGGGCGCATCTACTTGCCAATCAATGTCGTTTTTCAGAAATACATGACCACATCACTGATGGGCGCGGATGCGGTGCGCACGATCTATGTCAAAGTTGACAACCAGGACAGGATTGAGAGCGTCACCACTCAAATTACCAGCCTGCTGGCAAAACGACATGATGTGGATGCCTCAAAACCCGATTTCAGTGTGCAGACCCAGCAGGACATCATTTCCACACAAGAAGCCACCACAGCCGCCTTCCGCGATCTGTTGGCCTGGGTGGCAGGCGTGTCACTGCTAGTAGGTGGCATCGGCATTATGAATATCATGCTGGTTTCAGTGACCGAACGTACCCGTGAAATTGGTCTGCGAATGGCACTTGGCGCGCACCCGGTTGATGTCCAAACCCAGTTTCTGCTGGAGGCTGTCATCTTGAGCCTGGCAGGTGGTTTTGTAGGGGTCCTGATCGGGGTGGGTGGCTCACTGCTATTCGGCATGTTGGGCGAAATGCGCACCCAGATCGTGCCACTCTCAGTGCCATTGGCCTTCGGCGCCGCCGCCGCAATTGGCATTTTCTTTGGTTACTACCCGGCCACTCAGGCCGCCAAACTCGATCCGATCGTTGCCTTGCGCCACGAATAAAATATTCAATCATAAAAAGGGAAAAATATGTCGCGCTTATCTTTACTGACCCTGGTCATCATTCTAGCTGTAACCATCTCCGCCTGTGGAAGTGCCGCTCCTGCGGTTGCAGCCACGACCTCCGACACGTATACCAGCCCCAATCTGGTCACCAGCTACGAAAATGCTCTACCCGCCCGCATGCAGCTCTCGCTGGGCACGCTCAAGCTGGCTGAAACCGGCACGCCTGTCACCCAGGAACAAGCTAGTAAATTTTTACCACTCTGGCAGGCACTTCAAAGCATGACCAGCTCTGGCAACAGCGCCAGCGCCGAAGTTAATGCCCTGCTCGGACAAATCGAGGCCATCCTCAGCGCCGAGCAGCTAACGGCCATCAAGGGCATGCAAATGACCTTCGCTGACATGACCAGCTGGGCAAGCGCCAATGGGGTAACCCTCGGCAGCGGTTCCGGACAACCAGGACAAGGACAGGGTATGTCGGCCGAAGCACGCGCCACCCGCCAGGCTGAAAACGGCAAAACAGGCGAGAGTGGCCAAAGCAACGGTGCCTCTGCGGCATTGACTGGCGCAGCCATAAAATACCTCCAATCACTCAAATAAATGGGTTCACTTTCCCAAGCAGAGACCAGGACCATGACAAATACAACCCTTCTTATCCTTTTCACAATCGCCGCTTTTGCGAACGCTGCCCTAAAATATCTTAACCATTCAAAATAATAAAAAGGTAACCATGAAAACTCGCTCTATTTTTCTAGCCATAAGCCTGGTCTTTCTGACCTTATCCGCCTGTGCCCCGGCGGCTCCCGCTGCCAGCGTGGCAGCACCCACGTCTGCCGCCGCAGTAGCCATCGATATCACCTTTGCGGATGCTGCCAACCTGCGCAGTCAACTGGCTTACGGTATGATCAAACTGAAAGACAGCCAAAACGTCATCACCCCTGAACAGGCCAAAACCCTGGTCCCGCTCTGGCAGGCCATGGTTACACTCAGTGGCGACGATACGACTGCAACCGAGGAGTTGACCGCAGTCCAGGATCAGATTACCCAGGCCATCAGCCCAGCTCAAATCCAGGCAATTGCAGCAATGAAAATCACCAACACTGAATTGAACACTTTTTATGCCCAGTTCGGGGTGGTTCTTCCTACTCCAGTCCCGGGTGTGACCAAGGTGCCGGGTACTAGTAAAACGGAAGAAGAAAAAGCTGCCTCGCGTGCCACAGCTGCCGCTGCCGGCCTGACGAGTGGCGCTGGCATGACTGCCAAAACCCTGCTATTTGATAAGGTTATTGAGTACCTGACCACCGTGGCAAAATAATTGTAAGGGAAGATGAAAAAATTGGACAGCGTGTCCGCCTTATTGGCTATGGCGTTCTCAAGAAAACGAGTTTCCAGAAGTGAGCAGGGCAAAGGCATCCTGAATATGGCCTTCATACCAACGGCGACCTTTCGCAGAGTTGACAAAGCCAGCGCGTTTGAGTAAACCTAGCACGAGATTATGAACAA
>CAINXK010000103.1 GCA_903854805.1 uncultured Anaerolineae bacterium
GATTAATCTCTCCGAATAACCACTTTTTTTGTGGTAATGGAAATCTATATGCGATAAAATTGATAGCTGGGATTAATTGATAAGATGTTATTTCGCATTTCCAAATCTGGAATTGCTGCACTTTTGGCGCGGCGATGAATTACCACATTAACCCGGCCAACAGTTCAGGCAGGAGTGGCAAGGTCGGTGAATTTAATGGCTACCGTTTTAATCTGTTCCAACAAAGCGATTTCGACGTTAAATTCAGAGGTAAGAAACGTAGCGATTTCAATATGCTGTCAGTGCAGATCGACAATCTTATTAACGACAACATTTACATTCCCATACAGGCAAGTGTGGCTTACAACGCCTACCTAAGTTACCCTGGCTACGGTGAATTTTTAGGCGGCGTCGGCGTGCAAAACAAAAACGACAAAGGCGATCACCTGCAAGGTTTCGGACAGGTATTGGCTGGAACAAATGTGCATGGTCTGATAGTTAAATATGGCCTGGGGCTCAATTACAGCATGAACGATCGCTTGGCAATTTACGGCCTGCTTGGCCAGACCATAGGATTCAGTAACGATAAATTCAGATCTAACTACGTTGGCTTAGGCTTAACTTCACGTTTTTCCGTGCCGAACTGGTAACGCTGGCCAGCTTGGGGCTTGTTTGTATTCATGGTATGTGCAACTACTCATTGACATCCTCCTCGCCGTCAGAAGTGTCCAGTAAAAAATCAACCTACCGCCTGTCATCAGCCACTACGAGTAAAAAATGCACGCCCGTTGCCGCAACCGTCACAGCTTTTGATGGTTCACAAAACAACACTATCTTGACTGATATTTTTCCAGAAAATCGGGCAGAATCTTCAACGCATTACCATACAATATTTTGTTGATATCGCCACTGGGTGCGAATAACCTTACCAAGCCACAATGAGCGAGCTTCTCCTTATCAATATCACTGGCCCCGACAAACCGGGGCTGACGTCAAAAATAACGGCCATTCTTGCTGGTTCAAAAATCCCGGTGCTTGATATCGGTCAGGCGGTGATTCATAACCATCTTTCGCTGGGGATGCTGGTGGAGGTGCCCAAAGAATCGGCCTCTTCGCCGGTGCTGAAGGATCTGCTCTTTTGCGCCCATACGCTTGGCATTCAAATTACCTTTACACCGGTGACAGACCTGGAGTATGAACAGTGGGTGCTGGAGCAGGGAAAGCACCATTATCTGCTTTCGCTGCTTGCGCGCAAGATTACGGCGGAGCAACTGGAGCGGGTATCGACGCTTATTGCGGAGCATGGCCTTAATATTAATGCGATCAACCGCATGTCGGGACGCATTCCTCTTGAAAACGAGAATGGCGGACACACGAAGGCGTGCGTAGAGTTTTCGATACGAGGGACGCTGGAGAACGAAAATCGCTTCCGGGAACAGATGGTTGCCATTACCGACAGCCTCGGTGTTGATATCGCCTTTCAGGAGGACAACATTTTCCGCCGCAACCGCCGGCTGGTGGTGTTTGATATGGACTCGACGCTTATCACCTCTGAAGTGATTGACGAACTGGCTTTTGAGGCGGGTGTGGGTGATGAGGTGGCGGCCATTACGGAGCAGGCGATGCGCGGTGAGATTGACTTCTGCGGCAGTCTGCAACGGAGGGTCTCGCTGCTGAAGGGGCTTGACGAACGGGTGCTTGAAACGATTGCCCAACGGCTTCAGTTGACCGAGGGGGCTGAAACGCTCTTTCATAACCTGCATAATCTGGGGTTTAAAACGGCTATTATTTCGGGCGGCTTTACCTATTTCGGCCACTACCTGCAGAAAAAACTCAATATCGACTATGTCTATGCC
>CAINXK010000104.1 GCA_903854805.1 uncultured Anaerolineae bacterium
CGGCACCGCCACCAATTTCCGATTCGTAGAGAAAAGAAACCAAAATAATTTTCATTTAATCTGTCAGCGAGAATTGTTTAATTGAGAAATTGTGCTTGGACCTTATCATTCAAACAAATCCGAGCTCTGGTCTTTGGTATATCTTATCCCACATTCTTACAACTCCCATCAATAAAGGAATAGGTAGCATCAGAATCATCCAAAAGCATATATATATTATAGACAACTGATGCAGATTGCGATAACGATCCAAAACCTGCTTTGCTTCCTTTATTTTCCCTTCGCGCATATAACATAATGCCAACCTAAAATATTTATTATAGAGACCGCGTTCCAAAATATCATCGTCGATGTTGGAGAATAAATCCAAAGATGATTGGTAAACACTTTCTTTTAATCGTAATACATATATTGCTGCTTGAATAACACTCTTGCTGATTTGGTTTGGGCTGATTCTATATGCTCCAATTGGGCTTTGTATATAATCGAATTCACTTACTTTCGAAATTCTTAATAACAAATCATAATCTTCGCAATATTTAATTGTCTCATCAAAAAAACCAATTTGATCCAAAATATTTCTACGGACTAATACGGAGAGCATTGGTATGTAGTCTCGAGCAAAAAGTGAAAGAAATATATTACCTCGTTGTGGCATATAAAGATCAAAATATGTTTTTTTTTGGATCGTCTCATTGTGAAGAAATGATACATTCCCATAGACCGCTCCAACTAGTGGATTATCAAAAAGCGGCAATTGCAAAGCAAGTTTCTGTGGGAACCAAATATCATCCGCATCCAAAAAAGCGATAATATCGCAAGAAGAATGTCTAAGTCCATTATTCCGAGCTGAAGCAGAACCTAGATTCTCCTGTCTTAATAAAATAATTTTATCAATAAATTGATTCAACTCAATACGAAGATTATCTGTGGAGCCATCATCAATTACTATTATTTCAGAAACTGGAATAGTTTGAGCAAACACAGACTCAATTGCTTCACGAATAGTTGCAGAGCTTTGATACGCAGGGATAATTACTGAAACTGAATGCATGGTTCTCTGTGTCCTAAATAATTTCTTTACAACTACCGAACTGTTTCTCGAGCGTGAAATCGTTTTTCAACCCTATACGCTGAAAAATATAATTAAACCGGTGAACATATGTATGCTTGTCGAGTGTAGCTTTTAATCCATTTAACGCTATTAATTTTCTTGAACTTTCATGCTGTAAATAATATTTTACTTTTTCCACTAGTTCATCTTTTGAATTGTAGCAAACAATTTCTTTATCCGGTTGAAAATATTCATCCAATCCCTGTACATACTCAGTAATTAAAAAACCACCACATCCAGGAATTTCAAAATTTCTGCCCTTTATTTGAAGGATTGGCTGAGCTTTTGTGGCTCCCAATTGTAAGTATGATCGCGCTTTTCGCCATATACGCTTTACCAATGGGTTATAAAGGGCAATTCTATCAATCGGAATCAACCAGTCTCCCGCATACTTAATGGATGCATTAGAAAGGTTTAGATTGATACGGCTACGATTGATTATTTCTATCATTTCATCCTGATTAGCCCTACCAGATATCCAGCCTTGTCCTCTGGTCACAACATCAATACCTGCTTGCTTAAGATAACCGATTGTGTCGCGCCGTGACTTGTATGCCATCCCAATAAATGACACATCGTAAGCAGGGTTATAAGGGATATTTTTATACAAAAAATGATTGCAGGCCCATTGGCTTAGTATAATATTGGAGTATCCAATATTCTTATATTTTGGAACTGCTTCAAAATCCGTCGTGACTGACCAATTAAAATGTGGTGCCCAATATTTTGAATAATTATCAAACCTCCAATGGTCATCAGCGAACCAATTTATTGTTTTCACTTTTCCTGAATTTGATATCTTAGAAATTATATTTGGATCAAGCTCATGTTCAAAAAGAAATACAAACATCAATTCAGGTTTTTCTTTTTCGACAACCGTCAACAAGAGCTCATTCATGCGCCTCTTGCCAATTTTTTTTAGAATTTCGAGATAATCAAAATAAATGATTTCATTGCCCATGTTATACAAAGAATCGAAAAAATTATAGTGTTCAAAACTCAAACCTCGCTCGTGTTTTCCGTAATCATATTTGGGAGCTACGTACAAGATTTTCATGAATAGTTATTCCCTTTTGGAATTAATTATCTTGGGGCGGAATAGCCCTAAAATCCACAAGAAATATATTGTGGAAAAACACAATCCCGCTATAACAACTCCTTGTAATCCAAACCAATACGCCCCTATTAAATTAAATAATATACCGAGCAGACTGGTAGCTATTTTAGGCACAAGAAGTTTTTCAGGTTGGTTATTATTTAGCGGGATTAAAGCACAGATTTGTCCTGCAGCAAACAAACCTCCAGACAAAACCATCCATGGCAGCAAATATGACACTCCGCGGTAACTAGGCGAAACGAGGAGTATGAAAACCACATCACGAAATATCCAGGCTGCCAATGCAGACAAACCTGCGAATCCCAGAGATGCAAGAACGATGCGATATGTAGTTTCCTGAACAGATCTAATTCGTTCCATTACCATACCATTACCCGCGCGCCGATATAATATCGGGGTAATAAATTGCACAAAAATGCCTGTTAAAATTGTAATTGGATAAAATCCCAATTGATAAAGCACAGAGTAAAGGCCAACGTCTGCAGTGGAGTGGAATACTTGTAAAGCCCATCGGTCCGATGAAAGCTGCGCCCATCCAAACAACCCCCAAGCACTGAAGGGTAAGGCAAATCGAATCATCTGGTTTTCCCAAGTATCACGTGGTTGATTACTATTCCGATTTCCAAAGTACTCACTCTCAAGAAGTTTTTTACGGAAAAAATATCCTTGTGAGAAAATGACCAAAACAGCAGAGAGAAAGTACCCTAACAACGCATAAATACTCGAAGAACCAAATAATAAAATCATACCAACCGCTAGCAAAAACCTCAACCACTGACTGACCCCTTGGTGCCATGCTACAATCACTCTGTGACGAGCCGCATTTTGAATATTATCCAGAACAATATTGAAGCTTGAAACGAGGGTAAACAAAAAGATCAATATTAGAAGTGGTATCCAATTTTGATTTCCAGATAAAAACAGACCCGACAAAATAATCACAAACAAAATCGCTATCAAACCACTGGCTCTTGCCAACAATCGCCATACTGCCTGTATATATGTATTAAGGCTATCCATTTCTTGAGCTATTGGGAAATAACGAGCAAATGAACCACTGATTGGCCCCATCACCAATTGTTGCGACAATACCATAAAAGTCATTCCTAATGCCAATTCACCATAGCTGGAAGGGGTCATAAATTGGGTCAATAAACGGACACCAACAAGACCACCTAAAGCAGCTAATGCCTGACCTATACCGACCTGGAGTAATTCTGTTCCAAATTTAACGAATCGCAACTTTATATCAGCAAACATGCTAATTCTCTAAATATCTATGAAATTTTTCAGGGCAAGAAGAGCAGAAATATTTCTCACAGCTTTGTCGCTTCAAAAATTCCACACCCATATGTACAACCAAAATTAGTCCTGACACCTTCTAGTGAAAGGTCGACATTTTCAAATAAATAACCATTTTGATTATCCTGATCGATAAAAGAAAAACTGTCAATCGTAAATTTACCTTTGAGTAATTCAAGAATATATTCAACAGAAAATACTCTATGCGCATTAAATTCTATCCGTTGTGGGCCAATTGGAATTGAAAAATAGAATTTTCCGCCTGGTTTCAACAGGCGAGTTAGATTATTTAGGCCGATTAGATAACCATCAAATATAACAGGGTCACCGTATCGTCCCAAGCCGAAGTGCTCAAGCGCATGTAAACACGACAAAGAATCGCAACACTCAACCAAATCATCGCTAATGGGTTGTAATAAGTCAGCTTGGATAAATTCTATATTCGGTATTTTGACAACCAGAGGACGAATATCTATAACTTTAATGGAGCGAAAAGATGCAACATGCGCAACAAATCCGTCAATTCGAGAGCCAACATCAACATGCGTGTTAGGGTTATTCAAGAAAATCCTTCGGGCAACGAACCAATCTTGATAAAAATAATGTCCACTCGCGGTTCCGCTTTCTACAAACCTATCTTCCAGGCACAGAATGGGATCCCCTAATAAGAATACTGTATTATTAAATTTTTGTTGTTTTTTTAGTGTTTTCGAATCTTTGAAATAGAGAGGTAAACCGCGAAAAGCATATATAGTTTTCCGAAAATCAAACCCAAATGTAACCAGCAATTTGTAAATAGTGCGAAAATGATATTTCATAAATTATTTTTTCCACCAAATTATTGCATTCATGGTAAAAATTAGATAGACGTTTTTTTAAATATGTAACGAATTTCTTTCTTTTCCATCTCTTGCCCACTTCCGCCATCATACACTATACTTCATCCATGCCTCGTAACCATAACCCAATCGTCTGGTCTTCTGAAGAGGGGGATCAGCGCAAGATTGAAAAGAAACCTGCTGCGGTTAGGCTTTCGCTGCCGCCTCAGCAGCAGATGATTTATTTGCATCGCGAGTCCAAGAATCGGGCCGGGAAAGACGTGACTCTGTTAAAGGGCCTGGTGCTCACTGATGCAGATTTGACAGCCCTGACCAAGACCATCAAACAGGCTTGCGGGTGTGGTGGCACCGTCAAGGACGGCGTAATTGAGATCCAGGGCGAGCACCGTGAAAAAATATCAGATCTGTTACGCAAACTCGGCTACAAGGTAAAAATTGCCGGCGGATAAAGGCGAAAAGCATCATCAAGTGGATGGGGATATTACCACCCGAAAACCAAAATTATAGAACCTGAAATCTGGATAATAGCGCTGGCGAGTGGCACTGCGCGCAAATTCACTCGTATAGTAATAAGACCCGCCCCGCAGCACCCGTGCCTGGTTGTCTGGAGCGAGCAAATCCTCGCGTGCATGATCAGTCGGATCGTAGGGATAACCGAAGTCAGCCAGGCTGCGAGTCCACTCGCGCACATTACCGGTCAGGTCCAGCACACCGAACGGGCTGGCTCCATTGGGAAAGAAACCGACCGGGGTGGTATCACCCAGGGCAAGCTCGCTTGTATTTGAACACAGCTCAGCCCATTCACCCCAGGGATAGGGACGTTGATTTTCCGCACCCCGAGCGGCTTTTTCCCACTCGGCTTCGCTGGGCAAACGGACCGGTTGGTCGATTTTCTCGGCCAACCAGGAACAATAAGCCAGAGCCTCATGCCAGTTCACATTCACAACCGGGTGATGTTCGCGGCCACGCGGCGGCTGCCCGACACGCCAGTGATCGGGTGGCTCCGCACCGGTATCGGCAATATACAGTGCATATTGGGCATTCGTCACCGGCACACGGGAAATTTGATAAGCGGGTAAAAAGATCCGCTGTGCGGGATTATCATTCGCAGACACGTCACCCATCCAAAACTCGCCAGATGGAATTTTAACCCATTCTGGCTCGCCAAAAGGCGGCTGCCAAAAACGCGCCAGACTCTGCCCACCCTGCAAACCTGTCAGAGCATTACTGGCCATAAGCTTATGTGTCAGATAC
>CAINXK010000105.1 GCA_903854805.1 uncultured Anaerolineae bacterium
AGGCAAAACCATCCGCTAAAACTCCGCCAGCGGTGAAGCCCATCGCTTAACTTACTCTTGAGCAGCAAAAACACCATAATCGGCGTGGACAAAACCTTCCTGTTTTGTCCACGCCGATACACGAGAATCGGTGTACTACCCCCGCAAGTGGTGATTCGGCGGAAGATCTGACCGCCGAATCACCACAAAAAAATATCCTCTATCTGGAAAGGTTCCAGCCATCAAACAATAGATTTGTTTTTTTTGTGGAGTTTTGCGGATTGGCATCCGCAAAAACTCCACTGGCAGGGAAGCCCACCGATTGACTTACTCTTGAGCAGCAAAAATACGATAATTTGCGTGGGCAAAACCTTCCCCGCCAAAACTCCATACTGACGGTGAAGCCCATCGATTAACTTACATCCGAGCAGCAAAAACACGATGGTCGGCGTAGGCAAAACCATCCGCTAAAACTCCGCCAGCGGTGAAGCCCATCGCTTAACTTACTCTTGAGCAGCAAAAACACCATAATCGGCGTGGACAAAACCTTCGTGTTTTATCCACGCGGATGCGCCAACATCGGTGTACGACCCTCGCAAGTGGTGATTCGGCGGAAGATCTGACCGCCGAATCACCACAAAAAAATATCCTCTATCTGGATAGGTTCCAACTAATCGCCAGCAGAAGCGCCCTGTGCCCGCGTCAGCGCCTGAACATAAATGAGCAACTCCTGCAACTGCAGCGGCTTGGCCAAATACTCATTCGCCCCCGCATCCAGACAGCGCTCACGATCACCATTCACCGCCATGGATGTGAGCGCAATCACCGGCAGCTGCGCCGCCCACTCAGAAACATGCGCTCGAATCGCCCTGATCAAATCAAAACCACTCATGCCTGGCATCTGAACATCCACCAGCAAGATATCTGGTCTGATAACCTCCAACCGACCTAACAACGCCTGCCCCGAATTAACAGCACTCACCCTAAAACCCTGACCCCGCAGAAAATCCGAAATCAGATCCAGAATAATCTGATTATCATCAACCACCAGCACCAGCGGCCCATGCTCCAGCTCCTGCACCGGCTCCGGAACACGCCCAGAACCCAGGCGCCCGGCCACCAGCAGCGGCCTTTCCGATTCTGTGTTAAAAGCAATCCGCTGCAACTCAATATGCAGCTCACTTTGCGCAAAAGGCTCCATCAGAGCGCCATTGGCCCCCAGGCGCTCAACATTCTGCTTTTGATCGGGCCTGATGATCAAAACAACCGGGATGGCATTCGTCCGCAAATCCGCCTTGAGACTCTGCAAGAGATCCAAACCAACACCATCTGGCAGATGCTCACCGATGAAAATCACGTCCGGCCAGAAGTGGATCACCTGCTCCAGCGCATTCGTAGCAGTGACCAGAACCTGGTTCTTCAACCCGACCAATTTTAACAACGCCGAAAGTCGCGCAGCGCTTTCCTCGTTTTGGTCAAAAGTCAGGGCGCGCTGCAATTTATCAGTCACCCGCCGGGCATACTTCAGCGGCTGGGTATCATCCACCACCCACGGCAAGCTGAGCGTAAAACGGCTCCCGGACCCAAAGACACTCTCCACCCGGATCTGACCGCCCTGCAGTTCAGCCATGCGCTTAACCAGTGACAGCCCCAGGCCCGTCCCCGAATACTGGCGCGATAATTTGCTATCCAGCTGCACAAATGGTTTAAACAGGCGCGGCAAATCTTCTTCCTTAATCCCAATCCCGGTATCCCACACACAGATATCCACCTGCCGGCTGCCTGGCAGCCCCTTAACCTCAATACCCACCTGACCGCCATCCGGCGTAAACTTGACCGCATTTCCAAGCAGATTCACCAGCATTTGCTTCAAACGGCGCGCATCCACCCGTAAAATGATCGTAGCCGGGTCCATCGCAATGCTGATATTCTGGTGCTTCTGGCCAGCCATGCCCTTGATCATCTGCAAACTGGCCTGGCAGATCCCATCCAGCGAGGCCGGCGAAAACTGCATATTGAACATGCCCGCCTCAATCTTGGAAAGATCGAGGATATCGTTGATCAACGACAGCAGGTGCCGGCCACTGGTTTCGATATTCTTGAGCGCTTTGAGCTGCTTCTCATTCAGATCACCATACGTCACCATTTGCAACGCTTCAGAAAGCCCCAAAATTCCGGTCAGCGGGGTGCGCAATTCATGGCTCATGCTTGCCAGGAATTCATCCTTCATACGCGCCGCTTTTTCAAGCTCCAAGTTGGCCGCCTTCAATTCAAAGGTACGGTCAATCACGCGCTGTTCCATATCGGCGTGCGCCCTAACCAGCGAGAGCTCGGCATCTTTACGCTCGGTAATATCTTCGGTCAGAATAACAACCTTATCAACCAGGCCATGCTCATCCACAACCGCATAAAAATGCTGCGAAACCCACTGCGCCGCGCCAGGCCTGGGCGCGGGCACCTTCAATTCGGGCAAATGCAAAGTGCCGCCCTGGTCATACACAGCATGCACATCTTGCCGGTAATCATTTAAGCTATCAGTTCTGCCATCGAATTCAAGCTTGCTGCTCACATCGTTGGCAGCCTGCAGCATCTCAGCTTCGGTAACAGCCCAGATATTCTGCCAGGCCTGGTTGGCAGTCAGCAGCCGGCCCTGTTTATCGCGCACCGAGATCCCAATCGG
>CAINXK010000106.1 GCA_903854805.1 uncultured Anaerolineae bacterium
CCGGCGTTCCATGCGCGTCATATCGGAAGTGGACGCGGCGGCTTCCTGCAGTAATTGCATTTTATTGATCGGACGAATGTCATCGAAGGCCGCTTCTTCGCCAGGCGTATACCAGCGTTCCAATATCTGGCTCGTGATGGTTTCGGCATAGATCGTTGTCATCAAAGGCCAGAGTGTTTTTTCCTTGAAAACATTATCGCCGGTTGTGGCATTGGCTTCGGTCGCGTTCTTATCCAACATACCCGGTGGAATACCCATGATGTTGAGTATTTCATCCTTGGTAAAGGCCCGCCCGGCCAGAAAGTCCATATCTTTGGCATTCCATCCCAGAATATTGACGGCCATATCAAAAGCATTCGTGACAACGGTACGGCGGGCACTGGCCGCGTATTCGCCACTGGTCAAACTTTCCTTGATGGCTTCCATGTCTTGCGGGTCAATCGCGTCTGCAGTTCCCGGGATGCCACTTGAGACATTAATGATGGCCGAGGGCATGACGTTACCAGTGCCGAAGAAGGCTCCGTTCCAGTGTGCCATTGCGCTGTCTGCGTCGGAAGGCAACAGGGCAGCCACTAAAGGCGAAAGCCCGCGAAAGTAGTCATAAGGGTTGGGATAACGAAAATGGCAGATATATTCAGCGGGAATTTTCCATAAGCGCCCATTGACGGTGTACTCGTAGTAATCCACCAGACGTTCTTTGTCACCCGGAAATGGGTTGACCGCGTTGGCTGGCAGTGGCCAGATTTCAGCCAGGTTGTTATCTTCGTCAGGTGCCAGGAACCAGTAAGCATTACCGGAAAGGTCAAGCCACCATTGGCTATACTGCCACAAGAAGCCGCGTCCCATCAGCTGGTTTGGCCTGCGCAAGATGCGTGTGAACGGGTGGTTCTTGACGGGTACTGCATCACCCTCCAGGCCGGTCTCGTTGCGCACGATTGACAATCGCCCGGCTGCCAGTTCGTTGGATTTGAAATGCAGGGCGGTGTAGATCCAGCTGTTCTGCATGGCGCGTTTGTAGGCTGCGTCTTTCTGGCCCAGATCGCCACCTTTCCATTTTTCAGAATCGGCCACGGAATTCAGGAACATTGGGCGGTGTGCTTTTGTTTGGCTGCCCTGTGCGGCGATCTGGAAGGACCTTACCGCGCTGCCTATGCTGCTTGCTAAAGAGTCGAGTATTGGCATATTAATCTCCTATACCACTGCCATACGGGTTGGTCTGGCCATCGGGCGTGCCAGCGTTGCCAGCGCGAAAGAATCAGCGTCATCGTCGTGTTCGCCTTCGGGGGCGCGCAGGCTGGAACCTTCAATACTTGTCAACTGTAGATATGTGCGCTGTGAATGAATGACTGTGGTTTCGTCGCGCAGAGCGTCGGCCATCGCGTCATACATCAGGGCTTTACCGAGGCTGGTTGAGTGCCAGCCCTCTTTGCCGTCCGGGCCACGTAAGCGACGCAGTTTCGAATTGTCGCGCAGCCACAGCAATACTGCGTGTCCGTGGTTGTTGCGCTCAACCAGGGCCGCGGCGTTGTTGTAATATTTCCCAACCTTATCGATGTGAGCCGCGAAGGTACTCGGTTGGAATTTCCCAGCCAGGTGGGCCACTTCTTCGCCGCTGATCGAATCCAGGACGTGAAAAGAACTGTCGTCACTGGTTGGGTTTCCTTCGGCGGGATCTGCACCGATAACATAAGTACGGCTGGACTTGGGCGTGGAGTAGATCATCAGTCCAGGTATGGCCGGGGCCTTGTCATTCGGAATTGCAGATAGGGCGACATAGCTTTTCAAGAGCCACTCTGAAGAAATGCGCTTTGACAATGTGCGCGGCGCCAGGGCTTCCATATCCGTTGTTGGATATTGCTGGTGCAGGTCATCCAATGAACCGGTACGGTAAAGAATGTCGGCTTTCTGCTGTTCATACCAATCGCTTGTACGGTTGGGTCTTGCGCTCCAGGGTAGGAAGATGGGCGTCCAACCGTTCTTATTTTCTTTGGCAGCGATATATGTTTTTTTGAAGTCACTCTGCGGACGAAGGTTATCTGACCGAGAGAGCAAGATCATCTTTCCGCCGCCGTCGATGGTGGGCTTGACTGCGTTCATGAGTGCGCCCTGATTATCCACCAGGTCAAATTCATCACAGATCACCAGTGACGCGGTGTAACTGTCACCGGCGGATGTGGGGAATGCGCGGGCGATGCTGCCGAGTGAGAGTGCCCAGACATGACCATTGTCAATCGTTACCGACCTGGCTTGCATCCAAACCGGCAGGCGGTTGTACATGCCCTTAAGCCGTTCTTCGCTCAGCAGCGCCATTGCTTCATCGTCACGCCGGGAAAAAAGCAGGACGACTGCCGCGGGATGGAAGAGCATCATCCAGAGCGCGAACCCCAGCACCAGCCAGGTTATACCGAGCTGTCGGGCCTTCAGGATAACGATCAGGCGGTCGCTCTGCATGATCTTCAGCGCGCGCTTTTGAGCAGGCCAGAGGTGGAAGGGGACCCAACTGCGCTCGGTGCCATCGTAGATGTGGCAGTAATTGTCTAAAAAGTAGATAACGCTTTCTGAGCACGCCAGCCATTCAATGCTGATTTCCTTGCTATTCATCTTCTGTCTCGCAAGCCTTGACTCTGGCTGATGCTTCCGCCAGATCGTCAGCGCTGAAGGCAATGGTCAGCGTTCCGGTTGTTTCGGTCTTTTCCACGTAGCGCCCGGCCACGCGCAGGATCATGTCCTTTGCTTTTTGCGCGTCGTACATCTCAAATTCAATCTCAGTTATTTCTGTGTCACCGTCACTATCGGTCTTGCCGATATGCGTAATCGTCTTTTGCTTTATCTTACGAATCAGCTTTGTCATACCTTTTTGACGCGCTACGCGCAAATCAATCAGACCGTTATCATCTACCAAATCACCAATATCGCCCCGCCCTTCATCCGATACACGCATAAGCGCTTCGTCTGCGCTCATGTGACTGGCTTGCAAGCGGGCGCTGATTTCATCCTTAATTGTAGTAATTTGTAGTAATTTACTCGCGTTGGTGTGAAGGTGAGCGCCTGAGTA
>CAINXK010000107.1 GCA_903854805.1 uncultured Anaerolineae bacterium
GGTCTCCAATGAATTTTCATTCATCGAAAACCGGACTCTTTCTTGCGCAGATTAGTTACGCTCTGCGGCCCCGACGGGGTTCGAACCCGCGATCTCGGCCTTGACAGGGCCGCATGTT
This sequence comes from uncultured Anaerolineae bacterium, assembly GCA_903854805.1. The sequence continues at coordinate 119 of CAINXK010000107.1, forward strand.
AGCCGCTACACCACGGGACCATTTGTAAAGCGGTCGTTAGTTTACCATGCCACTTAGGGCGCGTCAAGGGAATTTCGCAGGAAAACTCAACGAATTTCAATTATTGCTCTGCTGGCATGAAGCCAAGTAGTTTCCAGAGTTCACGCATTAATCCGTGGCCAAAATCCGGGTTCAAAAATTGATTGGGGCAGGCACCTGTTATGACCTTGATGCCATTTTCCCGGCACATTTTAACTGCATTGGCAGAAACACTTGTCATGCCTGGTGCCAGCCCGGGCTTTGTGCCAAGCATGCAGTGCATCCAAATATGGCCGATGCCCAGGTCGATGCACTGCTGGACGACTTGTTCTGTGACGGTTGGATTGCTAAGGATAAATACACTATCAGGAACTTCTGGGATGGTTTTTAAATCCGGGTAGCAGGGATCACCTTTGAAGATTGTGATATGAGGATTTACGGCAAAGACTTGATAGCCGGCATCTTTAAATTTGGCATAGGCCAGATTGCAACCACTCTCGCGTTTTTCAGAAACGCCAACGACCGCGATTCTTTTTTGTGAAAGAAAATCCTTGACAAGTTCTTCAATTTTGACCATTTTTTTATCTTCTGCAGCTCAATTTTGAGGCATCCATCCTTCTGAAAAATAATTTTCGTGATTGTTAATTCCACCATTATGCAAAGAGGCTAGAAACCGACTGGTTGGTATTCGCCCCAAATACTTCGTAAGGTGTTGCAGACTTCGCCCAGGGTCATTTGATTATCAACGCATTCAATAAAAAGGGGCATCAGATTTTCACTGCCACGGGCAGCGGTTGCCAACCTGCCTTGTAGTTCATTTATCTTGTAGTTATCCCGGTTTAGACGCAATTTAGCCAGTCGATTATAAGCATCTACTTCTATGCTTGGATCGATTTTCTGCCGTTCTAGCGTGATTTTTTCTTCGATCTGGAACTGGTTTACGCCAACCACGATTTGCTCATTTTTCTCTATAGCTTTTTGGGCGGCGTAAGCAGCATCTTGGATCTCATTTTGCATGAAGCCACGCTCTATGGCTGCCAGGGCACCGCCCATTTCGTCAATTCGTTGGATGTAGTCCGCAGCGCGTGTTTCAATTTCATCGGTAAGATACTCAATCAAATAAGATCCAGCGAGTGGATCGATTGAATCTGCCGTGCCGGATTCGTAAGCGATGATTTGTTGGGTACGCAGCGCCACCCGTACCGATTTCTCGGTTGGCAGCCAGAGTGCTTCATCCATGGAATTTGTATGCAACGATTGGGTTCCACCCAGAACAGCAGAAAGAGCCTGCAGTGTCACTCGTGCAACATTATTTTCGGGTTGTTGGGCTGTCAAGGTGGAACCGGCGGTCTGAGCGTGAAAGCGCAGTTGCCAGCTTGAGGTTTTTTGTGCTCCAAACCTTTCGCGCATGATTTTTGCCCACATGCGTCGTGCCGCTCGGAACTTGGCAACTTCTTCAAGTACATTGTTGTGGGCGTTGAAAAAGAAAGAAAGCTGCGGGGCGAACTCGTCCACTGGTAGCCCGGCTTTGATAGCGGTTTCAACGTAGGCGATAGCATTCGCCAGCGTGAAAGCCACTTCCTGTACGGCAGTCGAGCCAGCTTCACGAATATGGTACCCTGAAATTGAAATGGTGTTCCAGTTGGGCACGTTGTGGGCACAAAAATCGAAAATATCTGTGATCAGTCGCATTGATGGGGCAGGTGGAAAGATATACGTGCCACGAGCGATATATTCCTTTAAAATATCATTCTGGATGGTGCCATGCAGGGCATTCATTTCTACTCCCTGACGCTTTGCCACGGCGATATACATAGCCAATAATACGCCGGCGGGAGCATTGATGGTCATGGATGTCGAGACCTTTCCCAGCGGGATCTGATCGAAAAGAGTTGCCATATCGTCCACTGAAGATATGGCAACTCCCACCTTGCCAACTTCGCCCAACGCCATTGGATCGTCAGCGTCGTACCCTATTTGGGTAGGCAGGTCGAAAGCCACTGATAGCCCGGTCTGACCTGCTTCCAATAGATAACGGTAGCGCTTGTTGGATTCTTCCGCCGTTGAAAAACCTGCATATTGACGCATTGTCCAAAAGCGGCCACGGTACATTGTTGGTTGTACACCGCGCGTGAAAGGATATTCGCCAGGAAATCCGAGTGTGCTCGGGTAACTGCCGGAATTGTCAGCGTTTGGCGGAAGAGCGGCCGGTATTTCAATGCCTGAGCTTGTGGAAAATGAAGGCCTTCGCTCCGCGAATCTATCAATTGACTTTTTATAAGTTGTTTCTTTCCATCGGGAATATTGGTTCTGAATCGTCATTGTTGGCTCCGGTTATTTTTCGGCATTTAGGAAAAAATTCTTGGTGTGAGAATTTAATATCTCATGGCCCTAATTACTTATTTTTTTAGATTAGATATTTTTCAATACAATAAGTGTATCTGATTTCTTGCAAATTTTATCACCGATAGAATTTGTGTTTTGTCATTTCTGGAAAGTTGGACGTCAATTACTTGGTAAAGGATGTATTGATGAAATAGAACTTATCGAAACTTTTCATCTCATTTTCCGTAAAATAAGAGACGAAAGTCATTTGTTTGAATAATTACAAAGTGCTACACTAATTAGGTCAGATCTTATCGCGGAGGCTATCATGGGTCGCACATTGATGTATGTTGGCGCAGGTATCTTGTTTTTAATGGGCTTGTGCCTTGTTGGGTACGGGGGCTTGAGTGTGGTCGGCTCAACTTCGTCACAGGGTAACTCATCCTGGTTGTCATTTGGAATTGGTTTTGCCTGTGTTGGGGTGTTTTTCCTGGTTGGTGGGGCCGGATTAATCTGGTTGGGGGCGCGTAAGACGGGTAATGGTGATGTTGGACCCCAACAAGTCGTCATGAAAATTGATTTGCCTGGTGAAACCAAAATTAGCCAGATGAAATGCCAATCATGCGGCGGAGCAATCACATCGGCTGATATTAAGATGATGGCAGGGGCGCCAGTGGTGACATGCCCTTATTGTCAGGCGACTTATCAACTTACTGAAGAACCCAAGTGGTAGCGATATTCAAGTGAGGCATCCTATGAAACATCGAATATTTACCTGGATACTGGCTTTTGCGCTTATATTTGGCGTGACCAATACTGCATTTGCGCAATCCAATTATTCTTTTCAACTGGCAAAAGAGGTTGTGCATGTTTACCTGAACAAGGATGGAACGATCGCATTGGATTACCTGCTTACATTTGTTAATGACCCTGGGGCAAAGCTTATTGATTTTGTAGATTTGGGTTTGCCCAACAGTGATTTCAACATTAGCAATATTACGGCGGATGTTGCTGGGAAGCGGGTGAATGTCACCAGCGATTACCAGGGAAGTGGTACTGGTGTGGCGCTTGATCTAGGAGGAAACTCTATCGAAACATCGGGCACTGTCCATGCCACGGTTGAGGGGATCTCTAACATGTTTTACCCCGATACCGATGACCAAAACTATGCCAGCAGTGAATTTTCCCCAACTTATTTTAGTTCTCAATTTGTGCATGGCAACACAGATTTGATGGTGGTTTTTCATCTGCCTCCTGGTATAAAACCGGAAGAGCCTAAATATCATCCGGCGCGAGGAGATTGGCCGGGAGCTCCGGATCCAATTACCGGGTTTGATGCTGAAGGGCGAATCACGTATACCTGGACAGCCTTAAATGCAAATGGTTCTTCTCAATATACATTTGGAGCTTCATTCCCAAAACAATATATTCCTGAATCTGTTATCGTAACAACCTCCTTTGTTGATGTGATCCTGGGATTTTTCGGAACCATGGTTGGATTATTTCCATTCTGTTGTTTCGCCCTCTTCTTTTTCGGGCTACCGGTCATAAGTGTGATCAATGCCCGAAAGCGAAAATTACAGTATATCAAGCCATCTATTTCGATTGAGGGTCATGGTATAAAACGTGGTTTGACAGCTGTGGAAGCCGCAATTTTCATGGGTGAGCCGCTTGACAAACTAATGACAATGATTTTGTTCAGTTCGGTAAAAAAGGGGGCATTGCAGGTGATTAATAAAGACCCTCTTAGCGTGGAAATGCTTCAGCCACAACCAGAAGGATTGCAAACTTACGAATCGGAATTCATTCAGGCTATGGTTAAACCAGACCGCGAACGTAGGAAAGATTTGCAGGCCATGACAGTTGCGCTAGTGAAAAGCGTCACCGAAAAAATGAAGGGCTTTAGCCGTAAAGAAACTCTGGATTACTATAAAGCTATTAACGAAAAAGCCTGGCAGCAAATTAATGCTGCGGGTACTCCTGAAGTAAAGAGCCAGATGTTTGAAGAAGTGTTGGAATGGACGATGCTGGATAAAGATTATGATGATCGTGCCCGGCGAACATTTACCGGGCCTGTATTTATGCCGATGTGGTGGGGTCGTTATGATCCGGTTTACCGTAATGCTGGTATACCGCAACCAAATTTATCAAGTTCACCTTCTTTCCCGAGTGGATCAGGGGGCCGTGTTTCTCTGCCCGGTGCTGATTTTGCTGCTTCCGTTGTGGGTGGCGTCCAGAATTTTTCTGGTAAGGTACTGGGGAATCTTAACGATTTCACCAGCGGTGTGACCAAGGTTACCAACCCGGAGCCCGTGGCTAGCCGTTCGAGTAGTGGGTCAGGTGGAAGTGGTTGTGCTTGTGCTTGCGCTTGTGCAGGTTGTGCCTGTGCTTGTGCTGGCGGTGGTCGGTAAAGTAAAAATGTTATCAAATCTCTCTGGTATGCGAGCCGGGTTGAAACGACTGCTTGAACCTAAAAAGCAGCATTCTTCTGATGGTCCTGGGCTGGGAACCCGACTATTTCATTATCGTCTGGAAAATGGGGATGAAAAAAGCCGCGTGCATTTGCGGCTTGACCCGGATGGCCATGGCACGTTAATCGTCAATGCGAATCGTGTCATTCATTTAAACCCAACTGCGGCGCTGATGGCTTACCTTATTCTCGAAAAAAATTCTGAGAGCGATGCTGTTAAATCAGTGCAGAACCGATATAGGGTAAGTTCGGCCCAGGCTCGTGGTGATTTACAAGCGATAAAATACCAGATTTCCGAATTGACTCGTCCGGACGGTGCCTGTCCAATTCACGAATTGGAGATGGAGACGATCGCACCGTTCAGTGCAAGACCATCCGCTCCTTACCGTATGGATTTGGCTCTTACCTACCGTTGTAACAATAACTGCAGCCATTGCTATAATGCCCGTGAACGTAGTTTTCCCGAACTTACGACTGATGAGTGGATAAAGATACTGGATATAACCTGGTCCTTGGGAATCCCCCACATTATTTTTACCGGTGGAGAACCTACTTTGAGGGACGATTTGCCAGTATTAATTGCGCACGCCGAGGCCAATGGGCAGATTACCGGGCTAAATACAAATGGCCGGCGTTTATCAGATCCGGAATACCTTCAACGCCTCGTTGATTCTGGTCTTGATCACGTTCAGATAACGGTGGAATCCGTGGATGCTGATATTCACAATACGATGGTCAATGCCAGAGCTTTTGACCAAACGATAGCTGGTTTGAAGAACGCCCTGAATTCAAGCTTGTTTGTGATGACCAATACTACTATGCTGCGCAATAATGTTGAGAGCATACCGTCGACTCTCGATTTTTTAGCAGAACTTGGTGTTCGTACAATTGGCTTAAACGCCCTGATCCATTCTGGGAAGGGCTCAATTGTCGGGACAGGTTTGCCCGATCGAGATCTGGCGCCCCTGCTTGAAACTGCCCGTTTGAAAACGGAAATGCGTGGGCAACGTTTGATCTGGTATACACCGACCCAATACTGTGGCTTTGATCCGCAGACGCTCGATTTGGGGATCAAAGGTTGTACAGCAGCGCTCTACAATATGTGTGTTGAACCTAATGCTGACGTTTTGCCTTGCCAGTCGTACTATAAGCCAGTTGGAAATATTCTGAGAGATGGTTGGGAAGCTATTTGGAACCATCAGCTTTCCACGCAGTTGCGTGAACGTCAGGGCTTACCTGAAAAATGTACAGGTTGCAAGCTTCTGGCTGAATGTGGCGGTGGCTGCCCGCTTCAATTTGAAGAATGATAATAATTGCCAGGAGAAAAATTAATATGCATGAGTGGATCCATGAATTTCCCGCAGCCATAACAGTTTGCGATCCGGATGGAATAATCCTTGAGATGAACGAAAAGGCAGCCAAAACTTTTGAGATGGATGGCGGCTATGCCCTGATTGGTCTGAATATGCTCGAATGTCACCCTGAGCCAGCCAGGTCAAAAACTGCGCGTTTATTGGCCGCAAAAGAAAGAAATGTCTATACTATACAAAAAAATGGTATTCAGAAAATGATATATCAATCACCCTGGTTTCAGAGGGGTCTTTATGCCGGTTTTGTCGAGATATCACTCGAAATCCCTTCTGAAATCCCGCATTTTGTTCGGAGTTAGTGTATTGGTTTGTTATGGCATATGAAAGATTGAGTTAGATTTAGTAACTGGTGATCGACAAGTATTTAATTTCGACGTGATGAAAGTTAATAATTATCTGGAGACGCTATGAATATTATTGATCGGCTTACAGATTTATTTACCCCGGTTAAGGTTTTACCTGAAGGTGTTTATCACTTGCAGGCGCCTGCGGGCGATGAAAAACCCTTTCGGCTACATTTGCGCCTACAAAAGAATGGCGCCGGCATTTTAATTCTAAATGCATCGACAGTACTTCAGTTAAATCCCACTGCTGCCGAATACGCTTTCCATTTTATTAAGGGCCTTGATGCTAATGATGCGGCAAAGGCTATTTCCAGCCGGTATCGAATTGGAAAATCCCAAGCGTTGCAGGATTATACTGAATTTGTTGAGAAAATTTTGGCGCTGATCCACTCAACAGATTTGGACCCAGTCTCTGTGCTTGGTTTTGGATTAGTACAGCCCAATAGCGCTGATTTGAGCGCCCCATTGCGTCTTGATTGCGCTTTGACGTATCGCCTGACGCCAGGCAGCGACCCATTCAACGCGCCGATCAAGCGTGTGGAGCGTGAACTAACTACTGCCGAATGGCAGATTGTGATGGACAAGGCCTGGGCAGCCGGAATCCCACATATTGTTTTTACGGGTGGAGAGGCTACGTTACGTGAAGATTTGCCTGTGCTGGTGGCGCATGCAGAGAAAAATGGTCAGGTGGCTGGTTTACTGACCGACGGGAACAAGCTTTCGGATAGCTCGTACCTTGACAACCTTTTGCAAACCGGTTTGGATCACCTAATGATCGTTTTGCCATCTGAAGGGGATCCTAACTGGCAGGCAGTCAGCAATGTTGTTTGTGCCGATATATTTTTCTCGGTGCATCTGACTGTTACCCCCCAGAATGCTACTCGTGCGGAAGATCTAATAGCCAAAATTTGTGAGGTTGGTGTAAAGAATATATCCATGAGCGTATCAACATCAGCTCTTCAGGCACAGGTTTTACATTTGATGGATTATGCTGCAAAAATGGGTTTGAATCTGGTCTCAGATTTGCCCGTTCCGTATTCATCTGCGCATCCTGTTGCATTTGAGGCTTTTGAAGATGCGGAACCAGTTGGCGCCGGGAAAAGTTGGTTGCATGTCGAACCCGATGGGGATGTTTTGCCCGCCCAGGGCTGCGCGGATCAGATAATGGGTAATATTTTGACCGATAGCTGGGAAACAATTTATCCTGTAACCAGGTAAAACGTCTGGATATTTAAAAGGAAAAGCTGAAGCAATAGCACTGGACTAAATCCAGCACTATTGCCTCAGCTTTTTTCGATTATGGCGTTGTTGTTAGTGATGGTTGGGTAGGCGCTTTTTCTAAAATAGATTGTGACGGTGATGCGTAATCTGGAACTGCAATGATTACCTGGTGAGCATCGGTCTCGTGCTGAGAATATACAATTACCATACAAGGAGAAGTGCGATTCAATAGTTGGTTAATTTCGTCAGATTTCAAGATCTTGGTGGATTCAACCCTATAAGCCAAAATATCATTATTGCTCATCGTCAATAATATTCTATCTTCTGCGGTGAATGTCTGAAAGACAGCGTCCAATTGCTTATTCCATGGAAGCGATACGAGGCGGCAAATTTCTGTGCCTTGAAGCCATTCCGGGCTGGAAGGATTCCAAACTCCATCTTGAACCGTGCCAACTGTAAGATCAAAAGTCCATCCGCCCGGAAATTCGATATTTAGGGGGGATGGCTGCTCTTGTGAAGCGGGTGCTGTTGGCGTCTGGATAGGCACTGGCACTGGCACTGCTTTTTTATTCATGATTAGGAAAAATGATATCCCAAGGATTAGTATGAGAGCTAGTACGCTAAGTCCGATGGTTAGCCATCTTTCCGCGGAACCGGCTTGTTCAAATTCTGTTCTTAGCCGTTCGAAAAAAGAGGCTTTTTTTTCTACCACAGGGGTTTCAGGAAGATCGAAGGTTTGCTGTAAAGCTTGCAGGCGGCTATCCGATTCGCGCCAATCTTCTTCGGTTTTCTTGGATAGGAATTGGGGTTTGCTGTTCGCAGTGCTGTCCCTATCAATTTGCCCATTAGCTCGATTGTTGAAGTAATAAATTAGAAATTCCGTCTTTTCTTCGCGAGTTTCGCCTGGGGTAAGATTCCAGTCGATTCCAAGTTTTTTGGCAAAAGCGACGACTTCGGTCTCGGTCATGGACTTGTTGATTAGAAGTTCTAAAGTTTCTGCGGGAACCGAACCCCTCCGGATCTTTTCGGATAGCGAATTATTGTCATCATCCGATAAATCAACGATATCCTCCATTACAAATGGAGGTGTGCTTAGAGATGGAGCTGATTCAATTTCATCGTCGTAACGGATTGAGCTTATTCTTTGGCTCATATCATCGTTAATTTCTGGCTGGTTGTCTTGAAGCCAGAGCGTTGATGACTTGGAAGGATCTATTGCTTGTGGCGCTTGCTCAGAGCTGGTGACTTGCTTGTCTGTTGAAAAAGGACTTGGATTGGGAATAAGGCCAAAATCATCGTCGTTGAAAGGTGATAGTATTGGATCTAAATGGGCGTGCTGTCCGACATTGCTCAAAGGTTTGGGGTCGGTAAAATCGGCTTTGAATTCCCCAGATTGATTGCTCTCTATGTTTATTTCGAAGGCGCTATCATCGCCAAAAGGTTGATCTGAAATTTCAGCCTTTTCGTGTTCCGTTCTGTTTGATTCATTGTCAATCATCGCCTGGCGCATCTTACCGAACTCGTCTTCATCCGAATTATCAAAGGCAGGCGTTGAGTGTAATGTTTCCGGAACAGGCTGATTAGATTCTGCCTGATGATCCTGTGGTTCGTTACCAATATTTTCGGGTTCTTCATCAGGGAAGATTTTGGTTGCCATGGTTTCACGCTTTCCTAATAGGGGAGTTGGGTAGGAAGTATGGGCCGAGCAAAGATAAATATTATAGGAATTTCGCCTGCGCTCGGTACCAGGATTGATGCATTTCGGTAAAGGCCGGGCAGGGTTACTCTTCCTTTTACGCCAACAGAAATGCCCGTCAAGCTAAATTCAGCTTTTCCATCACTGGTAATTTGGGTAAATGAAACCCCATTTTCCAGTTCAAGGTTAACTTGAACATTATCCAATGTTTCACCTTGTTGTTGAATACCATCACCATTCTTATCAACGAAAATCTTTACCAAAATGTGGGCATTTGATAAATATGGCGTGGGGGTCGGTGCAGGTGTTGGGTTTTGCAACTGGACGTTGGTGAGTGTTCCAGGCTTTTTTAGATAGCTATTAAAATTTAATAATGATCCCCAGAATTTATCGATGTATGCTACTGCGCCCTGGCACACCAGATTTTCTGTGACTGTGTTCCAGGTGATTTGGGTTCCATCTGTAGACGAGTTTTCTATAGCGCTTTGAAGACAACCAAAGCCACTGTGGTAGGAAACCAGAGCAAATTTCCAGCTATCCTCATAATTGGCAGTTACACCATGGAGTTTCAGGATAGCTTTCGCTTGAACGCAGTTAGCATAAAGGACTTTCGCAATAAGAGCAATGCTCTGAGATGCCTTATTCAAATTCACCCCATATAAACATGTGGGGCAGGCAGCGTCCAATGATTGTACAATCGTGCCTCTGATCAAAGCCCGATCTATACCCGTAAGGTTTTCATAAGGCTGATCACATTTGTAAAGCGCGCTTGTGCAAACCTGTTGGTATAAGCCTGGATTCGTACGCAATAAAACATCGATCCCCAGCTGATTTATTTGCCCCAGACCTAATTCGTCTAGAAATAACCTTTGTGATGTTGGCCAGAACTGCGATTCAATTTCTAACAGCGTTTTTAATATTATGGGGGGAATGTGTTCGTCTCTGCCAACAAGCCAGATATTTAGATCGTATTGGTTTTGCCACGCAACCATCTGATCTTTTACTTTATCCAAACCGCAGGCATTTGGAGCGTTACCTTCCCAACCTCCGTTGGGGCAATCTTTAGCATCGACAACGCCCGCTGTTAACAGCCGGGCGGCCAGGTAGTGCAGACTCTTCTCGGTATTGAGTTCTCCCGGATCTTGAGGAAATTTTGCCCAATCCGGTGGCAGTGCATCAGCATTTTGCCAGATATTTGCGCAGGAATCTGAAAAAACCACAAATTTACCCAGCGTAATGATGGTGAGCGCATATCCGCCTTCCATTTTTGTAACAAGCACGTTTGCCTGGACTTCGCTGCTCGAATCCCCGTTCTTGTTCTGCACTCGAAATGAAATTTGATCTGTTTCCGGAAATTCGAGTGAACATGGGGATGTTGGGCAAAAAAAGCCTTTCGACTGAACAATTCCACTAATCGATATGGCCCCTGCATCACCTGGAAAAGATTGGTATCCACTGAGTATTACAAATGGTTTTGCAACCACACCTGAAGGAACTCGAATAAAACCTTCTAGTTTTGGACGACTCACATCAACTGAATCGAGAAAAGGTATTGGAGTATTAATGGTCTCAATTCGTGGAGTTGAAGTCGAAGGAACGGCGCTGCTTGGGGTTGGGGTACTCGTAATGGCGCGAGTGGGAGTGCTCGAATTACTCGCTAGAGTGCTTCCCGGTTGAGTTATACTGGGAAAAAAGACACCATACGATAAGGCAGAAATCGCAAAGAGCAAAAACAGTGATTGTCTCATCCGTTATATTTTCTTGACTGCAGCTGGGATCCTTCCGGTTACCCTTTTCCAGGCTTTGGATGGCGCGGTTGGTGGAATGAATCTCATAAATTCGTTGCTGAGGTTGTAAGCCATATCTTCCACTTTCTTTGATATAGCCAAATCAGAACGCGTTAAAACAAAAGGTGCCCCTAGATTGAGCGCTCTAAGTACTTCAGTCGGCTCGTAAGGTATTTCGAAATCGAATGTCTTGCCAATCGCTTTTTGTAGTTGGCTTTTATCGATTGTCGAATTCGGAAACGTTTGATTGAGAACAAGTTTTACTTTATCTAAAGAAATCCCGAGCTGGTCGTAAGTTTTCATTGCGCTGACGGCCACGCGCAATGAAGCCATTTCAGGTCCAACTACAAGCAAAATATTGTTAGCATTCATGAGCGTCGAAATTACAGTGTCTGAAAAATCATGAGGGGTGTCGATAACGATGAAGGAATATTTTTTATTTAGTGATTGAAATAGCGAATTCCAGAATTGGTCGTTAAAAACATCCGTAGCCACTGGGTAACGGGGGGAAGCTATGAAGTGTAAGCCACTTGAATGCGTGTTGATCAAGTCATCAATCATTGCTTCATCGATATCAGAGGCTTGAAAATCTGCGAATTTTCCAAGTGTGCTACGTGGTGATACATTCAAAAGCATAGCAACCTGGCTGGCGAAGAAGGCTGTATCGATCAAAAGAGTTGGTTTTTCCCAGATTTGATAATACGAAAGTGCCAAATTTACTGCCAGGCTTGAAACGCCGCTTCCACCCCTTAAACTATGCAGTGCTACTGTGGTGGGAACATTTTGGCTCGGGGTTCCTAACTCGGTGGATAACTGTAGTGCCTTAGCTCGTCTAGCCAGAATATCCAGGCGAGCTGCCAGTTCTTCGGGCTCAAATGGCTTAATTAGATAATCATCAGCACCAAGTTCGAAGGCCTTTAGCTTATCTTCCAGAGTTTTTACACTCGTCAAAAAAATAACAGGAATTTGATTATAACGAGGGTCACGCCGCAAATGTTGGAGAATATCAAACCCACTCATATCCGGCATGCGCATGTCTGCGATAATGATTTCTGGCTGAAATGAAGCAATCGCAGCCAGACCGTCCCGACCATTTCGGGCATATTCGAGTTCGTAGCCTCTATTTTGTAAAACACTCGCGGCCATTTTGAAAAAGACCGGTTCATCATCAATCATAAGAATACGCATATTATTGCCCTTCCCAACGGTTGGAGTTTGTAGAGCCCTGCTGATCTATCATTTTTGTAGCTTTTTCGGTCAACAAGGTCGTGTTTCGATGAATTTCTCGGACCGTTTTACTTGCCTGTCTTAGTTTATGGTCCTGGCTGTACTTATCAAGGCTGCCTGCCAGAAAAGCGAGTTGATCTGCGCCAAAGTTGGATGCTACTCCTTTTAAATTGTGCGCGTACGTAGATAAATCATTCCAGTTGCGCGATTTTAGCGCCCCGTCCAAATTTTCGAGTCGACTTGGTAATGATTCAAGAAATTCATGCAAATTATCAATGTAGAATCGTGCGTCATTATTAAACCGGATGATTGAATTCTGAATATCAAGCAATTGAATTTCCGTCTCTATTGTTGTAGATACTAGAGTATTTTCCTTCGGGAAATCTGTTTCAGATTCGCTCGCTATGATTTCGACAAGCAAAGAAATCCTTTTAATGTCGAAAGGTTTCAGAATATAAGTATCCGCTCCGGCGTTTTTGTATTCTTCAGTAATGTTCTCAGAGACGGACCCTGTCAAAATAACGATCGGAATATGTTTTTTATTATCTTCCCACAGGCGGATCTGACGTGTAGCTTCGAGGCCATCCATTTCTGGCATGCGTACATCCATAAATATCAGGTCGAAAATTTCGGATTTTACGGCCTCCACTGCTGAAAGGCCATTCCATGCGCTTTTAACTTTATGCCCCTGGCGACTTAGGATCAGTTTCATCATCGCTTGATTCTGATCATCGTCTTCAGCAATTAATATATTCAAAGAGCGCATAAATATTTTCCACTAAATTGAGAAGTGATTGATTGCATCACGATAAGAATAATTTCTATCAATTCCTAAAAATCCTTCCTGCCGATTTCATATTTCCAGTATGCGTTATAAATGCAATACTCATTATGACGCAGCATTCCCACAATCATTGGAATGCTAAAAACCTGAATTTATCAATATAAAAAAATATCATCAACTTACATTGTATTATTTTACCATTCTATCCGAAATATTTGGATTCGTAATGAAGTAGAAAATCGATTTCAGCCGATGCATTCCGGGTTTTATCATAAACTGGCAAAGAGAATTCGAATATAGTGGGTGGCATGCCGAGAATGAGCGAATAAGGAGCAACCGATTTTAGAATTCATGGATTGCAGTCTCCTAACGTTTCTAATCAGAGGTTATAATTCAAAATTATGAATGAAAAAGTGATCTTTCGCCCGTTTTTGGTTTCAGCAATAATATTGTTTTTTGGTGGGTGGGGAGGTTTGGTCTTTCTATTAAACTTTAGCCTTCCGACTTTATGGCCACGCTGGGGTTTGTACGCTTTGATTGTACTGGCAGGTACTGGCACAATACTCCCCATCGCTTATTGGCTAAATGTAATATTGATTAAAACTACTCCTGGTAAGCCTGGTGTAATTGTTCGGGAATCCATTTCAGGGGGAGTCTATCTTGCTATTCTTGCATGGTTAAGTGTTGGGCGGGTGCTTAATCTTCCAATCGCCATCTGGCTTGCACTTGGATTAATTTTAATCGAATACATGCTTCGATTGCGAGAAGCTGCGACCAAATCCGAAAATGTCCCTCCGCAACCTCCCGTCAGTTGACCGGCTCTTGAATGTCGGTAGCGCCTTAGTATCTGCCTATGGCCGTCCGCTTACCCTGCATGCTTTACGTATCGTTTTGGAAGAGATTCGTACCGAAATAACTTTTGGTACGGAAACGCCTTCCCATCAAATTATTATTTCTCGTGCGGAAAAACAATTATCTAATTGGACCAAACCCACCCTGCAGCCTGTAATCAATGCTACCGGGGTTGTTTTACATACGAATCTTGGTCGCGCGCCACTTTCTGGTATGGCAATTCGGGCGATGGATGAAATTGCAAGGGGGTATTCGAATCTCGAATTTGACCTTGAAACGGGGAAGCGCGGCAGCCGTCAGGTTCACGTCGAGGCTGTTCTGAGAAACCTGACTGGCGCAGAAGCAGGATTGGTGGTTAATAACTGCGCTTCAGCTGTGTTATTAGTGCTCGCAGCTCTTGCGAATCGTAAACAAGTGATTATTCCTCGTTCCCAACTTGTTGAGATTGGAGGCGGGTTTCGTATACCAGATGTCATGAAACTGTCTGGTGCCAGGCTTGTTGAAATTGGTACAACAAACAAGGTAAGACTATCCGATTTTGAGCTCGCTCTTGATAACCAGTCTTCGGCGCATTCTTTGGTTATGCATATCCACAGGTCCAATTTCAAGATAATTGGTTTTACTGAAGAACCTGATCTTAATTCAATTATTAATTTTACGCATTCGAAGGGCGCAATTTTCATAGACGATCTTGGTTCAGGAGCTTTAATCGATACTGCCAGGTTTGGCATGGATCACGAACCAACTATTCAAGAGTCTCTGGCATCGGGAGCCGACATCATTTTATTTTCAGGGGACAAACTCCTGGGTGGCCCTCAATCTGGAATTATCCTTGGGAAAAAAGATCTAATTGCAAAAATAAAACGACATCCCCTGGCGCGTGCAGTCCGAGCTGATAAAACCTGCCTGGCTGGATTAAATGCCACCCTTATTCACTATCTTAAAGATGAAGCTGAGAGTGAAATCCCATTATGGCGTATGATTTCAATCCCGCTCGATTCTGTTCGCCAAAGAGCAGAAAATTGGCAGAGAGAAATTGGAGCAGGTGAGCTGGTTACGAGCGAATCCACTGTAGGCGGAGGAACTTTGCCAGGCGAGTCTTTTCCAACCTGGGTGCTCTCTTTTCAGGTTAAATCGCCGGATAAGTTTCTGGCGAGGCTACGTAATTCCAATCCGGCTGTAATCGCACGTACCCAAAATAATCGTATTCTTTTTGACCCACGCACTGTGTTACCCGAGCAGGATACTCTTCTGATTGAGTGCTTGAAAGCTTTGTTGTTTTAATAGTCACTTTTTGTAAAGAACCCGTTGACCTGAATTAATCTTTGGAGAAAATATGAAATCTGAATTGGATACCTTGATGCACGCCAGGAATTTTGATGCCATTCTTGTTTTTGGGAATGCCGAAAATAACCCGCCGATGACATATCTGACTGGAGGGGGGCATGTTTCAGGAGCAACATTAATAAAAAAACGGGGAGAACCTGCAGTAATTTTTTGTAACGGAATGGAAAGAGATGAAGCTGCTAAATCAAAGTTAAAGGTTCGCCTCTATGATGAATATCCCTGGCAGGATCTAATTAAGGAAGCTGATGGAGATAACGCTTTAATGGCGGCGCTACGCTTAAAAAATATCTTTATAGATATGGATATTAATGGTCGAGTAGGGATATATGGACATACTGATTTGGGCGGGATGTTTGCAACCCTGACTCATTTCCAGAAAATTATGCCATCGGTGGAATTGATCGGGGAGACGCGCGAAAACTCTCTTTTTATGGTTGCCATGGAGACCAAAGACTTGGCTGAAGTAGAACGTATTCGCCAGATGGGCAAAGTGACCACCGATGTTGTGGGTCTTACGGCAGAATTTCTGACTAGCTGTTCAGTTGATTCGGACCAAGTTTTATTAAATGTAGATGGTTCCCAATTAAAATTAGGTGAAGTTAAAGCTAGAATAAATTTGTGGTTGGCTGAACGGGGAGCAGTTCCAAGTGAAGGTTTTATTTTTGCGATTGGTCACGACGCTGGCGTACCCCATTCCCAGGGTAATCCCGATGACCTTATGTGTCTTGGCAAAACGATTGTTTTTGATATCTATCCTCAAGAGCCTGGTGGTGGTTATTTTTATGATTTTACGCGAACCTGGAGCCTGGGTTATGCTACCCCTGAATCGCAGAGACTTTATGATCAGGTTCACAGGGCTTATAACCATATTGTTGAAAACCTTGATTTGAACGCTAAATTTAAAGATTACCAGGTGATGGTCTGTGAAATATTTGAGAAGGATGGCCACCCAACTCAGCGCACCCAGAAGGCACCCTTGGCAGGCTATATTCATTCTCTTGGGCATGGTGTTGGTTTGAATATTCACGAACGCCCATGGAGTGGGCTGACCGCTACAGATGATAATTTGCTTAAGCCTGGCATTGTCATGACTATTGAACCTGGATTGTATTATCCCGATTTGGGTATGGGGTTCCGAATTGAGGATACTTATTGGGTGAACCCAAATGGGAAATTCGAGCTTTTAGCCGAATACCCCTATGATTTTGTCTTGCCAATGAAAAATTGGCAGGCAGTGCACTAACCTGTATTCACCCAATCGTCAGGGTTACACTCAAAAACGCGCCAATCTGGCGCGTTTTTGAGTGTAACTAATGGAGAGCATCTGCAAGAATTCGGTAATCTCAAGACTGGTCGGGGGTCTCTTTTAATTTAACATAGAACAAATTAGAACCATCAGTTTCTTGGGAACGCATCTCGAAATAGTCTTTGAGATTTCCTACCAGGCGTGAAAGTTGCCTTTGACCATACGTCCGAGGATCGAAACCTGGGTCTAGTTGATAGAGCGCATTGCCCATGTGGTCCAGGCGGGCCCAACCATCTTCTTGAACTGCCATTTCAAATGCTTTTTCAAGCATGGGCATCGGATCGGCTTCTTCTTTTTCTTCTTTCTTTTTCCCGGTACTGGCAGTTGGTTTGCGTACTCGCTGTTTGGCTGGTCTGGTTTCGGTAACCAAGTTTTCGGTATAAACGAAAACGTCGCAGGCGTTAACAAAGGGTTTTGGAGTTTTCTTTTCGCCAATCCCCATTACGAAAATTCCTGTTTCACGGATGCGAGTTGCCAACCGGGTATAGTCACTGTCACTGGAGACAAGACAGAAACCATCAACCACTCTAGAATGCAGAATGTCCATTGCATCAATGATCATGGCGCTATCGGTCGCATTTTTCCCAATGGTGTAGCGGAATTGCTGGATAGGTTGAATGGCATGGAAGTTTAGGACATCTTTCCATGAGTTCATGTTTGGCGTGGTCCAGTCGCCATATATGCGGCGTACAGTAACCATGCCATATTTACCTGCCTCCACGAGCATTTGGGCTAACAGGCTCGATTGGGCATTATCGCCGTCGATAAGCATGGCGATTTTTCGTCTTGATAGGGATGATATTTGCTCTTCAGGCATAATCCCATTATACTTGCTTTATCCCCAAGGAGGACCCATGGAAACTGACCCTGTTTGTAAAATGAAAGTTGATCCGAAAACAGCCAAGTGGATTTCGGAATATAATGGCAAGACCTATTATTTCTGTGCACCAGGCTGTAAGCACACATTCGACAAAGATCCAGAAACATATGTGAGCGGAAAAGGTCCATTAATAATTATGTAAAACGATCGGGCAACACTCCCGTTTCTCCGGAATCATAAGGTGATGCGGGAGTGTTGTTTTTCTGAGTACTCTCACCTTACCGGTTATGAGTGGCGGGTGAAATCGGAATATATTTCTTTGCGTTTTCTTTATAATCCCTTCATATTAGCTATATCTGTAGAGTCTATAATAAAGTCAGATAGGTGAAGTGCAATTATTGTCCTGAAAACTTTGTAAGAATGGCATTGAAAATTTTGAATTTCTAAAGTGAAATAAAAGGTAAATGCAATCATGACAACCAAAATTCTTATTATTGACGATGAGCCTTCAATTGTTAACCTGGTCAGTGCGTATTTGAAGCCGGAAGGCTACGATGTATACACAGCTTCAGATGGAATCGCGGGTTTGAAAGCCGCCAAAGCTTACAAACCGGATCTAATCGTCCTGGATCTCATGTTACCTGGTCTGGATGGCATAGAATTACTCTCGCGTTTGCGCCGAGAATCTGACGTGTATGTTATTTTATTAACAGCCCGGACTGAAGAAACCGATAAAATCGTGGGTTTGTCGGTTGGCGCAGATGATTATGTTACCAAGCCATTTAGTCCAAGAGAGTTGGTTGCCAGAATAAAATCAGCACTTCGGCGTCTTCAAGCAGGCAGCGACGTGGACGGCGCGGCTGTATTATCCTTTGAACATGTGACGATCAATGCTGGAGCAAGGAGCGTCACCGTGGATAATTCTCTGATTGATCTGACAGCGATTGAGTTTAATTTACTTCTCGCACTTGCTGAAAATCGCGGTCGTGTACTGACTCGTGAGCAATTGCTTGAAAAAGTATGGGGCGGATCTTATTTCGGCGAAATGCGTGTAGTAGACGTTCATCTGGGCCATGTTCGCCAAAAGTTGGGCGGCGATTTTATAACCACGGTTCGCAGCGTGGGATACCGTTTTGAAGATGAGCAAATATGAAATTTATTCAGAAGCGTATCAGTCTTAAACTATTCCTTTCTTATTTCGTTGTCCTCATTGTAGGTGCAGCAGTCCTCCTGTTCACGGTGATGTTTACTGCCCAGGGTGCGTATAGCCGACATATGGAAATGAATACGACCGGAATAATAAATAACGGAACTCGCGTGCCAGAAATGATGGGCATGGGGCAAGGTCGAGGGACAGGGTCCGGAACTGGTCAGGGGGCTGGGCTTGGGCCAGGTCAGGGAGATGGCTATATTAATTTTCGCGCGGGTGTATTAGAATCACTTGGTTATGCAATCATCGCAGCAATTTTGGTAGCAGTCATGGTCAGTATTATTTTTAGCCAGCAGATCATTGCGCCATTGCGCGCAATGATGAGTGCCTCCCAGCGAATTGCGGATGGCCGTTATGATGAGCGGGTGGCGGTCAGCGGCACAGATGAGTTAGCCCAACTGGCTGAGCGTTTCAATCGTATGGCGGAACGATTAGAACATACCGAATCTATGCGCCGGCAGTTAATTGGCGATGTGAGTCATGAATTACGAACTCCGCTAACAGCAATTGGCGGTTATATGGAAGGGTTGACCGATGGAGTCTTGCCGGCTTCAGCTGAAACCTTTGAGCAGGTAAAGATGGAATCCAAACGGCTCAGCCGTTTGGTTGATGATTTGCAAGAATTAAGTCGAGTTGAATCAGGGGCTTATCGGTTGAATATCCAACCAGTTAGTCTAGTCGATTTGTTGAATACAACAGCCCGGAGACTTTCATTTCAATTTACCGAAAAACACGTACTCCTGCACCTTCCCTATGGGAGTTCTGAAAGTACGCATTCAGATCTCCCAAAAGTGATGGTGGATGAGGATCGTATTACCCAGGTAATGACCAATTTACTCGCTAACGCCCTAATCTATACCCAGCCTGGTGGTGATGTCACAGTTTCTATGGAACAAAGTGGCAACGAAATCCAAATATCTTTTACAGATACAGGTGTTGGGATATCCCCAGAGAATTGTGAACATATCTTCGATCGTTTTTATCGTGTTGATAAATCTCGTTCGCGTGCAGGTGGGGGTGGTTCTGGAATTGGGTTGACAATTGCCAGGGCAATTGTCGATGCACACGGTGGTCGAATTTGGGCCCAAAGTGATGGAGAAGGCCTGGGCAGCAAGTTTATATTTACGGTGCCAATCTCGAAATAATTACCCCGGTTTGGGCACCTTACAATTATCTTAAAAAAAATCGAAAACACTTGCCATATTGCAGCTTTTGTGGCAAAATGAAATTGCACTTCGATAAAAAGCAAAGTCAGCGAAAGCTGGCGACGCAAAGTCATGGGTCTAAAGTGTACAAAATACACACAATGACAGCCTGACTATCGAGAAAAGCAAAGTCAGTGAAAACTGGCGGCGCAAAGTCTGTGGATCTAAAGTCATCCATAACTGGTGACCAAGATCGCCCGGCAAACCGAAACGCAAAACCGTTGAAAAGCGGCGACGCAAAGTTATGGGTCTAAAATCAAAAAGTAATTTTTACTGGTATTGATTATGACTGCCAAACTACCGAAAAGTGCATTTTATATCCCGTTGTAGATGCCCCCCCATCTATAGCGGGATGTTTTTTTGTTTATATTGAAATAAATTAGAAAAGGCAAGTGCAGAAGATCGATTCTTTATCTGCACTTGCCTTTTCTAAATTCCCATTCTTTATAACTTTATCAGTATGTCTAAATTTTTCCCAAACCTCGTAAAACTCTCTCGGGAGTAAGGGGAAACTCGTTGAACCATACGCCAGTGGCATTGTGAATAGCTGAAATTATTGCAGGGGCCATTGGTAGGTAGGGCAACTCCCCCAAACCCTTTGCGCCCCAAGGTCCACGTTCATCTGGGACTTCCACAACCACGGATTCGACAACATCAGGGATATCGCGAATTGTGGGTATGAGATAAGTGCTAAGCTGGTCGGTAAGTACATAGCCATCCCGGGTGATGAAATTTTCCATCATGACATAGCCCTGAGCTTGAACTACGCAGCCTTCGATTTGTCCTTCAACTAATGCAGGATTGAGCGCTTTGCCAACATCATCAGCCGAAATAATTTTAAGAATATGGACCTGGCCGGTTTCTGTGTCCACTTCAACTTCTGCTGCCTGGGCTACATAAGCATAAGCAAAATTGGGCATGCACTTGCCTGTTTCTTTGTCAAAGGGGGTCGTTTCAGGTGCCAGGTAAGTGTATTCAACAATTGCGGGTCGTTCTTCGGCATCCCATTTTGCACGGGCTTGTTCGGCAGCACCTTTTACTGCGTTTCCAGACATAAATGTAAGGCGTGATGCAGATGCAGAGCCGGCATTTCCCATATTAAGAGTGTCCATGGTTATCATTTCAACTTTGTCAAAAGGTACATCGATAGCCTCTGCTGCTAACTGTGCCAGGATGGTGTGATTACCCTGCCCCACCTCTGCTGCTGCGTTGTAAACAACCACGCGCTCAATCTTTCCATTTCCGAAAATTTCCACACGCGCCCAGCTATTTTCTTTATATCCAAAACTGAATCCAATATTTTTAAAACCAGCGGCCAACCCGATTCCATGAACAACCGACGCCCGCCCGGTAGCTGGCTGTTTGTTTCTGGAATTTGCCCACGTTCCATCTTTATTGTCCCAGCCAGCTTTCCTGGCAGCTGCCTCGATTACCTGAATTGTAGAGATAGGGCCCGGGGGCGGGGTTTGTACATCAAGTGTATCTCCGGGGCGCAGAGAATTGTGTAGACGGAATTCAACTGGGTCAAGATTTAGTTTTTCGGCCAATTTATCCATCTGCATTTCAGCCATGAATTGCGCTTGAGGAGCACCAAAACCTCGGAAGGCTGCGCTCGGCAAGTTATTCGTGTATACCCCGTAAACATCGGACTTAACGTTAGGAATTGCGTATGGTCCAGTTTGGGTTATCGTAGCATTTCCCAGAACCTTGTTGGTGGTGTACATATATGCTCCACCGTCAGCAATAAAAGTGGTTTCAGCTGCGGTTAGCTTGCCGTCTTTCGTGGCACCCCATTTGGCACGAATGATCATCGGGTGGCGTTTTCCATGGCCAATGAGCGATTCTTTCCGGGACCAGACGATTTTTACAGGACGATTAAGCTTCCAGGCGGCCAGTCCAATCACAATTTGAACTGACATATCTTCTCTACCGCCAAAAGCACCGCCGATGGCTGGATATTGCACTCTAACCTGTTCGAGTGGTAGGTTGAGTGAATGGGCCACCTGTTTCTGGTCAGCGTGCGTCCATTGTCCCGCCGCTTTGATCGTTAAGAGACCTTCCGAGTCGATGTATGCGATCCCGGCTTCCGGTTGCAGATAAGCATGTTCTTGAGCCGGTACGCGATACTCTGCTTCGATGATGGCGTGCGATTGAGCAAAACCGGCTTCTACATCACCCTTACGAATTTTGTCATGGACGCAAATGTTGGATGGCCCAATTTCTGGATGGATGGCAATAGCCCCAGGTTTTATGGCTTCTTCAGGATCGGTCTGGACTGGTAGATCCTGGTATTCAACTTTAATCAGTTTTACGGCCTTGGCAGCCAATTCCTCTGTTTCAGCGACAACGACCGCTACCTGATCGCCAACGAATCGAACGATATCTGCACCGGGTTTATCAGACCCTGGCCCGCACAGTACTGGCTGGTCGTTGATCTGAAGACCATATTCGTTATTTGGAACATCCTTGGCGGTGTAAATGGCGACAACGCCCGGTATTGTTTCGGCAGAACTTGTATCAATAGCCAGAACTCTAGCGTGAGGCCGGCCCGCGAAGAGGATTTTCATATGCAGCATACCGGGCATGACAATATCGCCCGAATATATAGTTTCGCCGGTTACTTTTCCTTTAGCATCTATTCGCGCAACTGATTTCCCTACGATGTTGGGGGTCATTATTTACCTCTGTGGATTAGAAATCAACTATTTCAGACTATATGTTGAGATATTTATAGTTTCGTCGGTTGGTCTATTTTTTTGAATTATAGGTTTTGTGACACTTTTTAGCGGGTGTATCGTTTTA
>CAINXK010000108.1 GCA_903854805.1 uncultured Anaerolineae bacterium
AGCATGTCCATAAGGGCTTTTGCTCCAAATTTTGGCTTTTTGGGCATCCAAAACTCACCGGCAGCCGTCGCCTGTCTTTTTGGCTACCTGCTTTCGTTCTTTTTTCCAACTTGTCAAGGTTCCACTTAGCGGAAACTAAAGCTGAATGGCAAGGCGGTTTTCAGGAAGTTGATGGATTTGATCGATAATTTGGATAATCACGTCATCTTGCCGAAATTTGAGGATAATCCAGTCTCAGATGATGATACGTGAGAGCACAAGCTTTAGATGTTCCAATAATTTTCCAGTTTGCCAAAGGATAAAGAGACGTTTTTAGCCAAAATTTGGTCTGAAGGTTGGTAAGATCGATATACCTTGTCATGAACCTTTAGCTTTTTTCGAGGACTGAATGCTTTTCCAAACTATGCAGAAGCCATTTCTTTCAATTTCACCCGATCGTATATTGACGCGTCCCATCGACCGGTTCGCCTACGCCAGTGATGCCAGTTTCTACCGCCTGATTCCCCAGGCGGTTGTCCAGCCGGATTCAATTTCTGATATCCAATCTTTATTTCAATTCAGTCATGATCAGAAAATCCCGCTAACGTTTCGAGCTGCTGGAACCAGTCTTTCCGGGCAAGCGATTACTGATGGTATTCTGGTAGATCTATCCAAGCATTGGGGAAAGATACAGGTTGAAGATCAGGGTAACTTGATTCGTGTACAACCCGGTGTGATTGGGGCACATGCCAATGCTTCCTTGCGATCATCAGGGCGGAGGATTGGCCCTGACCCGGCATCCATCGATGCTTGCATGCTGGGGGGGATTCTTGCCAACAACGCCAGCGGGATGTGCTGTGGAGTTGCAGAGAATGCTTACCATACCCTGCAATCGATGACACTGATGCTTCCCAACGGGTTGTTACTGGATACTTCCTCGAAAAACGCAACCGAACTTTTGATCAGCGCAGCACCGGATGTAACTCGCGGTTTATTGGAGTTGCGCCGCCGACTGAAAGCAGATGAAGTCCTGTCAGAAAAAGTGCATCAGCGTTATCAGCGCAAAAACACCACAGGTTATTCTTTGAATGCCTTATTGGACTATTCCCAACCAGTGGACATACTCAGCCATATCCTGATTGGTTCCGAAGGCACGCTGGGATTTATCGCAGAAGCTGTACTACGTACTCTACCTGAATATCAATACAAGCTAACTGGACTGTTGTATTTTGACAATGTGCGAAGCGCTGCCAATGCCATAGAGCCGCTAACGGCATCCGGAGCAAGAGCGCTGGAAATTATGGACCGTGCAGCTTTGCGCTCAGTAGAAAGCCTCCCAGGATCTCCCTCTGAACTGGCGCAATTGCCCGAAAATGTTGCTGCGCTTTTGGTTGAGTATCAGGCCAGCAGCCTATCTGAGATAACAGCTTTCCGTCAGATTGCTGAAGTTACATGTTCTGGTTTGAAAACCATCGGTTCGCCTTCATTTACGGATGAACCTTTGAAACAAGCCGCATTGTGGAAGTTACGCAAAGGTATGTTCCCTTCGATAGGGGCATCCCGGCCCCCAGGTACAACTGTGATTATTGAAGATATCGCCTTTAAAGTTTCACAATTGGCTGATGCGATCACAGACTTGCAAAACCTGTTTAAAACACATGGTTACAGCGAAGGCATTATTTTTGGCCATGCCAAAGATGGCAACCTGCATTTCGTCATCGCTCAATCCTTTAATGATGAAAGCGAGGTCAACCGCTACAATCGTTTCATGATTGACCTGGTTCACCTGGTCACCGGGAAATATAACGGTGCGTTGAAAGCCGAGCACGGGACCGGGCGCAACATGGCGCCTTTTGTAGAGCAGGAATGGGGCACCCCGGCTTATAAGATTATGCAGGATTTGAAATCCTTGCTTGATCCAACCGGGTTATTAAATCCTGGGGTAATCATCAACTCGGATCCAGCGGCGCATCTCCAGAATCTGAAGACTTTGCCGGTGATTGAAAGTGAAGTGGATCGTTGTATTGAGTGCGGTTTCTGCGAGTCAAAATGCCCCAGTCGCCGCTTGACGTTGACGCCACGGCAGCGCATTGTATTACGCCGGGAAATTTCACGCCAGGTAGAATGTCCAACCAATCCAGAAATTCTGGCATCGCTCAAACAGGATTATATATATTCAGGCCTGGATACCTGCGCAGTAGATGGACTGTGTGCTACGGCCTGCCCGGTTAACATCAACACCGGCGACCTGGTTAAAAAGCTACGCACCCTGCGGATAGATCCACGTGGACAACAGGCTGCTCAGTTTTTGGGCAAACATTTTCAAGCTGTTGAAAATGTGGTTGGTCTAGGCGTACGCATTGGGCATGTGGCGGAGGGGGTGATAGGCGCAAATAGGATCAGGGCAGTGACCCATTCTGTTGAGAAAATCACTGGTCTGCAATTGCCAAAATGGAATGCGTCGGTGCCACACCCAACCCATGCAATCCCCGCAACAGCTCATCAATATGCTGATTATGTTTACTTTCCTTCTTGTCTGACGCGTGCTATGGGCTGCCCGCCTGGGGATGCCAAATCACCATCCTTGATTGATGTCGTCTTGCTTGTTTCTGAACACGCTGGGGTAAATGTATGGATACCGGAATCGTCGAAAGGGCACTGCTGTGGGATGCCGTTTGGCTCAAAAGGTTATGATAAGGCATATCGTGAGATGCTGCACAGCACCATATCTGCTTTGTGGAGATGGTCCGATCAAGGGCGTTTGCCGATTGTGATGGATGCTTCCTCGTGTGCTTATACATTGCGCACGTGCGCAGAAGCATTATCTCCAGAAGATCAAGGCTGGTGGCAGCGAATGACCATTCTCGATCCAATTGAGTTTGCACATGACGTGCTCCTTCCCCGATTGAACATTCAACCGTTACCATTAAATGTTGTTCTGCACCCTAACTGCGCCAGCAGAAAGTTGGATTTACAGAACAAGCTGGTCACCATCGCCCAACGCTGCGCAGCTTCTGTAACCATCCCGACAAATCTTGATTGCTGTGGCTTTGCCGGAGATCGGGGATTGCTTTTTCCAGAACTCACCGCATCTGCTACAAGCGTCGAGGCTGCAGAAATTAACGCCAGCCAGTATGACGGTTATTACTCCAGTAACTTGACTTGCGAAATGGGCATGTCTGAGGCAACAGGTAGACCGTACCGATCCATTTTTTATCTTCTCGCCAGGACATTTTAAGTGTCTTTTTGAAATGGTTCAGAAACCCGGGAAGTTAGATTAACACTTTGATTTACACTCTCGAGAATTTTTGGTCGAAATCTGGCTAAAACGGGCATCTGTAGCAGATTTTGCCGCATATTTGGGTATCCGCACGGAAAAACTGTCAATCTAACTTGAACCATGCCGGGAAATTGGTATAGAACAGGTCAACAGACAGGCGCGACCAGGGGCGGTCCGCCATGCCCGGCACGCCTTTGCCGCGCGCGGATAAGGGTAGAAGGGCTCCACCTGGAAAGACAAGGTGATCCTCGGCGCACTTCAACGGCTTCTGGGGCGATGGATGAGATGAAACCAGGGGAAGGGTTTTCGGACATAAGCCAGATGAAAAAAGAAAATAAAGCTGGGAATGCCGGCTGCGTCATTAAATCTAAATCCGAAGTTATTTCAGCGTTTGGTCACAGACATTGGACTGCTTTAGCCAGAAACTGCCGTAGCGTATGGACGGCTGGATTTCTGGCCAGAAATGTCTTACTTATTACACTTATGCTTATTTTGTGTATAATATAAGCATGAGTGTAAATATAATAAAACCCCCTCTCGAAATTATTCGGGAACTCCTGAAAAACCAGAACGGCCGTTTATTGACATCCGATTTGGTGCCTTATGGTATTTCCCGAACTTATTTGTCGATGCTCGAAAAGAGGGGCGAGATCCAACGGATATCTATGGGCGTCTATTCGACAACCAATATCCTGATTGACGAGATGGCTGGTCTCCAGGCAAGATTCAGGAGCGCGATCTTTTCTCATGAAACAGCCCTGTATTTCCTTGAGTTGACAGACCGAACGCCTCTTTTTTATTCGGTGACGGTGCCTTCCGGTTATAACGCCACATCATTGAAAGTCAGCGGCGCCAAGGTTTATTTTGTAAAACGCGATTTGTATCACTTGGGGCTCACCACAAAAAAATCACCGAATGGCAATGACATCCAAACCTTCAACCTTGAAAGAACCATCTGCGATCTCTTGCGGAGCAGAAACCAGATTGATGTTCAATTCATCAATGTGGCATTGAAGCGCTATGTAAAAAATAGTGAGAAAAACATTGATTTACTATTTTCCTATGCTGGACAGTTTAGACTTCAAAAAATCGCCAGGAACTACATCGAGGTGCTTTTATGAGCGGAGCCATGCAATTTAAAGCAGAGATCAGGAATATGGCGTTGAAAAATCATGTGCCGGCGCAAGCTGTGTTGCAAAACTTTATGCTGGA
>CAINXK010000109.1 GCA_903854805.1 uncultured Anaerolineae bacterium
CAGGCTTTGTCTGGTTCTTATTTGGCCCAGGTTGCTATATCGTCTGCGATACCGATGACATGGACTACTAGCGACCAAATTTTATTAAACTATCAATATAGGATACGATAATGACTGAGTTATGGTCAGAAATGAGTAACACAGAAAAGCGGGATACTATCCGTATGTTACGCAATATAAAATTATCCGCTTACGACTGGACACAACTGCCAGACGCGCCGCTGACCGACACTGAGCGATCAGCCTGGGCTGATTATCGCCAGGCTTTGCGCGATCTGCCCGCGTCGGTTGATGATCCTGATAATGTCGTTTGGCCGGAGGTGCCAGCATGATTATTGGCGTAGATGTTAGTAAATACAATCTCGGTTGGTCGCCTGACAAAGCGGTCAAGCCAATCTCATTCGTAATTCAGCGAGCTAGCTGGAGTCTGTATAAAGATACTGGCTTCGATGCCCTGCTACCCGAGGTACTTAAAATCCCAATCCGAGGCGCGTACCACTATTACTCAAGTGGCGTGCCATGGAAAGATCAAGCTAACCTATTTCTATCCATTACGAAAAACAAAGGTTTCCATTTTTATGTTGTTGACTACGAGAGGGCCTACAACGAACTGAGCAAGCGCACAATCGCTGAAGTGGCTGAAATGGTAAGTTACATCAAGGGCGTGACTAAACAGCGTTGTTTGGTCTATTTCAGCCCATCTATCTACAATGAATCCATAAAACCATTTGGGTACGATACTTGGGCGAAGGCACAAGAAATATGGATAGCTCAATATCCATATACCGAGACTCAGACACCACCAACACAGACACCTGCAATACCCGATGGCTTACCCTGGCGTATTTGGCAATATGGGGGCGGGGATGTAAACAATACCGCGGGGCGACACGCTGGTGCAGATTACGGAGGCGGTCTGGTTGGGATTGATCTCAATTGCTGGCATGGCACGGATGCTGATTTGCTGGCCTGGGCAGGCGTGAAAGACGCACCGGTGGTTGCCCCAACCCCAACAGAGCCGCCAATTGTGATTCCCATTCCACCCCAAACACTGGGGTTGTATCAATTTGCCCAGATCAACTACTGGCAACGCCCTGGTGGTGGTCCGCTGACCCTGCCGATGAGTCGCGTGCGCATATTGGGCGATAATCTATGCCGCTTTGACTGGAGTTATATAGAGCCTATCGTTGCAACGCTTAACATAAGCAATAAAGCCGCCCCTGGGAAAATTTCCGCGCCGAACTGGGGTCCCAGTAAGGGTTTGGACGGTAACGTTATCAAGTGGATCGGGCTGCTATGGCCAGGGCGCAACGTGGTTAGAATTGCAGAGATTGTGGACGGTTGGGGCCGGGTGGATGGCGTGCCGCTGTCCAGCATATCAACCATCAACCAATGGGACAACCCAGATGTAGTGCACATGATTTATGACTATAACAAGAAATCCGGGTATGGAGAAATGGCGAAACCGGTATATATTCCGATTATCCGTGACAATAAATCGTGGTGGGTTAGCATGGATAAAATCATCAGTATAGACGTACAGCTACCTAAAGCTATCAAAGTAACCGCCAATCCGGGTGTCAACATCCGTGCGATGCCTACGGTTGCCAGCGCAATATTAGCCGCGGCCAAAATCGGCAGTAGTCTGATTGTGACACAGGTGGTGATCGGGCGTGGCGGGCTGTGGGGAGCGGTGACAACGGGCTGGGTGGCGCTTAGGTATAATGGCGTCAATTTGACAGACTGGAAGATATAACGTAAGATAAGATTATTCATTCCTCACCTCCTTTTTAGTGGTAGATCGTCTTCACAGCTCACGCCCCCGCCCTGGCGAGGGCTGTGTTGTTTAACCGAACAAATAAGACCAGGTCAGGACCTGGTCTTATTTGTTCGGGGACCTACTGTATACACAATCTCAAATGTTATGCTGTGTATATATAGAGGTGCCCCAGGTGGGAGTCGTACTATAGACACATTTTCGTCGGGGTCCATTACGTGGGGACTGTAGAAATATACCGTGCAGTTTATACGTTTATCAATGTTTTCGACTTTTATTCTATAGATTATGTCTTTTAATATAGATCGTATGTCTTCAGTTGTGCCGTGATCTAACAAATATGTAACACCATCGGCTCTGTCGGCGAGCTGCTGGGGCGTTAACAGATTTGGAGCAATTGCAAGGTTATTTATCTGGGCCAGTTCTGACATCAACATTGTTTCCTGTTGTTCCAGATCAGCCAGGCTCTTAAGCAGCGCGCTGGAATGGCCATGGTCCTTAATGGCCGTGGTAATGTTGCGGATCTGTGTGCGGATTTTAGCAATGCGCTGATTGATAGAATTTATTTGTGCATGCCTGGTATCCTGATTGGCGGAATAGGACTGGCTGGCGATCGCTTGCAATTCGGCAGCAATCTCGGGATTAAGGATGTGGCTACGGATGGTGTCAAAAATACCTTTCTCGAGCAGTTCCCTGGGTATGCGCCTGGCGGTGCAGGTATGTTTGCGCAAGTTGGAACAGGCATAGGTCTCTGTGGATCGCTGGCCATGGCTGCTGGATGTGTTTCCATTGACCGGGGCATCACATTTGGCGCAATATAGTAGGCCAGAAAGTAGATACCGCGAATGAGTGCGGCGTGGATGATCCAGGTCGCTGTTGACGTGTTGGGCACGCTTGTAATGCTCCTGCCTTTCCTGCACCGCATCCCACAAATCCAGCGGTATGACTGGCGGGCAATAATTTTCTATCACCAGGTCGGAAAATACGAGAATACCGATATAGAGTTTATTCGACCATAATGTGGCGTAGCTGCTCAGGCTGCGGAAGAAACCAGTGGCAGCTTTGATTTCCAGCAAGGCGGACCCAGCTGCACGCATGCGAAACGCGGTCAGCACCAGGGGCGCGGTATCGGGATCGGGCACCCAGCGATGGGCTTTATGGGGGCTGCCATCCCTGCGATGCCCCAGGATGATGGGCTCACGCCGAAACCCTACGGGAGGGGTGCCAGGCATGCAGCCGTGCAGCTGGACCAGCTCGCGCTGACCACGGCGAATATCAATCGAGAGATCCACCAGGTATTGATAATTTTTATAATCAATAACCGCTTCGACGATACGCCCGATCGGCCCATCGGGTACATCGTCCGTCAAAGATAGAAACGTGTATCCGAGGGTGCGCACTTCGGCGCGGTACAGCATTGGATCATCCAACCCCCTGCTAAAGCGGTTGTAAGACCAGACTACCACGGCCCGGACCGGTGCGGCATGTCGCAAATCGTGCATCAATTCTTGCAGTTGATCCCGGCCGGTGAATGAAGATCCACGGCGCGCTTCATCGACATAAAAGCGCGTGATGATCAAGCCATGCTGGCTGGCCCATTCGCTCAGGCTGTTCTGCTGTTGTTGGGTCGATAACTCTTGGGTTTCATGGCCACTATCTCGCAAATAGGCATAAATCTGTGATCCCGGCAGCAAGATGGCTGGTGGGGAATTGAGTTTGAAAGGCGGCATAAGGTCTATCCTTGGTAATCGGATATTTTTGATTATTTATCGTTATCAGCTTTTGTGGTTGATAACATTTTTTTTATCTGAGCATAGACAGGATGCAGTGGACCCAGGCGGTAGACCTGGCTGATGATTTTGATAATAATTACGATGATGGCGATGGGGCGATCTGGCATTCTGATTAACTCCCGTGCTTAGAAAGTCTGTTCTAATATTATTGCAATTTTTTACCCCCTCAATTTCGATGGGGTTTTTGTTTCTAATGCCGGGCTGATTTTTCCTTGGACTGATCATCCAGGGCCTGATCCAGCATGGCTGAAATCATTCGCAAAGTCTTTTGGTCGTCAATCTGCATCACAAGGTGGATGACTTCCTGCTGTTCATCGCTCAGGTTATCAGGCTTGGGGGGCAATATTCCAACCTTCTCAAAAATAAATTCAGGCTTGAGATGTAAAGCATACGCGATTGCCAGCAAGGTTTCATTACTGGCAGAACGCTGCCCGGAAATAATGCGAGACATTTGCGCAGTTGTCACACGTACTGCTCTGGATAAATCTGCTTGTGACATATCTTTATTTTCCAGTTCTTTCCTCAACCATTCGCCAAAGCCAAAGTTATTCATAGGTAAATTAATATTGCCTCATTGGTATTACCTTTAGGGTAGTATACTCATTCCATATTGACAATTAATTATAATTAGTTATAATTAGCGTTACCAATTAGGAAGCGATTGGCAACCAAAACTACAACAAGCAAAGGAAGCAGCATGAAATACATAACAATCCCGGTTGACAAGGAAACACACAGGCAGGTCATGATATTGCTGAGGGCTTACGAGATGCCCACTCGCGCTCAAGGTGCCCTAGTAAGCAAGCTGGTCAGGGCTGAGTACGACAAGTTGGTGGATGCGATCCCGCGCCCATCTGCAAGCGGCACGGATGACGAAACAGATCCAGATCAGGGCTGAGTTATGGCACGGCAGCCCTGCAGCATAAATATAACTATCAAGTATGTGCCTCTGCCGCCAGATCGTGTTTGGCGCTGGAAAGAAGCAATGCGCCTGATTGCCAAGTACATGGTTTTGGCAGCGGCAGAACGTGCAACAACAACAAAGTGACTTACTTTAGCGGGACGGCCGGGGGCAAATTGCCTATGGCAGGAGGGCATAATGACAAATCTAATTGTGACTAATTTTGAAACCTATTTGCTCGAAAGCGGCCGGGCTGACCGGACCGTGGCGGCCTATACACGTGATCTGGCCCGCTTTATCACCTGGAGCGAAGCCGATTATGAGCAAGGTTTTAGCCTGGCTATGTTCAACCGTTCTGATTTGCGCGATTACCAGGCCTACTGCCGATCGGAGCGCAAGTTTCAGGCAGCCACGTGGAACCGGTCAGTGGCCAGTCTGTCTGTATTTGCTGCTTGGCTGAAGGACACTGGTCAGATGGATTATGACCCGACCAATGCCATGACCAGGGCAGAGGCCCAAAAGCTGGCGCCGAAATCTTTGTGCAAACCAGATTACAAGAAATTGCGCTTGACCGTGGCCGAGAATGTGCGCACGGCAAAGACAGCCACTGCGCGCTGCTGGGCATTGCGTGATGCCGCGGTTGTGGCATGCCTATGGCAGGCCGGGATGCGCGAGGGCGAAGTGGTGCGGCTGCGGATCTGTGATGTGCGTCTAGGGGATCGACGTGGTGACATCTCAGTCATCAATAGTAAGGGCAACAAGGACCGTGATATCCCGCTGGGGATCGAGTCTGTCAGGGCAATCAAGGATTGGTTGGCAGTTCGGCCGGATGGTGGGGAGAGTCTGTTTGTCGGTAAATTCCGCGAGGCGTTGCAAGAGCGCGGTATTCAAAAGATCGTGGGGCAGCTGTCGAAAGAGGCGGGTATTGAGCACGTAGCGCCTCATCAACTGCGGCACACCATCAGCAGGTCAATGATGCAGCAAGGGGCCAGTCTGAACGAAGTGGCGGCGTTCCTGGGTCACAGCAGCATCGAAGTAACACGGCGCTACACTCTGCCACATTACGAGGATTTACAGAGGATGGTTGAGGCATGAACAACGAATATGTGTACGTAAGACCCGGTAAGTTCTTATTGGGCATTGTGGTGCTGGGCGGGATTGGGCTCCTGCTTGGTTTCTTTCTCGGATATGTGGTTTTTTAGGAGGCCTTATATGAGAGTAGTAATCGTAAGCAACCCGAAAGGAGAAGGGCTGGTAATGCCAAGAACGATCACCCTTTATGTGTGCAAAGGGGTGGCATTACCGTATTCGGGTGAACCGGCGGTGGTGGTCTCAATGAACGATGAGTTTTCGCCATTCGAGGTCCCAGTCGAGAAAGTTAGCAAACAATCCAGCACCTACACTGTGAGGGTATGGTAATGACCGCTGAACTGCATTGCTGTTGGTGTTTGGCAGCTATCCAAAAGGATGCTGTGTTTATCGGATTATCCGATGATCAACTATGGCCGGGTGTGAAAGCCCGGCAATACCTTTGCCCAGAATGTGCGGTATTTTGAAACCCGGGCTGGTGCCCATGTGGATGCGATAACGATTTGCGCAGGTGTGTCTACGCGGATAAATCCACTCCAAAATTTGACAAAACGCGAAAGGATAGCAATGATCGGGCGGCGCAAGCATTATTGACTCTTGGTGTGCAAGATATGAGCGATAGCCTCCGTTTCATTAATAACATTGACATGTTGCGTCGGGCAAGTGAATTGGCACCTTTACATGGTGCGGGCTATGGCAGCGGGAAAACAGCCATCCGAATGATTCAGGCAGCCATCAAACGCCTGGAGAAAAAGACCCATGGATAACATCAAGAAGGTAAAAGATGAAGAAGATATCGAGAACTTGAAGGACGCCTGGTATGCGGATCCGTGCTGGAATATCGAGGACACTGAGGGCTTCGGAGAGCATAAGGATGCCCTGCTCGCCTATCGGGCTGGGTGGGAACGGACCTGGGAAACGCGGGCCTTGCAAGAATTACGCGCCTATGTCAAATACATCATGATCTCGGATGACAAGCGGCTGGCTGACCATTTGCATTATGTATCCGGGCTGGTCATAAAGCTCGGCAAGACCTTGGAACGGAGATGAAGATGAACATGATCCTGATCAAAGAATTGAACCAGATCATCAATCTTGAGCATGTGGTGGATATATCGTATGAGCCTGCCCATGATTTCATCGATGACGAATTTGAGACCCTTGGGGCTCCTGTCCGAACTCTACACGCGGACGCCCTGCTGATCCTGACCACCACTGCGTTGATGTTGAAGACTGTTGAACAGTACGATGGTGCATTTGTGGGCGTTGTTGCTACATCAAAGCTGATCATTATTCGTGGCAGAGTGGCAGAGATCGTATTCGATCTGCTAACTTCTATGTGCAGTGTACAGGTCATTTGATGTATGCGTTGGTCCTATGGGCCTGTGTGGCATCAGCAACGTCGGCCAGACTCGCCGCCCATGCTCCCGCGCGCGTTGGCAATATTAGAAGCAGTAGATATAAAAATCCGCAAATTCACTTATTCACGGCCGTGGGCCATGCGGGTGCGGGCTGTGTATAAACGGTTTGGTTTGGACGTATAACTAATGTTATACGTCCAAACATGGGCATAGTAGCCCAGTACAGGCAGGGATTTAGCGGTTTAGCTGGCAATAAGTTGGACGCATAACTGTGGGCAGGGATTGTTCCTGATTTTATAGCCGTTTTTGGTTTTGCCGT
This sequence comes from uncultured Anaerolineae bacterium, assembly GCA_903854805.1. The sequence goes on from CAINXK010000109.1 coordinate 7,241, forward strand.
CCGTCAGGTGTGTAAGAAAATTTTGCAATTTTGGAGAAACGGTCTTATGGCGATCAATACTGATTTGGAGTGGAAAGCAAAGGTAGATCGTTTCGTGGAACAGCTTAAGGATAAGGCGGACCTGGTTGAAGTGATCGAGGCAACCGGGCCCTATAAGTTTGACACACGCAAGCGCGGGAGATTTTTATATTGCACAAAGCCAGACAGCTTGACCGTTGATCCTGATTGGGGCCAGTACACCTGGTTCTCAAAAGCCGGTTCAAACGGTAAGCAATTTGATACCGGGGATGTCTTTACCTGGTTAGAACAGAATGCAAATATGGATTTCTGGCAGGCATGTTTATTTTTAGCCCAGAAATATGGCGTGGATGTGCCCAAAGGCGTCAAGCAATCTGACCCAGCAACCGCCAGGGAAGTTAAGAGCCGTGGCCAAATGTTTGATATCGCCTGCCGGTGGTTTGAAAACCAATTGTGGTCCACTCCGGCTGCATTGGAATATGTACGCTCGCGTGGCTGGACGGATGAAACCATTCACAAGGCACGACTGGGCTACAGCGGTGGCACCCAGACGACGGTCAAGGATTTGACCGGGACATTGAAAATGAATGAAGTGAACCTTGACGACCCTGCTGCTGTTGCTCTTATCGGGCGGCGTGGCGATGTAGCTGCCTGGATCAAGGCCCAGTCAATTGAAGATGCCAGCGATAACTGGCAATCAAATAATTCAATCGTCGGGTTGGCTACATTCCCCAGGCTGATTTACCCACATATTTGGCGAGGTCGGGTCAGCTATTTCAGCGGACGAAACCTGAAGGTTGTTGGGGATCGAATGGTGGGAGAGAATGCGCCGGATGAGGGCAGGCCAAAAGCCTATAACTTACCCAGAGCGCTGATAGGTGAACGGCAGCGTTATTTCAATGCAGAGTTTTACCGGGGCGCCGATATTTGCTTTGTAGTCGAGGGCCAGGCGGATGCCATCTCCCTGCAACAATGGGGGTTTGCGGCAGTGGCATTGGTGGGTGTAGCTGCTGATAGCGCACTGGCAGAAACGCTGTCCAAGGCGAAGATCAGGACGGTCTACGTGGCACTGGATGACGACAAGGCCGGGCAGGATGCGTTGTTACGGGTGGCCGGTGTCTTCGGGCCCATGGCGAGACTGTTTAAGTGGGAGAACTTTGGCAAACCTACATCCAGCGATGACAGCGAACCCACCGAGGCCATAGAATGAAGACCGAAACTATAAAATTAGACGCTAACGATTTGCTGAAAATGTTTATAGACAGAGGTCTATCAGCAGCCGATCAGCGTGCGCAAATTCAGGCCATGACTGCCCTGGCCCAGCCATTGATCGAACGCATGGCCACTGAGGCTGGTAATCTGCGCCAGGGTATGGATGCTGATGAAACCTGGAGCTCAGATTATGAATTAGCGTTGGATGCCGTTGTTAAGATGGCCTCCACCCTGGATGAGACCACCCTGGGCCGTTGGAAAAGCAAACTGGCTCGCAAATTGCGCATGCCAACCCGCGATTTCAACAATGCCCTGGCGGGTAAAAAGCGTGACGGAAAAACAAAGACGAAGGACGAGGTCGCCACATTTATTTTCGGCGGCGATCTGATCGGCGACACCCTTGTGGAATATTGCTACGACCCGGAACAGGGGCACAGCAAACTGGCAGTCCGCAAGCTGCCAGATGGTAAAGCAGAGCTCGTCGACGAGGTGCTTATCGATGGGATCAAGTACAAACCCATCCCCCCCATCTATGACCGCATGGTGACCAGTGGCAGCGTATTGTTCCCAAGCGCGTTATCAGCAGAACGCTTGAGCACGCGCGAACTGGCTGCCAAAGTTGAATCATTCCTGCTAAAGAACTATCTTTTCGACGATAACAAAATCCCCAGGGTTATCAGTTACTACGTGTTACTGACGTGGCTATACGACAATTTCCGAAGTATCCCATACCTGCGCGCGCGCGGGGATGCCGGATCCGGGAAGAGTGAACTTATGAAGCGAGTCGGTCTGGTCTGCTACCGATTAACCAAAACCAACGGCGCGGGCACCATGGCCTCCTTCTTCCGCACCACCGAAACGTTCAAGGGCACGGTCTATTTCGATGAGATGGATCTGTCCCAGGGCTCGGGCGCAGATAACGAGGTCGTGAAGTTTATCAACCTGGGTGCCATGGATGGTAACCCGGTCATCCGGCTGGAAGAGGTGATGAAACCGGATGGCAGTAAGGGCTACCAGCCAACACCCTTCCGATCGTTTTGCCCGAAACTCTTTGCCATGCGCAAGGATTTCGAAGACGATGCGGTTGGCAGCCGCTCGATAAGTTTTCGCCTGGTGGGTAAAGAGCCGGAAGAAATGATGGCAAAGGGAATACCCTTTGAAATCAATGACCGGATGGATAAGGAAGCCCAGACCATACGCAACCTTTTGTTGACGTGGCGCATGTATGAGTTCAAAGCGGGTAAGCGTGATCTGGGAAATGAGTTGGTAGACATCCTGGTCAGTAGCAGAATGAACCAGGTAACCATGCCCATCAAGAGCCTGGCTACCGATTCGCAAGGGGTTATTGATTACCAATTTTTGGCACAGGTCCAGGTTTTGTTACGCAGGATCCACGCCGAGCAGGTTCAAGAGCGATCGATGGGCAAGACAGCACGCGTGGTTGAAGCGCTCTGGAAGATTTACCTGTTCCCAGACCTGCGGGCGAAATGTCTGCACGTGCAAAATGATGGCAGCATCCGCATCAAGGTTGGTGATGTACAGATAGTCACCAATGATTTGATCGAAGAGATGAACTCGGATGCTTCGATCGAACGCCAGTCAAAGGAGGAAGATCCAAACAAGAAATTCAAGCCCAGGCATGAGATCCAGGCACGCACGATCGGCAACATCATCCGGGATGATCTCTCCCTGACTATGTTGGACCGGACCAACAAGGGTTTCTTTTTTCAATGGGACGATCTGAAGATGCGTATTTACGGCCGAAAATATGGTGTTTTTGACCTGGATAATGTCGAAACAGTCAAGCGTATTGAGGATGCTCAGGCTGCAGTCCGCAAAATGCAAGGCATGGCGGGCCCAAAACCCGTCCAAATGGCCATAGAGCCTGATTTACAGCCAATAAATGGCGATATTGATCCAAATCCGGAGGTATATGAGTGGGCTTAGTGAACGTGTGAAGCAAAATAGCCGTAAAAGCCTGAAATATATTTGTTTTGTAAATAATACAAAACATTATTTAATTGGGTTTTTGAGCGTATTTTGCTTCACATGTTCACCGATCGTTCACGCCAACCAAATAATGGCAAAAAAGAGATGCCAAAACAGCCTAAAAGCGATTGCTGCCATGGTATTAGGGCTGTATTTGAGTGTACTTATGAACATTTATGATGGATATAGGTTAAAGATTGAATTTTTTGCCTTGTACGGTTTGGCGGAACGCGTACAAACATCGGGATTCGTGAAGCAAATTTTTACAGCTTCACTGTGGTTCACTGTGGTTCACTAGAGGAATATTATGGCGGTAATTATGGTTGGGCGAGAAATGAATAACAACAATAGCTGGTTTGAAAATGGCATGAACACCTGGCGGCATGTGATCCAGGTAAGTGAGCGCACCCTGATCGATAACGTGGCAGCCACCGTACCCTGGTTGGCACCAGTCAGCCCGGCGTATATGGTCTGGCACAATGCGGTCACGCTGCTGGGCTGGCCTGTCTGGGTGGCCTGGGTGGTGGCGCTGGCGGTCGAAGGTCTGGGCCTAAGCGTGGTGGCCACATCGTTTCAGCTGTGGCGCGAAAAACGAAATACATTTTGGATGGCAGTTTGCACAACGGTTTTTTATTTGGCGATTGTGATCACTGTCAACGTGGCCCTGGATCTGGGTGCACCGGCCTGGTTTGCCAAAGCGCTGCTCTCATTGTTGTCCGTGCCTGCAGCTGTGACGATTGCACTGCGCACCCAAAATGCCCAGGCTACCGATGAAGAGAAAAACATGGAATATCTGCGGCTGGAAAATCAACGAAAAAGCGAAGAACTTGAATACGAGCGCAAAGTGGCAGCCGAAGAACGTGAATATATGCGCAGGGTGGATGCAGAGGAGCGGGCCCGGCGCCATGAAATTAGAGTTGAAAAGCTGGCTCACTCTGATCCGAAAGTTTCCGGAAACTTTCCGAAAGGGATTCAGGTTACCGAAAGTTTCGAGAAATATAGTGACTGGAGGCAGATACCCCAGCAAGAACGCGAAAGAATTGCCCTTATGAGCACGAAAGAAGTCATGGCTATGTTCGGAACCAGCGAAAGAACGGCCACCAATTGGCGCAAGGAGGCCCTCAAGAATGTCGGAGGTTGATTATTCCGCCTACTGGAAACGCCATCCGGATCTGCTAAAAAGGGTGGAGTTGGTAGCACTATATGGCCATCATTATGACCATGCAGCAGAGCGGCAGGATTGGCGCGTTTTGTTAGCCCTGGCACGTTGGGCGCGTGTTTGGAACATGCCAGGGCTAGAACGAAAAGCTAAATGCCAGGCGATGAAACTTATACCGAAAAATGAACGAGAGATATTGGAGGTAATGGAATGCAAACGGGCATGATGTGGTTCGATAACGATCCAAAGAAAAATATAAGCCTGCGGGTGGCTGAGGCGGCACAGTATTACCTGCATAAATATGGCAGCGTGCCAACAACCTGCCTGGTTAACCCAGCCATGCTGCCAGGTGGAGAGATGCGGATCAGCGACGTGGATCTCAAACCCGCGAAATGGATTATGCCAAATAGTTATTGGATTGGACGTGAGGAAACACTATGAAAAACATGCCATCCCGCAGCTGTGCGCCAATATTTATAGCCGCCCTGATCGTTGCGTTTGTTTGGGCTGCAGCCGGTATTGGAAGAGCGTCCGAAGCGATTTGTGTATCACTGGGCATGGTGATCCTGTTGATAACGTACATTCGGAACGTATATTATGTCGGTCCGCATCAACAAGAAAGTATTGAGATTTATCACGCATTGTGGACGACTCCTGTTGAAAATTTCATTTTCGTCCAAGATGCTCTGACCGAGGTAAGACCAGGCGAGGGCGGACAGAATGAGGAAATTCGAAAGTGGAAAAAAGGCTGGAGCTTAGAACGGTTTGATCGAGAGTGTTTTGAGTTTGAAGCCCGCGCCAAGGCGTCGGGAGAGATAGACGATTTTTACGAACGGTTTAACGCAGCTCACGCATCGCAACCATGGATTGACTGATATGAAAGCAATTGGATCTGTCTTACTCGTTCTAGTCGCGCTGATATTAATTAGCGTTGGATATTTGAGAATAACATCATCAATTTTGCAAAAGAAGGTGGGCGAACCTTCGGCAACACCGGCCGCGTCTACTGCAGTAGGTCAGGCAGCCATCATGGCAGTAGTGGAGACTTCCACGCTGGCAGGCCCAACAGGGACTCCTACATCTGACCTGGTGGCCACGGCGCAACTCGAACGTGATGCAGCCATTGTTGCGGCGGATGCGTCCAGACGTGCAGAGTTGGATGCCCAGCAAATGTTAGTGTACGCCCAGCAAACCGCAGAAAGCGTCCAGATCGCTGCGCTGAATGCTACGATGACATTGGGCGCACAGACAATCCAGCTGGCATCTATACACGCCACTGACAATGCAGTCAGCGCAACCCGGCAGGCAGCAGCGATCGCAGACCGCAACAACAGCGCAACTGCCACAGCAGTGGCACCGGCGCGGTTGTTGGCAGCGAAACAACAGGCAGCGGCTGCAGAGACTGCCCGAATGAGCGCGTATGTGTCCCCAGTTGCAAACCTGATTCTGTCAATATCAGCGTTTGGGTTCGTGATCGTCTTTGGGATGGCAATCCGCGGGCGGCAAGAGCCGCAATATATTGAAGCACCGGCCGTGACACATATACACCGCGGTAATGTAATCTCTGTAATTGAAGGTCCACCTTGCACAGCAGAGCAGTGGCGGGCATGGGCTACCTGGATGCAGGCGGGTGGCAGTGCAGCTGTGGGAGATTGGGAGACAGCGTCCAGTCCATTCCGGGGCACGGAATACCGGCTGGGATTATATAGATGGGCTGTCAAAAATAAGATGATAGCGATTGTCGATAGGGTGCAGGTATTAACTGACCTCGGGCGTGAGTACGTAACAGCGCACTCCCCCGCCGTGGAATTATCCTAATTACGCATCTATCCCCACCACACGCATGGTATCCACGCATGTGGAGTGGTGGGGGAGGAGTTGGAAATGAAAAAAGCAACAGTTATATTTTTTGTAATAGCCTCTGCAATCCTGGTGGCTGCATTGGTAAATAACGATGTATTCAAAGGTTGGTCCTGGCAAAACACGAATGACCGGGTGCAGGCTCGTGCGCACGCTCAGGCCGAATGGAATGTGCAGCTGGCAGAGCGCAAAGCAGTCAGCGAACAGATTGTGGCCAGCTGGAAAATAGCCATTCCGATATTTTGGGGCGTGGCGTCATTTGTGGTTGTTACATTAGCGTTAATCCTGATCTATGTCATGGCGCGGACCGGGCACGCACTGGTAACAAAATCCCAGATTTGGTCTCGGTCAATCAGCGTGGATCCACGCACCGGGCAGCTGCCCGGTTATCTGAATAATAGGGTTTTCGCAGATCCGAATACGGGCCTGGTAATGACGACCGATAAACCTGCAGCGCCAGATCGACAGTTAGCGCAAGGCGCCATGGCTATCCGGGCGGCCGGTGTGGTATCGCGTAACTCCAGAAATAGCGGGCAGCAGGTTGTAATCCCGGCTGAATATTTCGGCAATGAAATAATCAAAAAGTGAGAGCACAGCAATGAAAAAGATTAATGACAGCGATTTGAAACCCTGCCCGTTCTGCGGAAACAAGAAACCCAAATTTTATGTAACCGGTGGTTATTGGAAAATCAAATGCTTTGAGTGCGATGTATCCATCATCGGAACCTGGACCAAGGAAAGGGCCATGGAATTGTGGAACAGCAGGCCAATTGAACCGAGTCCAGCCGATCAGTTAGCAGGGTTGAAATCAGAATGCGATACCCTGAAGGTTGATCTTCAGCGCATGACTACGTGGGCGCAGGTGCTGGCGGATGGTGGCACCGCCTACAAAAAGGAGCGGGACGAAGCTCAAGCCGAGAACGCCAGGTTGCGGGCGGCGCTGGAAGTTCTCGCGTCAATTCCTACCCACTATACAAGTCAGTATGAGCTCAATATGAAACAATTTGCCATCAGAGCACTGGAGAATAAAAATGTTTAACGTTCCTGAGAAATACCGGGTTGAATTTGGACCTTTGGGAAGTGACAAAACTTATGGGAATAACGGTTGCTTTACATTTCAAAAACAAGGCGTAAACATGAAATATTTTGTGATTGCATCGGATGGGTTGGGTTGGGAGCACGTCAGTGTTCATCTCTACGCTGACAGTAATGCTCGGAGAGTATATACCCCTAATTGGAATGATATGTGCAAAGTTAAAGATCTATTCTGGGACGATGAAGACGTGGTGATGCAGCTACATCCGGCTAAATCTCAGTATGTTAATAACCACCCTAATACATTACATCTGTGGCGTCCAATCAACTCTGTTATTTTGGTACCACCCTCAATATTAGTTGGGGTTAAGGGATTGGAGATAATTACATGAGCATAAAAGTAGTGGATGTTGGAAAGGTGGGCCTCTACCGTTATAAAGGCCAGCTCGTGACGCTGGTTTATATGACTTATAAAATCGGCGATAAGCAATATTGCACGATTGAAATGATCAATAAATACGGAAAAAAGCAACGGCAAGCTGTCCAGTTCGATAAGTTGGAGGAGACGACGTGAGCATAAAAAACGATCCATATTCACAGGCGTTCGATGATTATATTGAACTGCACATAAATACCTACTGGTCAAGAGAAAAGATTATTGCGTTCTGCCTGCGACTCCTGGGCGATGAAGCCCAGGCCTGGTGGGCACGAAAACAGGAGCACCAATCATGACCAAATGGGCGAACGAAATGGTAACGGTAAACACTCCATGTGGTGCCCGGACCGTACTGGCGTGGGCGTTGGTGCCTGGCGAAAAAGTATCAGCCACCATTCGAGCTGCTGCCGTTGCGTATTTGGGCAATACTGGGCAATCAGCCAGGTATGTGTTGATTGGGACCATACCAACGGGCGCCCAAGAATTTGTAGAAGTTGAAAACGTATCCTTGGTTAAGTCAGATTGGGTGCCCCCTGGTTACCTGGTGTTGACGGCTGGTGGGGTCGAAACGATCATCCCCGAATACCGGGTGTGGAAAGTAAAGGAGACCCACTTATGAGCAAACCAATTCATTTGCATAATGCGAGATTTGGACATTTCCGAATTTCGTGTGAGTGTGGCAATTCAATATTGTTTTCTTTAGTCAAGGGCAGTAATAAGCGTTCAACTGTTTGCATCAACTGCCAAGGATATGTGCGCATAATAGCTGTGTACGATGGCTATGGAGTGGCGACCTTGACAAAGCTAACAGTGGAGAAGATCAATGAGTGCTGAGATAAAGAGCTGGAAATGCAAGAATGGTCACGAGCTGGGCAGCGTGCAGCGCAATGCCAACAAGCTGGTCCAGCTCAGGCTCTACCGGCATGCTATTGATTTGTTCCTGGAACACCCGGAAGAACTGGATGTAATTGCCGTGATCGAGGGCTATGTGGTGGACGTGCGCTGCAGCGTGCCAGGCTGTGGAGAATTGCGCACCTGGGTGCCAGGCGAAGCCGCCATGAATAAGCTGCTGCTGGCATATCTAAAAAAGAAATAAGAGGACAGCTATATGTCAAAGAGACCATATCAAACAAAAGCTGCATGGTTTTGTAAATATTGTCGTGAAAAAATAGAACAACCCTCAGATAACCCTTATTGCCCTAATGATGGCACAAAGATGCTTGGATGTTCGCATTATGAATGGAATTTAGAAAGAGCAATGTTTAATTACTTAACACAAGAAAGAGGGGAAGGTACTTTTAGAATAGAAAATCAATATCCCGTACCCGATTTCTCTAGACCCTTTACTTGGTGGTTTGATCTTAGAATATGGGTAAACGGTAAGAATAGTCTTGGCGGATATGGCGTATTTATAGAAATAGACGGACGTGATCATAGTGAACAGAAAGAATACTCAGGTCTTGGTGGGGGATATACGAGAGACTACGACAAAGAATGGAATTTGAATAAATTCGAAAACGGAATGGAATTAATACGGGTATCAAACGTGGATTGTAAATTATACAAGATATACGAAACAGCAGCAAATATCTGCGAAGAGATAATCAAGAAAGCGGATTAAGTACCTAATTTAGTACCTAATCTGATGTTAGAAATTATGGTATGCAACGCTTGACTCTTGACTTACCATCCATCTATAGGTAAATCGGCCGATATATGGCATAAACACCCACCAGTGGGAGTTCATGCGCAGACTCTTGACAAGTGATTTGGATGGGCCTAACTTGATGATTGAAAAATTACCCAAGGAGGTGTAAAATCGACTTTGACGGATCAGGTCAACCATGAAGGCGGCTTTTGCTGTTTAAAGAGCATAGCTTATCAATTTAACATCACATTCGTGGGCAAAGCCCCGTTATGGAAAACGTATTGCCGCCAGACCTGATCCGTCCCGGTTATGCTATTCCATAGCGGGATTTTGTTTAAACACATTCAAAAAAGGACGGATCAAAATGAAAAAGCAAGCGAAGACAAGTAAGGAACCTGGCATGTCACAGGAAATGGAAAACGGTTTCAAGGAATTGTTTTTATGGCAGACCTGGCAGCTGCACGCCAAGCTCAGGCAGCGTTTACTGCAATCTGACCCGCAGGCTGTGCGCATGATCGATGCGCTGGTGCGTGCGTTTTATGCGGCGCGCTGGGCGGGCAACCGCGATGTTGCGATTGAGACCGTCATGGATGAGGTTATCAGCGGTCAGTCAGCCATCGGCACCCCCATTCCGAACGACGAGGCTTACGCGATTATGCGCCTGCAGGCAGTGGTCTACAACGCATGACTCTTGACGGACCTCGCAGTAAGGCTTATAATATCTAAATTCAACAGCTTAATATAGATTTAATGGCGGGTCCTGCGCAAATTGTGGGGCCATAATCAGGAGATGAGCGCCTGGCACATATCGTGCCAGGCGCTCTTTCTTATGAATATCATCGGAGATCAACCACATGATTGCAATAAACATCAGTCCCGAGTTTCTGTCTTATCTGTTGGCCGCTCTAACCGCGGTTGTTTTCGACTGGTTCCCTGGCGTGAACGCCTGGTATACAGCCCTGGCCAATGGCCAAAAGAAATCCATCATGGCCGCCACATTGGCCATCCTGATCGCCATCGTTTTCGGGTTGGGTTGTGCGGGCGTGCTGGCTGGCATGAGCTGCGATAAAAATCAAGTGGCAGCGCTGGTACAGGTCTACATGATTGCGATTGGAATCAACCAGGGTGTGCATCTGCTCACCAAACCTGCTTCCGTACTGCAGGGTTAGCACATGGATCCTATACCGGTTGGGTTTGTATCGTTCCTGGCGTTTGCCTCTGGAGCAGCTTTATGGTTGGTCAGACCCATGCCCAGGCTGGTGCGGTTGAGTATTATGATCCCGCTGATTTATTTCGGTTTTGTTTATCTGGCATCCGGCGTGTTTCAACTGGATGTGCCGACCAGGATTATTTATATCCGTATCGGATTGGTCAGCCTTTTCATTCCGATCATTCTTAATTCTATTATGATGCGGCATTATTGGAACAGGGGGGTGCGTTTATGAACGAAGCAATTGTTTTAGCATTTATTACTGCAGTAGTGTCTGTGATTGCCTCAGCCATGGCCACGGCGATGCAGTACCGAAAATGGTCAACCGGTGAACAGGATGGGGTCGCAGCAAATGCGGCCGGTGAGATCACGGTGGCATCAATATCTCTCGTGAATGGTATGCGCACCGAAATCGCTATTATTCAGAAGGAGCTCGAAGCGCTCCGTGAAGATAATCGAAAAATGCACACCAAGCTAATCGAGTTTGAAGACGTGCAGGATTGGGCAGAGAGATTAGTGCATCAGGTCCAAAGCCTGGGTGCTGAACCGGTCAAGATGCGAGTTCGGCCAAGCGAAAAATGAAAAAGAAAACAGCAGGTAGGAGGCTTGTGTGCCAATTCAAAAAATAGATTATGAGTTTCAGCCCAGCTTATTTGAGTTGGAAGAAATAGAGCCTGGCAATATTGTCACCCCGGACGAAGCGCAGCGCAGATCACTGGCTGCCCAGCAGGCGTTGCAATGTCTGACAAAATTGCCCGCCTGGTATGAAGAATACCAACGCCTGCTGGATGGCAATTGGCCATGGCGGGTGGCTGCGTATATAGCGTGGTCAGCATCTCCGCGCATCTTGCGCTGGCCAGATAACCAGGACAAACTGGCTACAGAAGTGCTGGGGCTGACGAGCGATCGCCAAATTGCAACCTGGCGGCGCCGCAACCCCAATATTGCAGACATGATTTCCGCCCTGCAGGTGGCACCCATGTTAGAACACCGCGCGGACGTGATCCACGCGCTGATCGAGAGTGCCCGAGATCCTGATTACAAGAGTCACCAGGACCGCAAATTATTTCTGGAAATCACCGGGGACTTTGTGCCTGCAGCCAAATGGCTGGAAGAAGTACAGCGCAGTGCAGGCGATGGTCTGAAGAGTAAATCTGATGCAGAGCTGGAAAAATATATCAGGACTGACAAAGCAGAGTGAAAGAAAACAGGCTCATATCAGATGACAACGCACGCAAAGAACTGGCCCGCCGCGAATTGGCACGCCGGGATGTGCTGCGTTTTGGGCAATACATGATTCCGAGCTTCAAGATTTATGCCCATCAAAAACTGATTGCCGACGCGCTCAAAAAAGTGACTGAATATGTAGAGACCCGCGGGCAGAGTGGCAGCGGACGGTTGATGGTGCTGATGCCACCGCAGCATGGAAAGTCGCTGCTGGCAGCTGTGTTGATGTCAGCCTGGTCGTTAGGCAAGTGGCCAAACTGGCGTTATGTGATGGTTTCATACAACGCAAAACGCGCCGAACGCAACAGCAAGAGCGTGCGTGATATGGTCAACAGTGCCCCGTACCGGGCTATTTTTGGAGATTTGGCCGGTCGGGATGATGCGGTCAGCCTTTCGAGTGACAGCCGGGGCGTTTCAGCCTGGAGTCTGTCCCAGCCCAACACTGGCGGCATGATCAGTGCTGGTGTGGGTGGGTCTGTGACAGGTTATGATGCAAAATTAATCATCATCGACGACCCGTTTGCTGGCAGGGAAGACGCAGAGAGCCCGATCGAACGTGAAAAAGTGCTGGAATGGTACGAAAGCCAGATCTACAGCCGCCAACAGGATGGCACGGCAATTATTCTGTTTCACACACGCTGGCACCCAGACGACCTGGCGGGCAAGCTGATTAAGGAAATGGTCAGCAACCCGCGCGCTGATCAGTGGGATATTATCTGTCTGCCTGGGTTGGCGCTGAACCAGGGGGAATATCCGCAAGATTTGGAAATGCAAAAAACCATGATGCGGGATGGCGTGTATTTGCCACTGACAGACCCACTGGGGCGCCAACCCGGGGAGGCTTTATGCCCAGACATGATTCGCCAGGAACTGATGGAGAATATCCGTGAGAATATGAGTCCGTATAACTTTCTCAGTCTCTATCAGCAGATGCCCTTTTTACGCAGTGGTGGATTTTTCAAGCGCAACTGGTTTGAAAAAATCAGCAAGGAATTGCCGAGCGATGTGGTCATCATCCGCGCGCTCTGGTATTGGGACAAAGCAGCCACGGCCGGTGGTGGAGACTGGAGCGTGGGTGTGCTGATGGCGGTTGACCAGTACAAACGCATATTGGTGCTGACTGTGGCACGCGGGCAGTGGAGCACCTTTGAACGCAACCAGGAAATGCGCAAAGCCTATGAGCGAGCAAAGGCCCGGTTTGGCAACCGGCTGCCAATCGCACAACTCTGGCATCAGCAAGATCCGGGCAGTGCGGGCCTGGATAGCGCGCGCGATACCAACAAATCATTGATCCCCATCCCGGCCCATTACGAGCCGGTTAGTGGCAGCAAGGAAGACCGCGCCGACCCATGGCGCAGCGGATTGGAAGCGGATATTGTGACCCTGGTGGATGGCCCATGGGTGCGGGCCTTTATCGACGAACATGCGTCTTTTCCGAAAGGCCAAAATGACGATCAGGTAGATGCGGCCTCCAGTGCATACAGCAAACTGATGGGCAACGCCCAAGCGGGTTCCTTACCAAACTCCCAACCGGTGCAAATGAGTAAATGGAGCCTGGCGGATGTGCCTGTATATGAACAAAGCGACGAAGATGACGCGGAAATAATTAACATTGGCTGGACCAGGAGATACTAATGGCAAGAACAAACCGACAACGCGCAACTATACAGGCATCATCCATCGATTCACATGCTGGCCAGATCGTGACACCGCCGCCATCTGTGTTGGGTGGCACCGAACTAATTATTAATCAAAAACTGCCATTCGACATGGAAGTGGGCACCACCGGTCTGGCCCAGTTTACAGGGCTGATCTTTCAGGAGCCGCTGGTTGAACTGCGCGGGAAAGAGGCCTATAAACGCTATAACGAGATGCGGCTCAATTCGCCCATCATCGGGGCGTTGTTACTGTCGATCGAAAACCCGCTGCGGTCCACTTCCTGGACGTTTTCCAGCAATGTGGCCAATGATCCCAGGCTGGATCTGCTGCAGGCAGCGCGCAGGAACCTGGAGCACAGCTGGAATGATCACATCAGCGAAGCCCTGACCATGCTGCCTTTCGGGTTTGCCATCTTTGAGATGGTATACGAAATGATCAATGGCCAGATGCTGTGGAAGTCTTTCAGCCCGCGCGGGCAGGATACGGTTTACCGCTGGCTGTATGAAGAAGTGCAGAACAGTTTCAACGACCAAAGCCCCAAGCAGCGCCTAAAAGGTTTCGTACAGCTGGCACCGCCCAAATACCACCCAACCTCCATTCCGATTGAGCGGCTGATGATCTACCGGCTGCACACCGAGCGGGATAACCCCGAGGGACGTTCGCTATTGCGAACAGCCTGGGTGCCGTATTACTACATCAAACACCTGCAGCAAATTGAGGCAATAGGTATCGAACGCGACCTGGCCGGGCTGCCTGTCATCACGCTGCCGGAAGGTGCCACAACGGATGGGCCTGGCAGCGATGTTGCCAAGGCTGCCAAAGTGGTGCGCAATATACGGAATGATGAACAGGCGGGCATTGTGCTGCCAACCGGTTGGGATCTGAAACTATTATCATCGGGCGGCTCAAAGCAGATCAACACCGATACGATTATTAACCGCTACGAGAAGCGCATTCTGACCAGCGCGCTGGCTCAATTCTTGATGCTGGGGCAGGATGGCATCGGGGCGCTCGCGCTCTCGAAAGATCAAACTGATTTTTTCACCATGAGTGTGAACGCAGTCGGTGACATTATCGCCGATACCTTCAACCAGGTTGCCATCAAACAGTTGATGCAGCTGAACGGCTATACCAGCGAGGGCCTGCGCCTGGAGCACACCCCGGCCCAGGGCAACATCGGCATTAGCGTTGTAGCTGACTTTTTGCAGAAGGTGGCGCCATACATCACCTGGACGCCTGAGGATGAGGTCTGGTTACGCCAGGTTGTCAACTTGCCAGAACGGGACGCGGCAACCATTGCCGCTGCAATGGGTATCCGCCAGGCATCGAAAGACGCGGCCATGGCGGGTACGCTGGCACAATTGCAGCAGGTGCAAACAGCCAGACCGCAAACGCCCCCACTGGATGGGGATGCAACCCTGACGGACAAAGGCCCGGATGCTTACACAGCCAATATCGATGTGAGCAAACGTGAGAAACGCGAGCAGGAATTTACCCGCGCCATGAATGACTTCTTTGGTGCCCAGAAAAAGCGGATATTGAAATCAGCAAAGGATTTGAAATGAGCGACCCACGCCAGCCCCAATTTTGGGACGATGAAGAGCGGGCACTATGGGATGCGCTCAATCAATTGATCATTGTGACGTTGATGGATGGCGTGGGCGAAGGTGTGAATGGTTTGCCATCTAACTACCAGGTGCTGGCAGACTGGAACGTGGTTAATCAGTCCGTACTGGAATATGCCAAAATCTACCGCTACGACTTGATCAAGAAGATTACCGACACAACCCGGAATCAGGTCCAGACAGCCATCACAGATTGGATGCGCGAGGGCTCACCACTGGAGGCATTGACCGCCAGGCTGGAGCCGGTCTTCGGCGCCGTGCGGGCTGAGATGATCGCAGTCACGGAGACCACGCGTGTCTTTGCCGAAGGGAACAAGATGGCCTGGGATAGCACCGGGGTGGTCAATACGTCCAAATGGCAGACGGCCAATGATGATCTGGTCTGCCCGATTTGCGGACCGCTCAACGATCAAGTGACTGAAGAGATGCCACCGGCGCATGTTAATTGCCGTTGTTGGAAACGACCGGTGGTAGATGAAACAGCCGTAGCGCGCAGATTTGCGGAGATATACAAATGATTAACATCAGGGTTGTCGGGCTCGATCCACTGATCAAACGCATGGATCAGCACCAGGATAAGCTCAACCAGGGTATGCAAGAAGCCATGACAGATAGCTTGCTGGTGATGACTGAAAGCGTGCCCGGCTACCCATCGCCCCCTGAGAATAGCAGCTACCGAAGAACGGGAACACTGGGACGCACGCTCGGCAGCAGTGTGGAAGGCGGCAAGTCTGGGCAACCGCAAATATTCAGCGTGACTGCGATCGGCGGAGGCTGGGAAGGCCGGTTTGGCACAAACCTGGAGTATGCGCCCTATGTGATTGGTGATGGCAGCCAATCGAAAACACATCAAAAACGTTGGTGGGTGCTGTCTGACGTGGCAGAGAAAGCCGCGCCAAAGATTGAGCGTGTCTGGCAGCTGCTGGCTGCTGCAATAGCAAAATATCTGGAAGGCAAATGATGCTGATTACACAGGCGGAATTGCCACGCGTTGCGTCAAAGAAAATAAACATCCATGATTATCGCTGTCAATCCTGCGGGCGTTTGTTATTCCGCGCCCACATCCCCTATATTCCCGGTGTGCGCATCGAGATCAGGTGCAAATGTGCCCGGATGGTCATTATCGTAAGCGGAGAAAATATCAATGTTACCAACCAACCTGACTAACTTACTACAAAGCCAGCTCACGCTTGAACGCACCAACGAAGCCTATTACCGCGCTCTATCTGCGGCCGCGGATGTGGTCAACCGGCCCGGCGCACGCGCCTATTTCGAGAACGCAGCCAGCGAAGAGGCTGGGCATGCCCGGCTGGTAAGCGCCTACCTGGTAGATCGCAATGAGCGGCCCAATTTTGCAGCGCTGGAGCCCATCCCAGACATCAATGGCAACGACTACGCGGGCATGTTTCGCCTGGCGTTGGATCGTGAGCAATTAACCACAGCGGCCCTATCTGCGTTGTGGCTGATGGCTGACGATGATGCGCCGGATCCACAAACCGTTTCATTCCTGATCAACCCGGTGACCGATGTTTCGTTCCCTGGTTTCATGGCTGAACAGACTGCCAGCGAGCGCGAATTGGTCGATCACCTGACCAAGATCGGGCGCCTGTCTGAAGATGGATTGGAAGTCTTTGACAGCGGATTAATGGAATAATCTCCCTATTGAAAATCTTTTTCATCTGTGTTAAAATTGCATTACCAAATAAATAGCACAGAGCGCCACAGAGCGCCAAATAGCGTGAGCCTGTCTCAAGGGCCTGACAAATCGTCAGGCCCTTTTTTGTTTCTCGGAGTAAATATTATGCCGTGGAAAGTGTTCCAGGATAGTGGCAAGTACGCAATACATAAAATGAATCCGGATGGGTCAAAGGGGGAAATGATCCCGCCAGCCTATGACAGCGCCGAAGAAGCGCAGGCCAGGGTCAAGGCTTTGTTCGCCGAAGCGGTCACAGAGCGCATGAGCAGCGATCGGATTTATGACGCATTTGTAACCACCCAGCCCGGCACAGCGTACCGCCTGCTGCCATTCGGACAGATCAAACGTGCCAAGGGTGGTGCCATCCACGAATTGACCCCCGAAACAGCCGCAAAATTCAGACTGCCGCACTTCCGGCCACCTGTAAAGATGGGCAGCCACGAAGACACTACCCCAGCAGGTGGGCACATTATCGGGTTGGAAGTGCGCCAGGATGGGCTGTATGCCATCCCAGAATGGACCGATAAGGGCCAGCAGGCAGTTACAGATGGGAATTACCGCTATCACTCCCCGGAAATCATCTGGGATGATGGCGCGATCGAAAATGCAACAACGGGCGAGTGGATCACCGGCCCGCTAATTGTCGGGGATGCGCTACTGCATACACCCGCCCTGGGCGAAGCGACAGCCCTTTACACGTCGCAATATCAATCCAACGAAGGAGCAATTATGTCTGAGGAAACCGTACAGGTCCCGAAGGGCCTCATGGAACAACTCACGGCGTTGTTTAAGCCAGTGGTGAAAGCCGCTGAACAAACTGCAACCGTGACAATTCCTGAGGAATATACCGCCGCGGTGGCGGAGCGCGACCAACTCAAGGCCCAAATCGCACAGATTGAAGCCGATAAGTTACGCGTTGAAACCGTTACCAGGCTCGGCGCTGATTTACGCAGCGATAAGTTCGGGCAGGAATTTGCCGGGACCGCTGCCGAAGATGCCGCCAGTGTTTTAGCAGGCATGACCGGCGAACAGGCTGGATGGGTGATGACCCGCCTGGCCGCCATGTCCAAGCGCATTGATTACAGCGCGGTTACTGCTGAAATGGGCACGGACGGCGCCAACACCATCACAGATCCACGCCAGGCATTTGCCGCGGCTGTGGAAAGCAAAATGAAGGGCACTAAGATGTCGTACCAGGATGCTTACGCACTGGTTAAGAATGAAGCGCCTGACTTGTTCGCGGCCTACGCCGCCCATGTCCCCGGTAAGGGGAAGGAGTAATTAATGGCTCAACCTTTTGTAACTCGTTATGAGACCATCCCGGGACTGACTGCTAACGCTGATTTGAGCACGCACCAGTTCAAGGTGGTCAGCCTGCAGTCAACCGCAGGTGTATGCCAGCTGGCTGCGACCAGCATCATTGTCAGCAAGGTTGTTGGAGTGCTTCAAAACAACCCCAAGAGCGGCGAGATTGCCGAAGTCGCTTACTCCGGTATTGTCAAGGCCATCGCTGGCACGTCCACCATCGTGGTAGGTTCTGTTTTGGCCGTCAACACCACCAGCCGGGTAGTCGGCTCAACCACTGACAACGTCCAGGCAATCGGCAAATCACTGACCGCTGCATCCGCAATCGGTGACATCATCAGCGTTTTGCTCACCCCAGGAGGCGCGCGCTACTAAGCCGCGATGAATAATGGCTCAACCTACTATTGGCAACGTCCAGCAAATTGACCCAGTTCTCACGAACCTGGCGATTGGCTACCAACAGTCCGATGCCCGCTTTGTGGCGTCAAAAGTGTTCCCGCTTGTGCCCGTTGAAAAAGCGCGTGACACCTACTATATTTTCACCAAGAAATACTTTTTCACCGACTCGATGCAGGTCCGCAGCCCGGGCGGCGATTATGCCCGCTCTGGTTACGGCCTAACGACCGATACCGTCGTGACACTGCAGTATGCCCTGGCTCATCCCATCGCGGATGAAGTCGTCGCAAATAGCCAGGTGCCGATGGGCCTGGAAGAAGCTGGCACCCGCTGGTTAGCCCAGCAGTCCCTGATCCGCAAAGAACGCGCCTGGGCATCTGATTTCATGGCCCTGTCTGTTTGGGGCACGGATGACAACAACGCCGCCACCGATTGGAACAACTACACCGCTTCTGACCCGGTTGCCAACGTGCTGACCGCTCGCCGCACCATCAGCAATAACACCGGCTCGGATGGCAACACGATGGTGCTGGGTTATTTCGTGCACCAGTCGCTGATGAATCACCCAGACATCATCGACCGTGTTAAGTATGTCCAAGTTGCCACAGAAGCCACCGTTGAAAATGCGATGGGCGCCCTGTTTGGTCTGGATAAATATTTTGTTGGCAAGGCCAGCTACAACAGCGCGAACGAAGGCCAAACCTTTGTGGGCGCCGGGATCATCGGAAACGATGCGTTGGTGTGCTACACCAGCGGCAACCCTGGCATTTTTGACGCAAGCGCGGGTTACACCTTCTTCTGGCAGCCGGGTGGCGGTCAGGGCGTTATTGCCCGCTATCGTGACGATGCCCGCGATGCTGACGTGCTCAAATCCAAGGAACAGTGGGACCAGAAGGCTGTAGCCACCGATATGGGCTACTTCTTCAAGACCATTGTCGCATAAGGAGGCCCAATCATGGCCGGACATTCCCAGGGCACTATTCGAGGGTTGATCACCAAAGGTTCTATTCAGGTTGGCGCCACTGCGCTGACTGCCAATAGCACTGGCCTGATCGTCTCGAACGCTTTACGGGTGGGTACAAAAGCCACCTACATCACCAGCAATTCGACCGGCGTCAAGTTGGGCGCGAAATACATTACGACCAACTCAACCGGCAATTAACCTTATGGATAACGGGTGCGGTTGTGGCGCACTCCATGGCCGCCCCGTTGTTCTCTCAGTGCGGAGAGAATTGTTATGAAAAAAGATTTTGCAGGATCGGTCTATATCGGTGTTGTTGGCAGCGAAACCGAAAATGGTGAGTGCTACGACAGCATCATGCAAATGACCAGGCGATCCGGTGACGTGATGCAATCCATCCGGGCCACCAAAGGTTTCGATGCCAGGCAAACGCACTTTAATAATTTCATAGAAAGCAAAGCAGATTTTATTTATCTGATGGATGCTGACATGATCTTTCCCGCCCAAACATTGGAGCGCTTGCGATCGCATGGCCTGCCTTATATCTCGGGGCTGTACATGCGCCGGATGTATGCCCCGATTGCGCCGATCTGGTTTCAGTCTGCGCCAAAGGGCAGTTTACCGCTCAAATGGTGGACTGGCCAGATCCGGCCAGGCAAGCTCTATAACATCGGAGCCAGTGGCTGGGGCTGCGTATTGATCCACCGGGATGTGGTGCTGAAGGTCAGGGAATTGCTGAAAGGCGAAGCGGATGTGATCGAGGACGACATGGACATCTACCCGTACAACCTGGTCCGCATCAACGAAACCATCAAACGCCTGGATATGATGCACAGCCTGCCAACGATTGACCCGCTGGCTCTCAAGGCTCATGTGGATGTATTGAAGGAAGAGCTCAAACCGTTGCGAGTAATCAAATCAAACGTGGGCTCGGATGTGCGTTATCCGTTTTACGCGAAGTTGGCAGGCTACCAGTTGATCGGTGACAGCGGCGCCCTATGCGGGCACATGTTAAATTATCCGCTCAAGCCGACAGACTACCAGGGCATGGCAGACGATTACAACCCATCCATGACTGCCGACCTGACCAAAGCCGCCAATCATGCCTGGCAGTTAGAGCGCCAGCGCATCAACACAGCCAGGGCAGCCTTATGAAACATTTGCATATCGTTTGCAGATACCGCTCTAAATCAATGGAGCGCATGGTGGCGCCGCTGCTGGCTGATAACTCACTGCCGAAGTTCTACCGGGTAACAGTCAGCGAAGAACCTGACCCGCAAGCCGACATTAACTATCACGTGCCCTGGCACTCACTGGTCAACCTTGAGATGGGCACATCGAAACACGTCATGCTGTACACGCACGTCAACCCGACTGATAAAACTGCGCTGGCTGATGCCTGCCAGCGAGCAGACAAGATCATCTGCATGAGTTTCACTGGACGGTCTGAGCTGGTCAGCATGGGCATTGATCCCGCCAAACTCTGGGTAGTTTACCCAGGCTCAAATGATTTCCACTTCCGGCGCCGGATTATTGGCGTGGTTGGGTTTGAGCAGCCGAACGGCCGCAAGCGCAGCCACATATTGTTAGATCTGGCCTGGCTGATGTCTGATAAAGATAAACAGGTGATGCAGATCGTCCTGATCGGAGCAGACTGGCAGCCACTGGCAGATAAGCTCAACAATACTGGGTTGGCCACGATTGTCAAAGAAATGATAGACGATGATCAACTCAATGCGATTTATGGCGAGATGGATTGTTTGCTGGTGACCGGTTACGCAGAAGGCGGTCCGCTGCCATTCCTGGAAGCCTGGTCGAGCGGCGTCAAAGTGTTTTCGCCTGCTGTTGGATTTGCGGGTGATTTTCTGGATGCGGCCTCTACATATATATCCGTGGAAGACCTGATCAGCAAGCTGCATGGCTGGATCCACGAACCGCTCACCAATGCCTACCTGGCACACTCGCTGGACTGGACACAATACGCTGCAGAAACCGCACTGATAATTGGCAGCCTGTTTGGCGATAGCGCCGAAATAACAGATGGGTGCGACCGGTACGCGCAATTATTACCCATCATTGCAGCCTGCCATGCCAAAACAATTGTTGAAATCGGGACGTGGAACGGTGGGCGAGCGGTCCAGATGATCCAGGCCGCGGCTGCACAATGGCCGATTGAAACCATCCGCTATATTGGTTTTGACCTGTTTGAGCAGCAGACCGGTGCGGATTACCGGGTGGAAGGCTCAAAGCAGGGCTGGCCAATCGATATTGTCTCAAAGCGGTTAGCCGCAACCCGCGCCAAGATTGATCTGCGCAGCGGGTACACCAGTCAGACTTTATCCAGCCAGGACGGCACGCTTAAAGCGGATTTTTATTTCATCGATGGCGGACACAGCCAGGCCACGATTGAGCACGACTGGAATAACGTTTCCAATCTGATGGGCCAATCATCTGTTGTGGTATTTGATGATTTCTACTATGGTGAGCACCCAGACGGCTTGGGATGCAACCAGGTTATCAATCGCTTGGATGACCGCTGGGATGTCGAATATATGCCCGTTGTGACAGCCACGAACGGGCTCAAGATCGGAATGGTAAAGGTGAAATATGCCGATTTACGTTTATACGGACGGGATCCATTCGCAGGATCAGCAGCATGCTATGACATCGAATCCAGAGATTGTCTGCCTGGTGTGCGGATTGACGATGCACCGCAAACCGCAAGCGACTCGGGTCAATTGGGGTGGATTGCCCCCACACTCATCCCACATGCGCAGCCCAGCCGTGCAGGCCATGATTGACCACGCGGACGAAAGCCGCGAACATTTTCAGGCCACATCAGACAGCAACCCATTCAACGAATTTTCAACGAAATAATATTAGGAGTGCGACTATGAACGATAAAACTGCAAAACCAGCCACGTACACAGCCTTTGAAGATTTCACCTTCAAGTACAACCGTAAAACATACAGCGGGAAAAAAGGGGAACCATTTACGCCCCCAGAAGATTACCAAGAAATTGGATCTGAGCCCGACATGCGGAACATCAATAAACGATCAACCCCGCTCGGAATAAAATTCCAATATCCGACTTACATAAAGACGGTCAACGAGGAAAAGGGCGAAGAAACAGAATTAGAAATCCCGCATTTTATGACCTTACCACTCACAAGGAGTTAAACATGTCATTCTCAAGAAATGCCCCTGCAGGATTGATTTCCCATGGGTTTCAGAAAATCACCCTGAACTCTACGGCCACATCTCTGAACACCACCTGTATTGGTGGGTCTACCGTTTGGTTGTCCGTTGAAGCTCAGAGTGTACGTTTGACGTTTGACGGCAGCACACCAGCTGCATCGACCGGTGTGCTGCTGCTGGCAGCCAACAGTCCCTACTGGTTTGAAGGTATTGACAGCACTAAGCTCAAGATCGCAAGAGCCGCAGGTGGTGCAATTGTCAATCTCATGTCGTTTAAGCGAGTTGGAGAGCAGTAATGTCTTTGAGAGCCGATAGCTATTCCAGCACCGGCGAGGTCAAAGCCTTCACCCGCCATCTATTGGCCGGGCAGAGTAATTTCAATTCGACCACCCGCCCAACTCTGACCGACCTTGAACATTTTATAGACCGGGTTTCGGGCGTGCTGAATGTTTCCCTGGCTCAAAGCGGCTTCTTGCCAACTAATTTTAGAGTTAACTCAACTGCCAAGCTGATGGGTGACGATTGGGTCACAACCCAGGCAGTCAAGTACACCGAGTTGACCCAGCGTGGCACCGGTTACAGCGAGGCGGATGGCAGCCGGATTGGCGCATTCAACGGGCTGTACAAGGCCGCTGCTGATTTCATCGATGCCAATAAGCTAGGATTGCAGCGCATTGGCGTGCCACAAACCTTCAAGTTGAGCGATGGATTGCAATTTACCGGGTTGGATGCCAAATCAATGCGTGCGGATCCGCAGGATGACACATTGGCACAGCCTGATTTCTCGCGTAACCAATTTGACTTCCCGACCATCAACACAGACCTGGAACGCGAATGAGTTACTCATCTGGCGAAGCCCTGATCTTGACCCAGGCGCAATCCGTGACCGGTTTCACATCGGCCAACACCGCGCGCGCATCCTGGCAAATCCTGAATAGTGGCGCGTCTGATCATTACGCCATTATCAAGCCAGGCACATTCAGTTCAGATCCGGATAATAATTTCACCTGGATCAATCGCACGGTTATCCAGGTCTGGCAGTTTTACCAGGACGATGGCACCAGTTCAACCAACCTGCAGGGATATGTGGCTGCCGTCAAAGACCGCTTTACGAAATACCGAAAACTGGGATCAACATCCATTATAGACAGCCGGGTAATCGGCGGATCTGAAATGCAAGAACGCTGGTCCAAAGACGGCGCCCTGGTCTGGTTATCGCAAGATGTAATCATCGAATGGCTCGAACAGGAGATTGTGACGTATGCCGAATAAAAAACCAGATTCGACCGAGCGCGGAAAGCTGATCACTCAGGTTGAGAACGCAGAACGGCGCGGGCATTATGACACTGCGCATCACGACATGCTCAAGACTTTACTCGAGGAGAAATAATCAATGGCAAACACAACGTACAAGGACATGGGTTTTCGGTTGGATGGCGCAGCTAGCACACTGGTTGATATCAAAAGTTACATCAATCAGCAGGACCTCAAACGCGCGCTCGATCTGATCGAAGACACCTCAATGGGCAGCTCGAATCGCTCATACATTCCCGGTTTGGCTGGCACAACCCTGTCAATCAATGGCATGGTCAACACCACGACAGATAGCATATTTGGCCCGCTGATCGCAGCTGCTACCAGTGTATCTAAAACCGTGGAGTGGAAGGCCCATACTGCTCGTTATTACAACGGTGAGTGCTACCTGACCGGTGTACAGTACAGCGGCCGCATCAACAGCCTGCAGACGTTTTCTGCCAATCTGACCATTGACGACGCGGTCAATCGCACCTCTGTGGCGTTATCGTAGGCAATATGCAATTTACCAGGACCAATCCGAGTGCGCGTTTTACGGTCCCTGACAAAGTCACAGTCAGGCAGCAATTAGAGTATTTTTCGGAAGCACGCGTGCCCAACCGGCCCATTTTTGAGCGGTTATGGTTGGGTGCCGTGCCCCTGATCACAGATTGGCAATGTGAGATCATGCCGGACTGCCAGACCAACCTGGACGATGTTACAAACCCGGATGTTACCAATCTGCTGATCTGGGCTGGCGTCAAAGTCAAGGAGCATATTGACGGGTTAGAAGTTATCCCAAAAAACTAATTGCGGCGGTAGTCGCCTGTTACGAAGGGGACGAACCGCCGCCAGCGCCTTTGTCATTGGGCTGGCAGTGTGAACGGTGGCACGCCTTACCGAACGTAGGCGGCATGATGGACCAGGATTATCAACTGATGCGTTACATGACTTCCTGCATCAACATCTACAATGCCATTTCTCACCTGCGCAACCTACACGGTGATCAGATCCACAGCCTGAGCGATGGCGAACGTGACATTCTGCACTTGCTCGTAAAAATGGGACTCATATTCAATGGCCAGTAAAGTCGAATACATTATTACGGCAACCGATGACGCATCTGCAACCATTAATAAAGTCAATGGTGAGCTGGGTGTTTCTGAAAAACAAATCAGCAAAGTGGGGGCAGAGAGTAAAAACACCAGCATGACGTGGGCAGATTTGAACGGCGCAGTCGCTCTGGGGAAGGAAGCCTTTGCAGTCGTCAACCAGGTTATAGACCAGACAATAGGCAAATTTCAGATTTATGCTCAACAGGTCAGAGATCTGAGTGTTATCAGCGGTCAAAACTCCCAGGATACATCCCGATTTATTCAGGTTCTTGACGATTTTCGAGTATCGGCAGAGGACGCCACAGCCGCAACCAAAGCCCTGACCCGTCAGGGCCTGGCGCCAAACATTGACACACTGGCCAGCTTATCAGACCAATACCTGGCCATCACGGACACGCAACAGCGAAATGAGTTTGTACTCAAAAACCTGGGTAAAGCGGGCCTGGAATGGAACCAGGTATTGCAGCAGGGCAGCTCGGCTTTGCGCGAAAACGCAGCTGGCCAAAATGCAGGATTGATATTGTCACAGGAAATGTTAGACCGCGCCGAGCGCTTGCGTGTTGCCCAGGATAATTTGACGGACAGCACGGACGCACTGACATTTTCGATCTCCGAAGACATGGTGCCAGCGCTGACTGGTTTGGTAAATTGGCTAAATGCAGGCGCCGAGGGTTGGTCACACTTCTTCAAGGGGCGTCAGGAACAATTACAA
Organism: uncultured Anaerolineae bacterium; assembly: GCA_903854805.1. The sequence goes on from CAINXK010000109.1 coordinate 32,996, forward strand.
ATCGAAACAGCCATGAACGCCATCTTAAAACAACAAGGTCTTTCGATGGCAGAGGGGCGAGAGCCCATGCACGGATTGACCAAAGCTACAAATGACCAGGTAGAAGCGGCCAGAGCTCAGGCTGTGGAGCAATGGAAAGCCAACGATGCAATTAGCAACTCAGTAACATCTAATAAGGCAGCGACTATCAGCGCTGAAGAATTAGCAGCTGCACAGCAAAAAGTGTCCGACATCAACAACAAGCTGGTATCCGCGATCGGCAGCTTGCAAACAGCAGATGACGCGTACACCAGAAATGCCAAAGGCCTGGCTAACCAGCGCATTGATATGGAAACCGCTTATTCGGATGCCAAATCCCGCGGGTACGAAAAAACTGTTGGTGAATACAAAGGCTATGAAGAAAAGATCGCTGGACTAAAAGAGAAAGAGGCCGATCTGGCAGCTGAACGGGATAAGCAAACGCTACAATTTATCTCGAACATGCTCTTGCAAAAACTGCAAGTGGACGGCATGACAGATAAAGAATTTGAAGCGTTTGCCAAACAGCAAAAAGCCTGGGGACTATGGTCAGATGATACTGTGGCAAAAGCCCAAAAAGCCTGGTTGGAAACAGATAAGATTACGGCCTCGATTAATGCCATCCCAGACGATAAGACGCTAAACTTCACGACCCGTTATACAGTCCAGGGCTACTCAACCGCCAGCAATGCGCCGGTATTCCACGGCGACTCCCCAGGGGAACGCCGCAGCAATGCCGCGGGTGGGTCATTTATGATCCCGGAAAGTTACGGCAACGAAGGATTCCGGATGGGGAACGGCGATACGGCCTCGGGCGGTGAGTTGATCACGATAACGCCCAAAGGCCAGCAGGGAGCCACCGGTGGTAGTACGACTGTAAACTTAAACGTCAGCGTCAACGGCAGCGGATTGCTGCCTGATCCACAGGAAACAGCCCGCCAGCTGCTGCCAGCGCTAAAAATTGCTATGCGCGAAGTGGGGGTGTTGTAATGGCCCGCTGGGGAGAATTTAAGTACAACTCTAAGACAAAGTGGGGAGCCACGCCGACCCATCGCAGATTGACCTGGGGCGTGTTGATCGACTGGAGCAACGATGGTACCTATTCATACGGCAATGAGAATTTACACGTACTGGAAATGAACGTGCGCCGCGGGCGCGAATCGTTCATGCAATCCGGTGGAGCTGGCTTTCAGCGCCGATTTGCAGGCAATACCAGGATTACGTTGCGCAACAATGACAAACGATATGACCCATTTAACATATCTGGCCCGCTGTACGGCAAGCTGGAGCAAAATCAAAAAGTAAAAATCATTGTCAAGGACGAATCTACCGGGACAATTTACCCGATATTCTTTGGGCGCATAGATGATATTCGGCCTAATTACGGTGTGCTGTCCACTGTCACCCTAACAGCCTCAGACGCGATCACATCGCTATCCAAGGGCGTTATTAATACCAGCAGCGTATCTTTGGCAGTCCAATATGATCAGGCCGTATCCAATTTACTGACCGCATTCGGCTGGACGGATGCAATCGATATCGACACTAGCTCGCTGGATAGCATGTCGTACTGGTGGGGAGATGGCACCAGCGCATACAACCAATTGTGCAACCTGACGGATGCAGTCATAGGTAATTTTTACGTTTCCGCCGATGGCACCGCTACCTATCGCCCCCGGATTGTAGATGACACAATTGGCCTGACGTTTACCGATGCGGACGTTTTGTGGGAATGGAATGTACGCTCTCCGAGCCCGCGCGAGACCATTAAAAACAGGGTCCAGGTCTATGCGCGAGCGCGCAAATCGGTGGCCAGCGCCACTCTCTGGACGATGGGAGATATACCCTACATCCCGGCGGGCGAGAGCCGCACTATTTGGGCTCAATTTTCGTATAACGCAGAAAACGTGCCAGCCACAACAATTACACCGCCAGCTGCAACTACAGATTATGCGATGTCCACAGTGAGTGGCGGCGGTGGGACTGATCTAACTGCCTCATTTACAGTTGCGACAACGAATTTCAGCACTACGGCAAAATTAGTTGTCACAAATGGCAGCGCGTTGGGTGGATACGTCAATCTACTAAAATTGCGCGGGACGGTCATCGTATCTGACAACTATACCTACAGCGAGGCCAGTGATCCCACCAGTATCGCAAATTATGGCGAGCGCTTATTTACGGTCCAGTCGGACTGGCTGCAGTCTGCAACCTATGCGATTTCACAGGCCAACACGGTGTTAGGTTTGTTGGATACTCCCCGCTATTATCCACAGTTTATGCTGCGTGGGAAACCGTCCCAGCAGTTTTCCGCTGAATTAAATATGCTGGTGGCGATCTCGCTGCTCACAATTGGTTTAGGCGCCAACATGCGCATCGGGTACATCGAACATAATGTGCGGTTTGCCCAGGCAGGCGGCAATATATGCGACACGCTGCTGTATTTCGAGCCTAATTTTTCCAGCGGCACTGGTGGGACATCTACCGTGCCCGTTACGATCCCATTTATTGCAGGAGCTTAACATGACTTTCACGCTACCCCCCGTTATAAATGATGGCGACACACTAAATGGTGTGTTTTTGACCACGTATATCCGTGATAATGCCGCTGCTATGTGGCCCTACACGACCGCAGGTGATGTAAGCTACGCAGCCAGCGCAACCAGCCTGGCGCGTCTGGGCATTGGCACGTCTGGCAAAGTACTAACATCCAATGGGACGGCGCCTACCTGGGTAACACCTGCAGCCGGAACAACACTGCAGGATGTCTACCCAGTTGGCAGCGTCTACATGAGCACATCGGCGACCAGCCCGGCGACCACGTTTGGATTCGGCACCTGGTCGGCTATCCAGGGCCGGATGCTGATTGGCGCAGATGGCACGTATGCGGGCGGCTCAACGGG
>CAINXK010000110.1 GCA_903854805.1 uncultured Anaerolineae bacterium
AGGTTGAGGTCAGTGTCCAGTACCGGTTGGATGATGGCGGGCGCATGGTGACTTTTTTACAGGATATCACCGAACGCAAGCGTGCCAGGGCCATGATTGAAAAACGGATCATCGCGCTGACCCAGCCGGTGGAAGCTGGCCTGGTCGCGTTTGAAGAGCTGTTTAACCTGGAAGAGATTCAAAATATCCAGGATCAGTTTGCGCTGGCGACCGGGGTGGCCTCCATCATCACCCATCCGGATGGGACCGCGATCACTGCGCCGAGTAATTTTACGCTTTTGTGCAAAGACGTGCTTGGAAATGCCAGAGAAGGTTGTTGGAATTGTTTCATATCTGATGTGCCGAGTGCGGGCTTAGACCCGCTGGATGGCGTACTTGTGCAGGCTTGCCTGGGTGGTGGGCTGTGGTCTACCGGTGCCAGAATTACAGTTGCTGGGCAGCAGATTGCCACCTGGTTGATCGGACAGGTGCGCAATGAAGCCCAGAGTATGGAAAGTATGCGGGCGCTGGCGCGCGAGAAAGGCCTGGATGAAGCCGTTTTTCTGGAGGCTTTCCTGCAGGTGCCGGTCATGTCGCGTGAGCGTTTTGAAACGATTGCCCGTGCGCTGGTGGCGCTGGCCAGCCAACTCTCCAGAACGGCCTATCAGAATGTGCAGCAGGCCCGTTTCATTGGCGAGCTGCAGCAGGCTGAAGACGCCCTGCGCGAAAGTGAGAAACGCCTGCACCAGGCCCTGGCGGCGGCGAATGGCGGCACTTGGGAGTGGGATCTTGAGACCAACAAGAATATCTGGTCTGAAGAATTGTGGAAAGTGTACCGGTTGGAGCCTTACAGTTGTGAACCTTCCTTCGATGCCTGGATGCAAACCATCCATCCGGATGATCGCGAGATGGCTGTCCGCGAGGTGCTGGATGCGGCCCAAAATGGGAGGCGACTGTCGCTTGAATGGCGCGAGTTGGGCCAGGATGGCCTGGAGTATTGGGTCATGGGGCGGGGGCAGGCGCTCAGGAATGCCGAAGGCCGGCTGGTGCGCTATGTGGGCACGGTCCTGGATATTACCGAACGGAAACGGGCCGAGCAGGCCTTGCTGCAGAGTGAGGCCGGGCTGCAAGAAGCGCAGCGCATTGCTCAAATTGGCAGTTGGGAATGGGACATGCTCTCGAATACAGTCAAGTGGTCGAAGGAAATGTATCGAGTGTTTGATCTGGATCCCGAGTTGTATGATGGCAAGCCGGAATCACTTTTGAAGCAGATCCATCCCGAGGATGTTGAGATCTTCAGCCACAGTATGACCAGAAATTTGGCAAGCGGTGATACTTCTGCGCTTGAATATCGTGTCATTCATCGGGATGGTTCGATCCATTATTTATATGCGGATGGCCAGGTCAGTTTTGACGAGGCGGGCCGCCCGTTAAAGAGCATCGGCACCGTTCAGGATGTTAGCGAGCGCAAGCGGGTGGAAGCCGAACTGCTGAAGGTTCAGGTGGAACTTGAGCAGCGCGTGATTGACCGCACCAGCGAGCTAAAGCGTGCCAACCAGGCGCTTGAGCAAGCCGCCCGCGCCAAGGATGAATTCCTGGCGAGTATGAGCCATGAACTGCGCACGCCGTTGACAGGTATTTTGGGACTCTCTGAGGCTCTGCAGATGGTAACCTATGGCGCTTTGAATGATAAGCAGCGCAATGCAATTAAGAATATTGAAAGCAGCGGGCGGCACCTGCTGGCCTTGATCAACGACATCCTTGATCTTTCAAAGATCCAGGCTGGCCGGTTTGAAATGCAGTTTGAAACCTGTTCGCTGGGGGATATTTGTCAGGCCAGCCTGCAGCTGACCAGGGGTATGGCCAACCAGAAGCACCAAATGGTAACTTTTAGCATGCAGCCGGCTTCCATTATCCTGAGGGCGGATGCGCGGCGTCTGAAGCAGATGCTGGTTAATTTGCTCAGCAATGCCATCAAGTTCACACCGGATGGCGGCCACCTGGGCGTTGAAGTCAGCGGTTCTGTGCTGGAACAAGAACTGCGGGTGCTGGTCTGGGATGATGGGATTGGCATTCAATTGGAAGACCAGGCACGGCTGTTTCAACCGTTTGTACAGTTGGACAGCAGCCTCTCGCGCCAGTACGCGGGCACGGGGCTGGGGCTTTCGTTGGTGCAAAGGTTGGCCGAGCTGCATGGTGGCTGCGTGGAAATTGAGAGCAGCATTGGGCATGGCAGCCGCTTCACAATTGTGCTGCCCTGGGTGCAAGTCAGTCCGCAGCTGGAGCCCTACCAACCGCCCGTACCTGCCCGGCTGCGATTGAAGCCGGAGCTTGGTCAGCCGGTTGAGCCGCTGGTTTTGCTGGTGGATGATAACCGGGTGGTGTTGGAACTGTTGACAGATTTTCTAAGCTCACAGAACTACCGGGTGATTGCCAGCCAGAACAGCCTCGAATTCTTGCAGCGCCTGGACGAGCTGCAGGCCGATATCATCCTGATGGATATCCAGATGCCGGGTATGGATGGGATCGAAACGATCCGGCGCATCCGCGCGCACCCGTTGGCGCGTACGGCGGCCTTGCCGGTGATCGCAGTCACCGCGCTGGCGATGGCTGGCGACCGCGAGCGCTGCCTGCAGGCTGGCGCGAATGCCTATTTGAGTAAGCCGGTCCAGTTGAAGGAATTAGCTGAGTTGATGGATATCTTATTAGAAAATAGCACTGGAATTCACAGGCATGCCCTGCCAGATGGCAGGCCCGAGCCGTGAGACAGGCTGACGGGCTGGTGTCATCCGGGTTGGTTTTCTTTGGCCAGCTGGTTTTTAGCGTGCGGGCCGGATTGCTGATGTGGAGCGCGGCCGGGTCTGGTAGAATGGTTTTTTGGAAATCTGAGCAATCATTGCGGAAAACCTGGAGCCAGCAGTTGGCCCAGTTTATTGGTAGTTCGGAACATCTTCTGGTTTTGACCCGCTTCGATTTTAGCGCGGATGATTTGCCCGGCCCAGTGACAGCCGGGAATATTTTATCGACAGGTAGCCCATGAGATCAAACCCTTTTGTACGCAAAATCGCAGCCAGGCTCAGCCATTGGTTTGGAACTGCTTCCTGGATTTGGGCGCTGGTATTGACCTCGATCCTGATCACGGGTTCGACTTCCTGGTTCACGGTCAACCAGCGCCGGATTATCGGCCAATATGACCAGGAATTAGCGCTGCTGCGCCAGTCGCGGATTGATTTGATCAAGGGCTATCTGGATGTCATAAAGTCAGGGGCAGATAACGCGGCATTTGATCGTAACCAGGGCCTGGCGCTGGTGGGGCAGTCACATAAGGCGCTGGAGCAGAGTCTGCAGCTGCACCGGGCGAACTTTGGGATAAACAGCGCGGATGATTCTGCCGATGCTGCCCTGGTTGGTCTAATCGAGGCCAGCACAGATTTCCGGAAAATTTTGGGTGTCTTGCCGCCGTCTGGTGCGGATGCGACGCTGGAAACTGATCTACACAATGCTTTTGATGCGCTTGAACTGCATGCTGGCGAGGTGGATGCCCGCTTGCAGGTTGATTTGGAACAGTTGGATGCGCGCAACACACAATTCTACGCAATCTTCCTGGGGTCGGCGGGCCTCATGCTGGCCATCCTGTTTGCGGCGGTGTATGCCGGCAGCCGGGCCCGGCTGCGGGCAGAGCGGGCCCTGCGCGAGAGCGAGGAACGCTATCGCAGCCTGGTGGAGGTCTCGCCGGATGCGATTTTTGTCAACAATCAAGATCGCATCACTTTCATTAATTCCTCAGGGTTGGAGCTGCTGGGGGCGAGCGAACCCGGCCAGATCCTGGGAAAATCTCCGTTCGAGATTTTCCATCCCTCTTCGCATGACCTCATCCGCCAGCGAATAGAGCAAATGTTAGGCCAGATGAGTGCGGCGCCGCCAGTGGAGGAAAAAATAATCCGCCTGGACGGGCAGGTGCGGGTGGTGGAGGTGGCAGCCTCGCCGGTAGAAATTGATGGCGAGGTTAGTATTCAGGTAGTGATACGTGATATTACTGAACGGAAGCTGGCCGAGGCTGAGCTGTTGTTGGCACACGTGGAGCTGGAGCAGCGTGTGATTGACCGCACCCGCGAATTGAAGGTTGCCAACCTGGCACTTGAGCAGGCCGCGCACGCCAAGGATGAATTCCTGGCGAGTATGAGCCATGAACTGCGCACGCCTTTGACGGGTATTCTGGGGCTTTCTGAGGCGCTGCAAATGGTGACGTATGGCGATTTAAATGATAAGCAGCGCAATGCAGTGAAGAATATTGAGGCTAGCGGGCGGCATTTGCTGGCATTGATCAATGATATTCTGGATCTTTCCAAGATTGAGGCGGGCAAGTTTGACCTGCAGCTGGAGACCTGTTCGCTGGGCGATATCTGCCAGGCCAGCCTGCAGCTGACCAAGGGCCTGGCCAACCAGAAGCATCAAAAAGTAAATTTCAGGATGGAGCCGGCTACGATTATCTTAAAAGCGGATGCGCGCCGTCTGAAGCAGATGCTGGTCAATTTGCTGGGGAATGCGGTCAAGTTTACGTTGGATGGTGGTAACCTGGGTATCGACGTTAAGGCTGATGCGCTTAAAGGCGAGCTGCGGATTGCGGTCTGGGATGATGGGATTGGAATTCATGCTGAAGATCTGCCGCAGCTGTTTAAGCCGTTTATGCAGTTGGATAGCAGCCTCTCACGCCAGAATACCGGGACGGGCCTGGGGCTTTCGCTGGTGCAGCGCCTGGCGGTTTTACATGGTGGCTTTGTTGAGGTGGAAAGCTTGCCGGGTAGGGGCAGCCGGTTTACGATCGTACTTAAGTGGCTGGATGAATCGAGTGCGTTGGAGCCCAGGTTGCTGCCGGGCACAAACCCGCTGAAGTTCAAGTTCGATGATCAGACAGTCGGGCCGATGGTCTTGATGGCGGATGATAATGAGATGGTGCTGGAGTTGATCTCAGATTTTTTAGTCTCGCGGAATTTTCGAGTGAGTACCACGCATGGCGGGATTGAGTTTTTGGAGCGCCTGGAGCAGGTCCAGGCTGATGTCATCCTGATGGATATTCAGATGCCTGGCATGGATGGGATTGAGGTGATCCGGCGCATCCGGGCGCATCCGTTGGCGCGCACGGCGGCTTTGCCGGTGATTGCGGTGACGGCGCTGGCCATGCCTGGTGATCGCGAGCGCTGCATGCAGGCTGGTGCGACTGCGTATCTGAGCAAACCGGTGCAGTTGAAGGAGCTGCTGAAGACGATTGATTCGTTGTGTCCGCGCGGGTGATAGGAGCGCAGCTATTAGCGGCTAATCAGGGTCTGGTCTTTCCATCGTGAGCGACTGCTTGCAAATGGTTGAAAATCGGTGGGCTTCACGGAAAGTGGTGATTTTGCGGGAGTTATTCCGCAAAATTATCACAAAAAAACCTTTTTATGCAATACCGCATAAGTTGCTTTTTTATATCTTTATCACCAACGTGGTTTCCAAGCTTTTA
>CAINXK010000111.1 GCA_903854805.1 uncultured Anaerolineae bacterium
CCAGCGGCGTCACCGTCGAATACAACCTGGAAACCGGTCTGCTGGATGGCAAAATGATCTTTCTGGGCAAAGACGGAGACCTGGCCGGAAAAGCCAATCCAGATTTGAAAGCCAACGCTGGCGATCTGGTCCGGATCACCCTGACCAGCGGAGATGGTTCAGAACACGATATCAGCGTTGAAGAATTCAACGCCAAATCGGAACGCGTTTCAGGGAATGGCAAGAGTGTAGTGCTCGAATTTGTCGCCGCCCACGAAGGCAGCTTTGTTTACTACTGCACCCTTCCCGGGCATCGCCAGGCTGGCATGCAGGGCAAACTGTTGGTTGGCCCTGGCAGCGCTGCGGCCAAAACCGCGGACAAAAGCCCATCGACCTCAGCTGCAGCCGGCGCCGCAGCACCGGCCGCAGCGCCGGCCACAGTAATGGAAATGCCCGCCGCCGCAGACAGCAGCGCAGTCGATATCACCCGCGACCCCACCGACCTGCCGGCAGAGATCGGCAGCCGCGCTCCGACCAATGTGCGTGTCGACCTGGAAACTGTCGAGGTCACCGGCCAACTGGCGGATGGCAGTACCTACGCCTATTGGACCTTCAATGGCAAACTGCCCGGTCCCTTCGTGCGTGTGCGCGTTGGCGATACGGTGGAAGTGCATCTCAAGAATGCCATCACCAGCAGCATGATGCATTCGGTCGATTTCCACGCCGTGACTGGCCCAGGCGGAGGCGCAGCAGCCACCCAGACCAAAGCTGGTGCCGAAACCATGTTCAGCTTCAAGGCTCTCAACCCCGGGCTGTATGTTTACCACTGTGCCACGCCCATGGTCGCCATGCACATCTCGAACGGCATGTATGGCCTGATCCTGGTCGAACCCGCCGGCGGGTTGCCGAAGGTTGATCACGAATTCTATGTCATGCAGGGCGAGCTTTATACCGCCCAACCCTATGGAACCTCCGGTATGCTGACGGTTGATACCCAGAAACTGCTCGATGAAAAACCCGAATATTTCGTCTTCAATGGCGCTGCGATGGCTCTCGCCAGCGATGCACATGCCTTGCATGCCAAAACCGGCGAAACCGTGCGGATCTTCTTCGGTGTGGGCGGACCCAACTTTATCTCATCCTTCCATATCATCGGCGAAATCTTCGACCGCGTCTTTGACCAGGCTTCACTTACTTCCAAACCTCTCACAGACGTGCAGACCACTCTCGTCCCACCCGGCGGCGCTACCATGGTGGAGCTCAAGCTGGAAGTACCGGGCCGTTACATCCTGGTGGATCACGCCCTGGCGCGGCTGCAGCGCGGTTTAGCCGGTTACCTGTATGTTGAAGGCGACCCCAACCCCGAGGTCTTTAACGGGGTCATCACCCCAGGCAGCGGTCACTAGTCCGACAAAAAATGAGAGCGCACCTGTGTGTGTGTGCGCTCTCATTTTCCCGTCTTATGAAAATCCCAACCATCACCCCCGCTGCCACCGTCGCCGAAATCCTGGCTTATTCCCCGCAGATCGTGCGGCTCTTCGTTGAAAAGCATATCGACTGTGCAGGCTGCAGTATGGCGCCATTCTGTACAGTCGAAGATATCTGCAAATCCTACAACCTGGTTATGCGCGACTTTATCGATGAGATCCAGGCCGCTCTTCTTATAGATGCGCCCAGCCAGCCCCAGGTGTTGTAATAGTACGAACCCGCGCTTTAGCTTCCAACCTGCCCTGAATATATCTGATCTGACAATATCAGATTAAACACCCGTTCGATAAACTGGCGGGTATCACGCACTCGCTCTTCGTTTTGGCACTAATCATCCTGGTTCTGCTGCTCAGCAACCGTCCTCTTACATCTAAACCCACAAACCCCCTGAAATTCAGGGGGTTTGTGGGTTTAGATATGACGTTCTATGGGCTCGCCCGGGTTAATTACTTCCCCTCCGCGGAGGGGGTAGATGATCTTGAAATATCACCACGCGGTTGCGTCCGCTGTGCTTGGCCTCGTACAAAGCCGCATCAGCATTCCTGAGCAGGTCATCAATAGCGGCCATTCCATTCTCAAAAACAGCCGCACCCAGGCTGATAGTGATGGTTATGGCTTCCCCGCCTGTTTCGAAAGGCGTATCCTGGATTAACTTTCGAACCCGTTCCGCCAGGATAGCTGCTTCGTCCTGACCCATGTTTGGCAGCAGTACTGCAAATTCCTCGCCGCCAATCCGTGCCAGAATATCAATTTCGCGAAGGCAGGACTTCAAAACTCCCGCCACGTGCTGAAGCGCCAAATCCCCCACTTCATGGCCATAGTTATCATTCACCTTCTTAAATAAATCGATATCCAGCATCAAGAGCGACAGGGGTTCTGTATTGCGCATGACACGTTTGACCGCTTCGGTGCCTCGCAGCATAAAATAACGGCGGTTGAATAAATTGGTCAGAAAATCGGTCAATGTCAGGTTTTCCAACTCGATATTCAATAAACGTATCTTTTCCTCCGATGCTTTTCGCACACTGATATCCGTATGGATACCCAACATCAGCAATGGTTTGTCATCCTCAGTCCACGTGACGACTCGACCACGATCCTGAATCCAGACCCAGTGCCCGTCCTTGTGTTTCATACGCGGCTCGCATTCATAATAAAGCGATTTACCCATGAAATGGTGCGCAAGCAATTCACCGGATCGGATCAGATCATCAGGGTGAGTCAGCATTTCCCAGGTTTTTATGCTGATGGGAGCCAATTCGGCCAGTGAATACCCGAGCATCTGCGCCCATATTTCGTTAAAAGTCGTTTCGCCGGTCTGTACATTCCATTCCCAGGTACCAACATGCGTGCCTTCGATGGTACTCTCCAACTTCCAATGTGCATAACGCAGCGCTTCTTCGGCCTGCTTACGCTCAGTGATATCATCAGCCGAACAAACTACCTGCCGGACAAGCCCGTCAGCGTTGAGGATGGCTGATGTTAGGATTTTTAGGAGCCGCCATTCACCATCCGCATTTGGCAGACGGAGTTCGCTGTGGATGGCTTGACCGGTGGCAAAGACCTGTTTGACATCCTGAATGAAATGATCCAACCTATCGTTTTGGACAAAGTCGTACATACTCGTGAAAGCCAGGCGCTCTTTGCTCACGCCAATGAAGGCCGCATGCGCGACGTTGACTCTGCCATAAGTATGGTCGTCGGTCAGATACCAGACCTGGGTTTGGATATTATCCAGAAGCAAACGCCGTTCTGCATCGGCTTTCGCCAGCGCGGCTTGCTCACGTTTACTAGCCTCTCGCTCCACAACAGCCGCCGCGACCAGCTTGTGTTCAGTTATGTCGATATCAACTCCGCTATAGCCTATCAGCTTTCCATTTTCATCCAGGATGGGGAGCGCATTGGTTGAGACCCAGATTACCTGTCCATCCTTGGTTTGCAGCATGTTTTCAAAATTACGAAAAGGAAGCTGGCAGTCGATCTGTTCAAAAGCTGCCACCTTGAAGGCAGCGCGTCCTTCGTCAGGATGCAGATCGTAAAAGTACTTTTTGGCGCTGATTTCAACGGAAGTGTAGCCCAGGATTGACAGGCAAGTCGGGCTGATATAGTTGTAAAGCCCCTCAGCATCCACTTCCCAGAATATCACCCGGCTGTATTCTGCCAGAACACTCAGGCGCTTCTCGGTGATCTGCAACAGGTTTTCTATCCGTTTGCGCTCGGAAATATCGCTTATCAAAATTCGAGCTTGATACTCCTTTTTGTCACCCAGGCTGTAACTGATTTCCACCTGTGCCCAGAATATTGTTCCATCCTGCTTTACCATCTGCAGTTCGTCAACCTGGTATGTACCTGTTTCGACAAATTTCTTTCGGCGAAAGTAATACTGATCCTGGGAATTCTTTTCAATGAACCTGCTCATTGGTAAATTGAGCATTGCTGCCCGGGTTAGACCCAGCAGGTTGGCCGCGGTCAGGTTCGCTTCCAGAATCAACCCTTCTGTGTTCAGAGTGCAGTACCCCACCGGGGCCAGATCGTACAAATCGAAATAACGCGCCCGCTCAGCATCCAATTCAGCCTGCGTCCGGCGCAGCTCCACATTCTGCATCTCCAGCTCAATTTGGTGGATCCGCAAATCTTCAAGGACGATTTCATGCCGGCGCACTTCTTCTTGCAAGACCAGTTCTAGATTGGTAGATGGTTGGTGTGTGCTTCCG
>CAINXK010000112.1 GCA_903854805.1 uncultured Anaerolineae bacterium
ACGACCACCAAAAGCACTGATGCAACCGGCAAGACGACCTACACGCGCGGTGCCCTGGCGGGCGAGACGACTTTCAGCAGCCTGCGCAATGACCTGACTTACCGCATGAACCGCAGCTATACCAACACTGGTAGTTTTAAGAGTCTGAATGAGATCGGTCTCAGTTTCGATAAGAACATGAATCTGACTCTTGACAGCACCAAATTTACAGAAGCGCTTAAGGACCACCCCACCGATCTGACCGCGCTGATGGATGCGGGCTTGGGCGAGGTCAATACCTTGCTGTCGCGTTATTCGGGAACGACGGGTATGCTGACCAAGACACTCTCCTCTGTGGATGAACAGAAGACAACGTATGACAAGCGCATCACAAAGTATACCGAGGCGCAGACCGCCCGCAAGCAGGTCTTGTTTGACCTGTATCTTGGCTATCAGAATCAGCTCGCTGATTACGGTTACCAGTCGCAAATGTTTAATGCAATTACATACGGGACCAATACGACCGGTACAACTGTGAACACATCGGGTTAGCCTGATGTTATGAGCCAGCAATTTCCTGGTCGGACAAGCGGAATGGTTGTTGAGCAAGAGGCTTGACCCATTTCATTAGAAAAATTCAGTAATCCCCATGCAAGGATGCTGGGAAGGCAAGGTCTACGATGAGCGAAACTTCAATTAGTTCGATCAGCAGTGTGCGACCCGCGGAAGCCAGCGCGCAAGCGCAGGTGCCAGCGCAATCCGATTCAATGGTCAGCCCCAGGCTAGCCGCTCTTGCGGTGCAAGTCAGGCCGGTTGCCCCGGTGCAGAAGGCCGAAGTGTTGACCCAGGCCGAGCCGAAATCGGCTGGTGTCGCTGAAAAGGCCACGCTGCCCGTCAGTAATGGCTCAAATGTCTCAATTCATTTCCGCGTGGATGAAAAGACCAATGATTTGACCGTTTTTGTCGTCGATCGTAAATCCAAAAAAGTGATCCGTTCCATTCCGGCCAACGAACTGAGCAAGCTAAGTGCGGGTGAATTGCTGAAGATTTCTGCCTGATGGTTTAATAAAAGCCTGCAGATTATTTGATCCCTGGCAAAGCGCCAGGGCTGTTTGTGTTAAAGAGCGCTCATGGCGATCTTGAAAACGCATCTACTCACGGATCCTGCTGCTCTGGAAGCAATCATCCTGCTTTATCCACAAAAGCCGCCCTCAAAAAACAGCACCTTTTCTGGCAATTAGGCACTTGGGACTGTTTGCCCGTTCTTCCTTCCGGGAATAGGTCCAAATGCCAATAGCCAGTTAAGCAGTCGAATGCATTTTACGGATTATGGGATTCGCGAGATTCGAAAATCCCATAATCCAGGGCCGTCCTGTCATCAGGGAAATCAAGGTAAAGCATTTCATGGCTCACGTTAGATTAGCGGAAGAAAATAAATCAGCGCCTTTCTGGGTGCTTCGACGAAAATACGATAGGGTGCAATGTGCGAGTTTAGGTTGTGCTTTTTACAATTTTCTCCAAAGGAACTTCGCGTTCAATTGTCCATTCGGACTTGTTCGAGAATAAAACACACGAAAGCGCCCATGGAATTACTCTGTGGCGTTACACACAAGCCACAGGTAGTGCACATTAAAATTTTATTCCCCCCCTATTCTTGGGAAAACCGTTTTTATCTAAAATTAACATCACGGGCCTTCAGTTTTGCCCGGTGCTGCCGAAAATAAGA
>CAINXK010000113.1 GCA_903854805.1 uncultured Anaerolineae bacterium
CCACCATACCACTGCCGATTGGCCAACCCTTAGCCTGGAAGTTGGGGTAGCGCATTTGCTGTTTGCGTTTCTCGAGATAAGCCAGATTGCTCGTAATTACTTGCTTTTCTGGGTTTTCGATGTGTAAATTGCTCAGTTCGGTCAACAGCTCATCTGGTCCGAAATGTTTTAGTTTGTGCAGGCGTTCATCCAACCAGGACTGGGTCTCTGGGGTATGTTCTCCGTATAAACAAGCACTAATCGCACTGACATGTTCAGCTGTGTGCGGAAAATCGAGAATACGGATAGCCGTCGGACAGTGGTGTTCAGTAAATCCTTGTTCCCACTCAGCGCCATCCATAACTGCCGCAGCTTGCCTGGCATATTCAAGCCCGCGCCGATAGATTTCGACCAGGGCTAATTTTTCAAATGTTTCCGCGGTTACCTTTCGAGAAAAATACGATAAATTTTCGGTGTCTACCACCTGTTCACCGTGCTCTTCCTTCGGTAGCTGCACTTCCCCAACCACCAGCGTTCTCACCTTTGAGCAGCTAAATCAGGATGGTTAAAAAACGGAAGAGGCGACGTTTTTTGATGATTTTTTTTTTGAGTTTCGAGTAGAAAAGGGTAGGTTGTTTTTCGTCGTTCCTTAGCTGTGAGCGCTTAAAATAAATTCCGGCATGGATCGGGTCCACACCGGAAACAAATTGTTGAATTACTGTAAAAATAGCTAACCCATCAGCGCCAACAGCCGAGGCACCGGTTCAAAAAAACATCCAGCTTGCCGCAAACCACAGCATCAATCAAAGCGCCGGAAATTCAATCTGTTCTTCATACATGACTGCAGAGGTGGGTGTGTACCTTGCCCCAACACGCTGCTTTCCAATTGGCAGTCGATTCAATCTACACGAGATCCATCCAGTTAATGGCAGCACTCATCAGCGCAGAGGGTTGATACCAAAGAACAAAACCCCATCCCGGCTAACCGACCGACATGATCTTTTCCAGCATTTCTTCATTCGTGCCGAATTTGAAGAACTCCAGCCCGCGACGCCGGGCCATTTCTGTCTCAAGCTCGGCCAGCTTGCGAATATCATTCTGCGTGACCACCGGTTTGCCCAAGGTTTTTAAACGATTGCGCAGGGCGGCCAGATCCGGCTGCACCTGGGCAAGGCTCTGCAGGTACTGCAGCACCACCCTGGCGCCATAAGTGCCATCCTTGCGGGCATAGCCAACCAGCCCGGTACTGGCCTGCCGCGACCAACCCGCCACGAATACATCCGGAATGACAGCGCCACCGACCGGATCGTAGGCCTCAAAAGAAAGCCCGTCCATCGGGAAGCGTGGTTCCGGGTTTTTGGCAAATTCGTTATGCTGGGTTGGCAGCCCGAAGCTCTCGTCCACCTTATCGCCAATCGCAAATATCACAGAATCAACCTTCAAGATGCGTTTATTGCCCGAGCCACTGGCCTTGACCTCGCCATCCTTCATTATCAGGCTGTTGTCTTCAACTTCGAGCCCATTGACGGTCTCATCGCCCAGGATGCGGGTTGGTGAAACCAGAAACTCAAGTCTGAAATGGGTGGTGGAGCTGGAAGGCTGGGCCTTGGGCAGGGCTTCAAGGATCATGGATCTGGCAGCTGCGGGGTCTTGCCCAATCGCGGTCATTTGCGGGCTGACACGGTTAATTTCATCGTCCAGTGCGCGCTGATCGAGGTTACGAACCACATATTCCATTTCCTTCTTGTCAAACTTGACCTCGGCCGGGCCACGGCGCACAATCGCGAGCACTTCATGGGCCTTGACCTTCTGGATGGCGTAGCGGGCAATATCCAGCATAACATTCCCGGCTCCCACGATCGCCACCCTTTTGCCAAAATGAAATTTCTTCTGGCTGTAGGGCGGCAGCTGGTTATAGTGATAAACCAGATCCTTGGCATGGTAAACACCCCGCAGATTTTCGCCTGGCAAACCCAACCATTTGGTACCCTGGGCACCCACCGTTACTAAAATAGCCTGGAAACCCAGTGCGCGCAGATCATCCAGGCTCAAATCGCCCTGGCTGCCAACCGTCAGATTGCCATAATAACTGATCCCGGGGGTTTCCAGCACCTGTTTGAACTGCGTCCGCAGGCCTTCCTTCATGGCTAATTTATCCGGATAAATGCCATATTCAGCCAACCCGCCAGGCTTGATGTCACGATTAAAAATGACAACTTTTACACCGCTGCGAGCCATTTCTCGCGCCGCAAACATTCCTGCGGGGCCTGCACCCACAACCGCAGCATAATAACTCTGGTCTGTCACTCTGGTACTCCTTGTGCGCAATAAATAGGACACGAATTGGCTGATTATAGTAGACTCGCCAGCACATTGCAAGCACGTGTCCAGACAAGAGTGCGCTTCAGGTTTTCGGAGATCGTATAAATCAGTATACAGTTCTTGCTTTTCAGTTGTGACCTGCCCTC
>CAINXK010000114.1 GCA_903854805.1 uncultured Anaerolineae bacterium
AGCGTGTTCCCACTCTGGTGGCAGTTGCGGTTATCATGGCCTTCCTCTTGGCTCGCGCGTTGCTCTTCAGACGTCGCAAAGCGTTGCACAATCTCTATCTAAATATCCAGGTACATGATACACAAGCTCGAGAGAATCTCTTTGCTGAAATTAATGCCTATCTGCTTAATGAGTTCAAAACTCTGGATTTTCGCCGCCTTGATCATTCTGGCGATCTTCTTCAACTTACTTATTATGTCAATATCAGTACTCAGGATCAATTAATCCGCACTTTGGATTCTCTTCGAAAAGCCTATCCTGACAGCGCTGTAAGCATCGTAGAACAGAGCAATTTGCTTGGTGGATGATGAAGAATGAAGATACACCAAACTGAAGAGCAAAAGCCCGTACCTGGCGGAACGAAAACACCGCTCATAAAACGTTTCTTGCTGGGCACAATCATCGCGATTTTCTTTTTGTTTTCACTCGCCAGCGCCGTTCTGCTGGATCGGGCTGGCCTTTTGGGAAAAACGCGCTTACAGGCCCAGACTATTGTGCAATCCGCCGTAGCTACTGCTGAAAAAAATACATCTAACGAATTGAGGCTTTATCAGAATAACGGACTGCCCACCATCTCCATCGATCTCAAATTCAAATATTACCGCCAGATGTTGGAAAAGCGCGATGAGGCACTCAAAGTCGGTATTTTGCAAACGACCGATGCGGATTTTGTCCCGGCAACCATGACGTTTGATAACGGGCCTGTGATGGATGCGGATATGCGTCTCAAGGGAGATTGGACTGATCACCTGCAGGGTGACAAGTGGTCATTTCGCATTCATCTCAACAACGATGCCCAGGTGATGGGTTTTCGCCAATTTTCCATCCAGACCCCCGAAACCCGTAATTTTTTATACGAATGGGCCTTTCACCAGAACCTGATTGAAGAGAATGTTCTCACTACCCGCTATAATTTTACAAACGTGTTGCTAAATGGCAATCTTTTGGGTATTTATGGCATCGAGGAAAATTTTACCGGTGAACTCATCGAAAGTCAGGGACGCCGCCAGGGTGTCATCATACGCTTTGATGAAGATAATTTATGGGATAAGTGGGCCTATTTCTATGCTCACGGTACGAAATTTATCGGAAATGGCTGGACCTACACCACCGAAAAAACCGCGGATATATCCAGTTTTCAGGCAGGAAAAATCGCAGGCAGCCCATCCCTCACGGCAGAAGCTGAAACTGCCCGCTCTCTCTTGCGCTCTTATGAAACGGGGGCATTACCGGCATCCCAGGTTTTCGATGTTCGTTTAATGGGTCGTTTCTTTGCCATTTCAGACTTGTGGGCCGCCTGCCATGGCACCAACTGGCATAACTTGCGTTTTTATTACAACCCCATCACGGCCCGGCTTGAACCGGTGGTGTATGATGCGATACCATTTGAGGAATGCAAATTGGATGCCACCAAAAACTTTATTTTTGATGTTGGCAACAGCATTTTTAATGATGATGATGTTAAACGTGCATATGCTGAAGAACTTTACCGCATCACCCGGCCGGGGTACATAGAAAACCTGAAACAAAAATATAATTCACAAGCCCAGGGCTTTACCCAGGCGCTGCAAGTAGAATATGAGCCAAAAGGCTTGGATGTTAACTGGCAGAGACTCATTGATCGCCAGGCCTTCCTCAACTTGTGGTTCACGCCGCCTAACCCGGTCAAGGGCGCTTATTCGATCAGCGGCATTAATCTTGGCGATACAGGCCCTATCACACTCAAGGTGGAATTAACCAACATTTCTGCTCTGCCGGTGGATGTGCTGCGGTTTGAGGTGAAAGGAAAGTCCATCCCAATGGATACCCCGGAGCCTGGCACACTTTCATCTCTTAAAGATAGTGAGCAAATCCCCAGTTATGCCATGTATTCCATCTTGCTAAGTGATGCCAGTGCATGGAGCAAGCCCAAAAACCTACCCACGGTGGAGGCTGTTGTTCGATTTGGCGGTTTACCGCAAGAGATCAAGGTCAGCCTGGATGGCGTAATGACACCTGCTGAAATAAGCCTCGGCCCCATCCCTCAGGCTCCAGCGGTTAGCGAATTGCTAAATACCTATCCTTTTATGTCTGCTTCGCCTGATGCTGATCAATTGCTCATCTCCCCGGGTGTATGGGATATAAAGGGTGATTTGATCATTCCCCAGAATGTCAGGCTGCAAATTGCTCCTGGCACAGTATTGCGATTTGAACCTGGCGCAGTGCTGTTGGCACAAAATGCTGTTAATATGCTTGGTGATGCCAGCAACCCCATCCTGCTCACTGCGCAAGATGAGAATAAAGGATGGGGAGGAATTGTAGTTTTACATGCTGCCAATGAATCCTTCTGGAAATATGCCCGTGTTGAACTGACGCACGGTATCGAACGCCAGGGTTGGATTCTCACTGGAGGAATTACCTTCTTTGCCAGTGCTATCAATCTTGATCACGCCATCATCGGTAACAATCA
>CAINXK010000115.1 GCA_903854805.1 uncultured Anaerolineae bacterium
TAAGGAAAAGCGTTCAAAGCGCTGGGGGTCCCGCGCGAAAAGGTCCTTTATCTGCACAGCCTCAATTTCGCGCTGATGCTGGTTCAATGCCTGCCAGGCTGGTGATTCTTCAAGACGGGGCATATATTTTCTCCTATGTGTTATTTGGGTTGCAAACCAGGTCATGCCTACCAACCCATCCCCTGTCCCTAAACCAAAAACACGGGGTGATGAGCTTTTTTGGGGAGGCAAACCATCGAATTTTAATCGCCTGAGCAGCAGAACCAGGATGGAATTATATCCGTGGTTATACCGAAAGACTTTGTTTACCACGCCAGCTGCCCCCAGGGGCCAGTGCGACAGGCTGCCCGATCGCTGCGGCTTCCACGCACACAAACTGGCGGTATCCCTGCGGTTCCATGTCAACCAGTTGGGCGCATTTCTCTGGGCCGGGATTCCAGATGACCACATCTGAAAATCCTTCGGCAGCAATGACCAGTTCCCGATCTGGTTCCTGCAGGTGAAGCTCGGATGGAGCATCCAAATAGATGCGGTCCAGTTCGCCCTGAAAGCCCAAACGGTCTGATGTTTCGAGTGCCTGAATGTCGCCATTCGCGGAGTCGCGATAAATCAATCCGTGCAAACCCGAAATACTGGTATCTGCGACAGCCATTACGCGCAGATAGGTATGCAAGGCTGCCGTGAATGTGAACGGGACGATATCCGTATTGGTAATCGCCAGCGCCATTTCCAACCGGTTCTTTTCAATTCGAACAGAATACTCAGCCAAGAATCGGTGCGGCCAGACCAGCCTAGTTGCATCATTCTCTGATAACCAGAACACCGCGCTATCGCCAGTCAACCGGGCGAGCTCCCAGACGATGTTGCGCGCGAAACCATGCTTTGGCAAAACTCCCAATCCGGCAAACTGCGGGAAAACAACCGGTACTCCACCGCGGATGGCAGCTCCTGCTCGAAATTCTGCCTTCGGGCTGAGAAACAAGCGCTCATCACCAACCGCAGGCATCCATGAAAGTACGTGCGAGCCGTGTGGGCTAATCAACACGCTGCCACCATCTGTGCTATTTAACTGGATATTGTTTGCAGGGTAATTCGCTGATCGGGATTCAATCGGCATCACAAACTCCTGATAGGGCCGGCGTAATAGCGCCTGCCCAACAAAATAATAGGAATTGTAACATCTTCAGGCTGGCTATGGACCGTCCCCCTGCCTCCAAACCGGCCGGTATTCCGATCAGTTGGAGAAGATGCTGTCGCAGAGCGTCTGGCAAATATCATCAACAGCAGCCTGGACTAAGGGGCTGACACTGCTGTAGGATTCATTTTGAACCGGTTGGATGCCCAGCAAATGCACACTGCATGAAAATTCAAGCGTCAGGTAGCGCGCCAGCATGGAGAGCGGCAGGCTGTGCGAGGAAGCACTCATCCCTGTGGTGGTCTCCCAGGGGATCCAGGAAACCTGGCCTGGGTCTGCATCCAATTGGGCTGCATCAACCATTAAGACAACCTGTGGCTGAAAGCGGCGCAGATCTGCGGTGATGTTTTCAGGAGCCTGTCCGGCTTCAATGATCAGTACATGAGCAGCATCCACGCAGCTTTCCTGAGTACCCAGCCTGCGAGCCACCAACACTCCAGCGGCATCATCGCCATTAAATTCATTACCGATCCCGACGATAGCTACGCGGGGTAGTTCACTGTTTGGCTGGTTGCCCTTCGGAAACAGGATCGGGAAGAGCGAGTTTTTCCAGGAAGGTTGCAATATCGTTTTCGTTTCCATAATAGACCTCAAAGGCTTCTTTTTTAATCGCAGCCAATTCCCAATCATCGTTGGACATACTCATGCATTTAAATTTGCAATTGGCCACGCACTGCCCACAATAAACACACCGATCGAGGTGGTATTTCAACACAAAACGCTTGGCGGCGCGGTCGAGGGTCACCAATTCGATGGCATTAGACGGGCAGTCCTTTGAACATAAGCAGCAGCCAGTGCAGGCTGACGGATTAAAAACCAGTTTGCCGCGAAAACGATCCGAGGTAGCCACCTTTTCAATCGGATAGATCTGGGTAGCAGGTTTTTTGAAAAACGACTCGAAAACATCCTTGAGCATTGTCCCAATTTTCATTGTACCCAGCCTTTCCATAGGATCATGAACAGGATTTGGGCAAGCACCAGAATAGCCCCAAAGCGCCACCACAAACCCACGGTCTGATCGATGCGCAAGCGGGTCAAAACGGATTGTAAAACCGACATGACCAGCAAAAGCGCAATCGTTTTGATCAGAAACGGCAGCACACCGCCAAGACCACCCAGGTAGAAGGAAGCCACCAGGGTCAGCCCGACGACAAGTTCCACGGATTTTCCCATATTGAAGATGGCCAGACCGCGGCCGCTGTAATCAGTGAGAGCGCCTGCCACAATTTCGGTCTCGGCTTCTGGTGCATCAAAGGGGGGTAGCTCAAGCTTGCCCATCAGGCCGATCAGAGCAACCAGGAAGCCCACTGGTAGGGTTAGAATGAGCCAATGACTGGCGGCAAAGGTGTTGATCTCGTTGATCTGCCAGCTGCCAGCAGCCAGCGCGGGTCCGAGCAGTGCCAAAAGGAAGGGGCCTTCGTATGCAAACATTTGCGTCAAGGCGCGAGTGGCACCGACCAGCGAGAAACGGCTGCTGGTATTCCAACCCGCCAAACCAATCGACATAGTCAGCAGGCTCAGCAGATACACAGTCACGATCAGGTCACCCGGAAAGCTGTGTGTCGGCGCCAGCCCAATCAATGGCACATACAGGCCGGCTGTCAGCGCCCCTGAAAGGGCTATAATGGGCAGGCCAAAAAATAGCACCAGATTAACCCCGCCCGGTTTGATCTGCTCTTTGGCAAACAGCTTGACCATATCTGCGAATGGCTGAAACCAACGTGGACCGATCCGGTTCTGGAAACGTGCCACCAGCTTGCGGTCA
>CAINXK010000116.1 GCA_903854805.1 uncultured Anaerolineae bacterium
ATGGCCTTGGTCGGCGCAGGGGTTTTATTGGGCTTAATACTTTACGTCCTCGTTGGTGCCCTATTTTTTTCTGAAACCACCGCAAACCGGGGGGATTTACGCTCCACATTATTGGGCCCGTCCATTTCGCATCCATTTGGGACCGACCTCGCTGGTCGCGACATCCTCATCAGAACGATATTTGGCGGACAGATTTCCATCATCATCGGTATTCTGGCTGTGATTGTTTCAGTAACCGTGGGCGTCTTGATAGGGGCTTTGGCGGGTTATTTTGGTGGGACGATTGATAGCCTGCTAATGCGCTTTACCGAAGCAATGTTCAACATTCCACAACTATTTCTTCTGATTGTGCTCGCTAAGTTTTTTGGTGCCAATACGCCGACGTTTACGTTTCTCGGGCGAGAATTCAGCGGCAGTGTCGTTGTAATTGTTGGCGTGATCGGGCTCACATCCTGGATGTATCTTGCACGGATCGTTCGATCAAGCTTTCTTTCTCTAAAAGAACAAGAGTTCGTTACTGCCGCGCACGCTACCGGCGCAACTGATTTGTCGATAATTTTTGAACATATTCTACCTTCTGCGATGGCTCCAATTATCGTCTCAGCCACCCTGGAAGTGGCCAATGCCATTCTGGCGGAAGCATACATTAGTTTTCTAGGTATGGGCGTACAGCCCCCCACTGCTACCTGGGGAAACATGCTCAATGAAGCATACAACCACCTTGATGGAGCCCCCTGGATGTGGTTTTTTCCGGGTACGCTGATACTACTAATCGTATTGGCCATTAATTTTGTCGGGGACGGATTGCGAGATGCTATCGACCCACGCTCTGTCCGACTTACCCGCTCAAAAGAGTAACTAATGGCTGAAATACTTCTCGACGTTCAGGATTTGCAAGTTCAGTTCCATAGTTTTGAAGGCGTCGTACATGCTGTTAATGGAGTATCCTTTCGCGTCCACACGGGAGAAACTTTGGGCATCGTTGGCGAAAGCGGTTGCGGTAAAAGCGTCACAATGCTTTCAGTAATGCGATTAATTCCCCAACCACCAGGAGAAATTGTCTCAGGCAAAGTGCTTTTTCAGGGAATCGACTTACTATCCACTGAAAAGAATATGATGCAAACTCTGCGTGGAAAAGAAATTGCCATGGTTTTTCAGGATCCGATGACCAGCCTGAACCCGGTACTGAGCATTGGGCAACAGATCACCGAGACGATGATCGCCCACCTGGCAATGAATTCTGAACAGGCGCATAACCAGACAATTCAGCTACTGGAAATGGTTGGAATACCGAATGCAATCAGTCGTTACGCTAATTATCCACATCAGTTTTCTGGTGGTATGCGCCAACGCGTAATGATTGCAATGGCACTTTCCTGTAATCCCAAATTACTCATTGCTGACGAACCCACCACCGCACTGGATGTAACTATTCAAGTTCAAATACTCGAACTCATCCGCAGTTTGCGTTCCCGGCTGGGAATGTCGGTAATTTGGATTAGCCATGATCTATCAGTCATCGCAGAATTAGCAGATAGAGTCATCGTAATGTATGGTGGCTATATCATTGAAGAAACTGATGTATTCAAGCTATATGGCCAACCTCAACACCCATACACAATTGCACTCCTAAAATCGATCCCCCGTCTGGATGAAGAAGAGAACGAGAAACTGGCAGTCATACCAGGTTCTCCACCAGACTCTATTGGTAAACTTTCCGGCTGTCCATTCGCAGCGCGTTGTACACACCTTCAAAGAATTTGTTCGGAAAAGAATCCTCCACTTGAGTCCATTAGCATTGACCACAAGATTGCCTGCTGGGTAGACATCAACACAGGGAGATTAAGATGAGCAATGAACAGCAAATCTTAGTCAGAGTACAAGGTTTAAAAAAGCATTTTCCTGTTTACCAGGGTGTGCTTTTTCAACATCAAACAGCGACAGTTAAAGCGGTCGATGATCTGACTTTCAATATTTATACCGGCGAAACCCTTGGTCTGGTTGGAGAATCCGGATGTGGAAAAACAACCGCGGGTAGAACACTGCTACAGTTATACAGACCAACTGCCGGAAAAGTTTTCTTCAAAGAGCATGACCTGACCACAATAAAAGGCAAATCGCTGCGCCAATTAAGACAACAAATGCAAATGATCTTCCAGGATCCATTTGCTTCCCTCAATCCACGTTGGACTATTTCCCGGATAATCGGAGAACCACTAAGAGTCCACTCGTTGTTACCAGCAAGCGAACAAGGCAAACGCATTAGAGAATTGCTAGACCTGGTACATCTCGACCATAATTTCAGTAATCGTTACCCGCATGAACTTTCCGGTGGGCAAAGACAGCGCATTGGGATAGCCCGTGCCCTGGCATCGAACCCGGATTTCATCGTTTGTGATGAACCGATCTCTGCTCTGGATGTTTCGATTCAAGCCCAAGTGGTCAATCTACTCGAAGAACTCCAATCAAGCCTGAAATTAACCTACTTGTTTATCGCGCACGACCTTAGCATGGTGAGGCATTTATGCGACCGGGTAGCAGTCATGTACCTGGGAGCCTTGGTAGAGATGGCAAACCGGTCTGAGCTTTACAACCAGCCACTTCACCCTTACACCAACGCTCTGCTCTCCGCAGTTTCCATTCCAGACCCGGTCAAAACCCGTCTGCGCCGCCGCATCATGTTAAGCGGTGAGCCACCCAATCCGCTCAACCCACCTGCAGGCTGCCGTTTCCATCCACGCTGTCCGATCGCAAAGCAAGACTGCAAGGTCTCAGCACCGAGTTGGAGAGAAATCCAACCCGAACATTGGGTTGCCTGCCACTTCCCCCAAAACATTGCAAGCGCAAAATAAAATGGAGCGGCAATGATCAGCCTCGAACATCTTCTAGTAATACCGTGCGTGGATCAAAACAACCCATTTGACATTTCACCGGATGGCACAACCATTGCCTACTCTTCAAACATAAGTGGCAAATGGGAGCTATATTTGTTACCCATCGACCGATCCGACCAACCGCAGCTGGTCCAGCCTGGACCAGGAAACCGCTTTACACCCAAGTTTTCACCGGTTACTCCAGAACTGCTCATGTGCGTTGTCGATTACGATGGCAGCGAAAGCTATCATCTACTGCTTTGTGATCTTGCCATCGGTGAAAGTATAGATCTCACACCCGGCGAGACTCTGCAACCAAACTTCAGTTGGTCACCGGATGGGAGACAGGTAGCTTTCATTTCCAATCGTACGGGTATTTTCGATGTTTACTTGCTCGATCTTCCTTCTTCAACGACTCCAAAAAGAACAGAGACCGCCAGGCATGCAGGGTCAACGGGCCACCCCATTTGGGATGTCTGCTGGTCACCAGATGGAAACTGGCTGGCCTGCTCAGTTGAAACTGAAGGTTCAGACTATGGCATTTACCTGATTTCAACACAAAACGAAGACGTCATATTATTAGGCGAAAGCGGGATCCCCATCAACGCAAGTGAGCCAGATTGGTCCCCAGATGGAAGTCAACTGATCTTCCGATCTACGCGGCACGAATATTACGATATTGGTGCATATAACATCGAGACGGGGCGAATTACATGGATCACAGACCTGGATGGTGACGATGACATGCCGGTTTGGGATACTACTGGTACAAAGATCGCCCACATCCATAATGATAAATCTTTAAACTGGTTGGTCGTTCAAGAATTGAATGGTTCCTGTGATAGTTACAAAGTTGCAGCAGGCATGCATTCTCATCCGCGCTTTACCCACGATTCGAAAAATGTCATCGTCCTTTTTGAAAATCCACACCAGCCTCCTAATTTATGGCGCATATCGCTGGAAAGTGATCCGATTCATAAACTAACAAATTCTGCTTCTGCGCTTTTTGACGATATCAAATTGATCAAAGCAGATGAAATTCAATACCCCGGGCTTGATGATGCTCAAGTCCCTGCGCTTTTGTTCCGTTCCGCCAGTACGGACCTGAATATTTTACCCGCAGCGGTGGTCATCGCGCACGGTGGCCCAAACTGGCATATTTCCCAAGGCTGGGATCCCTTTATAGTGCACCTGGTCAGCCGAGGCTGGATCGTTCTCGCCCCCAACTATCGCGGGTCTACTGGCTATGGACGGACATGGCAGAATGCCAGTTACCATGACATGGGTGGAATCGATACAAATGATGTAGCAGCCGGGACCCAATACCTCGTCCGCGCTGGGCTGGCAAACCCCCTGAAGATTGCCATCACTGGTCGTAGTCATGGTGGCTTCCTGACTATGTCGTGTCTGACGCGGTTTCCAAACCTTTGGGCTGCTGGCTCAGGCGTCGTGCCATTTTTCGACTGGGTTGCTTCCCACTATGCAGCGCGCGAAGATCTACAACACTGGAATATCCATAACATGGGCGATCCGATTGAAAATAAACAGCTATGGTATGAACGGTCGCCATTAAACTACCTCGAACAAGTTTGCGCGCCTGTGCAAATCATTTGTGGCGGAATAGATCCTCGCTGCCCTGCGCAGGATTCAATCAGTGCACGCGATCGATTGCAAACTTTAGGGAAACAAGTCGATTTTTTACTTTATCCCGACGAAGGACACACCTTTTTAAAAAAGGAAAACATCCTGGATGCAGAAACTAGCTGCGTCAACTTCCTGGCTCGTTATTTGTAAATAAAAGGAAACAAAATGCCATCTCTTTCATGCCTAACTCCCCAGGAAGTGAATTCCATCCATCAAGCCACTTTGCGAATTTTGGGCGAAATTGGTGTTGCCATCAATGAACCGGTTGGACGCAAAATCTTGCTTGATGCCGGGGCCCAAATTGGAAATGGTCGCATCCTGTTTCCACCAGAACTGGTGGAAAAATGCATCGCCCAGTGCCCACCCACAGTCGTTGTAAATGGCCGCGGTGGAACGAAAAAAACCTTGGGTGATGGCCAATTATATTTTCACAATTTGGGCGGAGCACGCGATATTATTGACCACGTCAGCGCGAAAAAGAGGTACGCCAACTTACAGGATGTGCGCGATGCCACTCGACTACTGGATGCCCTCGATAATTGTCACACCATTACGCCATTTTTTACGCCACAGGATATCCCAGGCGAATTGATGTCTCTGGCGATGTACCGTCACACACTCCCACATACCACCAAACCCGTTCATGGACCAGGAGTCCAATATCCCGGGGAAGTAAAATTCGCAATTGAACTGGCATCTGTACTTGGTAATCCAAAAGAGATGCTTACCCTGGCTGTATCCCCTGTCAGCCCGCTGGCAATTCCTGATCACGAAGTTCTGTCGATCATTGAGATTGCACGCGCCGGAATCGCCTTTGGCCCCCTACCCTGCCCAACCGCAGGAACAACCGCACCTCTTTCGATTGCCGGCGCGATTGCCCAGCAAAACGCAGAGATATTGGCACCGCTTGTACTGGCCCAAATAGTCAACCCCGGACTACCCATCTTTTATTGCGGTCGCTTGGCGATGATGGAACCACGGACAGGTATTTCGGTTTGGGGCGGAGTGGAGCTTGGATTGGCATCTGCCGGTACGGTCCAGATGGGCAAGTATTATCGACTTCCTGTCAATGTTTACGGATTTTCAACAAACGCTCATACGCTGGACATCCAAAGCGGCTTCGAACGTGGCCTCAACGCTGCAATTCCAGCATTGATGGGAGCTGACGAACTCTCAGGGATTGGAGAGATGGAGGCAGGCGTTTCAGGCTCATTTGCACAAATGGTAGTCGATAATGAATTCGCATCCAGCATTCTTCGCCTACGGCGCGGCTTTGCAGTCGATGAGGAGGCTCTGGCAGTGGAAGTCATCTCAGCGGTCATGAATGGCACCCGGAATTTCCTCGGCCAAAAACATACTATGAAGTACCTTAAAGCCGGCGAAGTCTTATTAACCAGACTTGCCGAACGCAGTACATGGGAGAGTTGGGAATTAAACGGTAAGAATAACATGGCAGAACATGCCCAGGCTAGCGCTGAAAAAATCTTACACGAACATCAGGTGGAACCATTGAGCGTAGCCCAGGAACAAGAATTGGACTTGATTATGAATGCTGCAGAAAAACAATTGGTAGCCCATTGAGCAACACTAAAAAACCAGCCAAACAACGTCTACCAATACAGGAGTTTCGATGTTAAAAAAAGCTTATTCAATGTTCGAAGAACTTATTCACTGGAGACGAGATTTCCATTCCCACCCCGAACTCGGATTTTCTGAAAATCGAACAGCTGAAATCGTAGCCCGCGAATTGGAAGCACTGGGTTACAAGGTACGTCGTGGTGTCGGTCGCACAGGTGTTGTTGCTGACCTTGGTTCGGAAAACGGACCTACTATTGCCATTCGGGCGGATATGGATGCACTACCACTTTTCGAATCGAATGACCGGGACTACGCATCTCTTCAATCTGGAATTATGCATGCTTGCGGTCACGACAGCCACATAGCTATGGCGCTTGGTGCCGCAGCAATCCTATCGAAGGAAAGCTTTCCCGGGCGTGTACGATTCCTGTTTCAGCCTTCCGAAGAGATGGGAGATGAAGAAGGCATCAGCGGGGCGCCTCGCATGATTGAGGCAGGAGCATTGGAAAATGTCGACATTGTCATCGCTCAGCACGTTGATCCCCATTTACCCGTTGGAACTATCGGGATCTCCGCCGGCCCAGCCTCTGGGGGCGTAGACAATTGGTATGCAAAAATTATCGGCATCGGTGGGCATGGCGCCCACCCTGACCAGACTGTCGATCCTTTTGTCATTTTGGGACACGTCATTATTGCCTTAAACAGTATCGTATCTCGCAGAATGAATCCCTTCCAGCCAATCGTTGTCAGTATTGGCATGATCAATGGTGGTAACGCTCAAAATGTCATCCCCGAAAAAATAGAAATCAGCGGTACTTTGCGATACACCGACCCTGCCATTCTGGAAAAAATCCACACTGAAATCCGACGCGCTTTTGAAATATCTCGTAACCTTGGTGGGGATTTCGAGCTCAGTTTTGAATACGGTGGTGGGCCGAATATCAATCATGAAATCGCAACACATCTGCTGAAAACTGCCGGAGCCTCCATATTAGGAGAAATAAATATCCATCCGGGCACGCCCACCCTCGGCGCAGAAGACTTCGGCGCATTTACAGAAAAAGTACCTGGCGCTATGTTTACTCTCGGAACCCTTATTACCGGAGATGAGAGATATCTTCACCACCCGCGTTTCGATATTGACGAACGTGCATTGCCCATTGGGACAGCCATGCTGGTCGAGGCAACTTTGCAATTTTTAAAAAACCACCCTGGGAATATTTTATGACCACTCCACAAACCGTTCAACCCCATATGACAGTGTTAACAGCCCGGCAGCTAGGGGATGTCCATTCATATTCACTCGAAATACTTTCCCGCATCGGTATCAGGGTAGATTCAGCCCGTGCCCTTGAATACTTCTCACACGCCAATGGAGTGCAAATCAGCAACGATCGGGTGAAAATCTCACCAGACTTGGTTGGTTGGGCACTCAAGGCGGCCCCGTCCATCATTGATATTTTTGACAGTACTGGCAACCTGGCATTTCGGGCCGGGGACGGAATAGTGCGTTTTGGCGTCGGCGTAACAAATCTATACTATCAAGATCCGTTAACAGATAAATTATCGAGCTTCACCCGTGAACATATGGCAATTGGCACAAGGCTGGCCCATACGCTACCCGCTTATGATCTTGTTTCCACCATCGGGATCATCAGTAACGTAGGGCATGGGCTGGATGACCTTTACGCAGTTCTGGAAATGACAGCCAATACCACAAAACCGCTAATAATCTTAAATTCTGACCCAAAACAGTTTACTGCTTCCCTGGATTTACTGGCCCACCTGCGAGGAAATCTATCTGAAAAACCTTATGTGATTCCTTATTTCAACCCGGTTACCCCGCTGATCATTAATCGCGAAACTGGCGACAAAATGATTACCGCAATCGAACGCGGCCTACCTGTCATCTATTCCAATTACAGTATGGCAGGCACAACCACACCCATTTCTGCTGCCGGTACACTGGCTTTATTAAACGCCGAACTTTTAGCCGGCCTGGTACTTTGTCAGCTGGTTAAAGAAAATACACCCATCATCCTGGGAAGTCTGCCCGCGTTTTTCGATATGAAATCAATGACAGATTTTTATGACCCACAAACCATCCTGCTCAATGCAGCATGTGCAGAAATGATGGCCTATTACCATATTCCACACGCTGGAACATCTGGCTCAGGTCTCGGCTGGGGAGCAGATTTACCATCCGCAGGCTTGCACTGGCTTAACCATTTAACCACCAGCCTTGGGAAAACCGGTTTGGTTCCATTTGTGGGCGGAAGTCTCGGGTCAAAAGCATTTTCCCCAACCAGCGTCGTCTACGCAAATGACATTATTCAACAAGCCCGGCATTTCAAAGCTGGTTTTACATTAAACGAAGAAACCGTTGGCCTGGATGAAATTGAAGCAGTCGGACCTGGGGGTAATTTTCTCATGGCCAAATCCACTCGTCAAAACTATCGTAATGCATATTACACCAGTGGCTTATTTCCCCGTCTTAGCCTCGAAAAATGGGAACAGAAAGGACATCCTCAAGCGATCAATTTATTAAAACAAGAAACCATTCGCCTGATCGACGAAGTCAAGCCACTCCCAGACCACGATAAGATTCTCGCGGCCGGCGAAAATTTTATAAAGAATATGTAGCAGGCTTTTCATCCGTGGATAGTGTAATGACCTTGGCTTTTAACCTGTCCAACAAATCCACCAAACGATCCTGCCAGGCATTATCGGCCAAGAAATTACACCAATAAGCATTTTTTCCTCCGCGAATACTAGAGCCAAGATCAGATAACATTCGCTGAGACATATTCTCGGTCAATGCCGGGTACCGCAATACAATCTGACCAGATTCTGTACTCACTGAAAGCAGGCCAGCAGCATCCGCCACCAGCTTGACTCTCATTTGGAAAAACAGGTTTTGGAACATTTCGGGCAAGGGGCCAAACCTATCGACGAATTCTGCCATTAATGGTTCAAGCTCACTTTCAACTCTCAGACTTGCAATTCGACGGTATAAACGCAAGCGTAAATCCTGATTTGGAATATACGATACCGGAATGCCAATCGCCAGCGGCAGATCAACAGTGACCGGTTCTTTAATTTCATCCTCAAAGCTTGAAAAAGGCCCACCAGCAGGAATTATCGAGTAAATCTGAACATTATCCGTATTCCCATCCGCAAGAGCAATCATTGCGCGACGCAGTTTCTTTACTTCAGTTGCCAACATACGCGTGTATAAATGAAATCCTACCGAAGAGATGTGACCTGACTGCCGCATACCCAACAGTTCGCCTGCACCACGGATTTCTAGATCTCGCATGGCAATCGAGTAACCAGCACCAAGCTGAGTATTCTCGGCAATTACATCCAGACGTTCCTGCCCTTCAATTGTGGGTACCTTCTTCCGATGGCGGAAAAAGTATGCGTATGCGCGCGATGCTGCCCTGCCAACCCGACCACGCAGCTGGTAAAGCTGGGCAAGACCGAATGTGTCAGCTCGATCAATGATCAACGTATTCGCATTTGGAATATCCAAACCGCTCTCAATAATCGTGGTTGAGAGCAATATATCAATTTGTCCATCAGTAAACTGATGCATCACCGAAGCTAATTCTTTTTCGTCCAGCTGCCCATGCCCAATACCAATCCGCGCTTCTGGGACCAGCATTTGCAGATGCATTTTCATCGCATGAATCGTTTGCACCCGGTTATGGACAAAGAATATCTGCCCACCGCGCTCCAATTCACGCAAAACTGCCTGGCGCACCAATTTGGGCGAATAGGGCCCGACATGAGTAATGATCGGCAAACGCTCTTCTGGTGGCGTATTGAGATTCGAGATATCGCGAACGCCGGTCAATGCCATATAAAGCGTGCGTGGAATTGGGGTAGCTGTCAGTGTTAATACATCTACTTCGGTCCGAAGTTTTTTGAGATGTTCCTTGTGGGTTACGCCAAAACGTTGTTCTTCATCGATGATTACCAGCCCTAAATCCTTAAATTCGACATCCTGAGAAATCAACCGGTGCGTTCCAATAATAATGTCAACTTGCCCGAGCAGTAATTTACGAATTATTTCGTTTTGCTCGCGCTGGGTTCTAAAACGAGAAAGCATTTCAACGACAACAGGAAAAGCCGCCAGACGCTGCTGAAAAGTTTCAAAATGTTGCTGTGCCAAAACGGTTGTAGGCACCAGCAGTGCAACCTGTTTTCCATCCTGAACAGCCTTAAAAGCAGCCCGTAAAGCCACTTCCGTCTTCCCATAGCCTACATCCCCGCATAAAAGCCGGTCCATCGGACGCGCAGTTTCCATATCCCGTTTTATTGCTGCTATCGCACTAACCTGATCTGGGGTTTCCACATACGCAAAACTATCTTCCAATTCCTTTTGCCACTGTGTATCCGGTTGGAAGGCATAGCCGCTGATCGTCTGGCGCTTCGCATAAAGATCCAATAGCTCCTCGGCGACCTTCTGCACAGCTTCTTTGACGCTTGATTTTGCGTTCGCCCATTCCGCCGTACCCAACCTGGTGACATTTGGCAAACCACCTTCGGTACCGATATAACGGTTTAAACGATCAGCCTGAAAAACAGGAACAAATACCTGGTCACCACCATCATATTCCACTACCAGAAATTCGCGCTCATGGTTATCCAGCACTCGCCTGACCAGACCCATAAATCGACCAATCCCATAATCAATATGGACAACAAAATCGCCAGGTCGCAGATCCGCAAATGCAGATTCTGGCGCTTCTGCGCCGCGAGCAGCGGACGGGCGTGTACTGCGTTGAACAGGTCGCTCCCAGCCAAATATTTCTGAATCGGTGATTAAATGGACCGGCGAGTTAGACTCGGGTGCAAGCACCCAACCTTCAGAAAGAGAAGCCTCGACGAATTGGATCAGGATTTCCGGCCCAGGCAGCCCACCCACTACTTCAATTTGATTTCGCCTATGCTCCAACCAGAGTTCTTCCAACCGTTCCCTCTGTCTGGAAACGATGACCACACGATCACCCTGACTGGTTATAGACGCTAGATACTCTACGAATGGTTTTAGCCGTCCGCCAAATCTCTGATCGTGCCCGAACAAATCCCTGATGGAATGATCATCCAACACCTGGCTTCCCTGGCCCAACTCCAAGTAAGGATGAGAGTGGATCGAATCCAGAACTTCAGACCATGCCAAATAAGGTACGGGAAAATTCTCAGAGAGGGTCCCTTCCCCGATCGACTCCTGCCGAAATTTAACAGCCTGTTCTTCAACTTCGGTAACCATGGCCTCCGACAAAGAGAGATCATCAATAATTACTAGTCCGCGTGGTGGCAAATAATCGAGGATGGATGCAGAATATTGGTGCAAAACCGGAATGAAAAACTCGGATAACTCGCCATTAGATGGTAACAGGTCCGAAACCTGACTATTAAGGATATATTCACGCGCCGGGGTGATCAACAAGCTTTCCAATTTTGCAACAGTACGCTGCGTGGCCGGGTCAAATCGACGAATTGTTTCAATCTCGTCACCGAAAAAATCCAAACGTGCAGGCAAAGCATCCGCGGTAACCCAAATGTCCAGGATACCGCCCCGCCGTGAGAACTGCCCTGGCTCTACAACAATTTCCGCATGTTGATAACCGACATCTGACCACTGATGGATAAGCGTATCCGGCTGGATCTCCTGCCCAACCACCAGATTTTTGCTAGCCTTAAGAAATTCCCGGCGAGGTAGAGTGCGAGTCATAACCGCCCGCGCAGATGCTACGATGATCGGAGGCGTTGTCGGTTTCTGTGCAAACGGTAAATGATATGACGCCAGAACCGTCAATGCCTGTAGACGTTCCCGGCGAGTTGTATTTCCCCAAGCGGCATCTTCATAAAAAAGCGGATTCGGCTCGGTGAAAAGATATCTCGCCACAGATGGGAGCCAAAAACCTAATTCGTCAAAAACTGCCAATGCATGATCAGCCCGATCCGTAAGAATTAAAATTGGTCGATTGATATCTTCGTAGATTGCTGATAGTACAGGCAACCGGGCAGCCCGGGCTAATCCGAGATTGGATTGCCGACCATTTTCCTGCATAACGCGCAGCAAAGTTGCGTATTCAGGGGTGGAACGAAGTTGTTGAAGGATATATTCCATAAAGCCGGAGTAATTTTCCCTAAACCAGGTTAATTGGATTCGGCTAAGCCGTTAAATTTGTTCATTGCCGCGTTTAGCCCTTCGGTTTGCCAGGTCAGCGCTGCATCTGCCGCCCGATCGAGGGTCTCAGAAAGAGCCGGCAACTCTTTTGGAGAGAAATCTTGCAGCACATAGGCTGCCGGGTCCATCCGGCCAGGCGGGCGATCTATCCCGAGGCGTAAACGGGAAAATTCAGGGGTCCCCAATTGATCAATCGTAGATTTGATGCCCTTCTGACCACCCGCCCCGCCTCCTGGCCGAAGACGAATCGCACAAAAAGGTAAATCCAAATCATCATGAGCAACCAATATGTGATCAAGGGGTAGTTTATAAAAGCTTATCAACCCCTGTACTGACTGACCTGAAAGGTTCATAAATGTCTGCGGCTTTGCAAGAATCAATTTATACCCATCATTCTGGGCTGTGATGACAATTGATTTGGACTGCACTTTCATTCCGCGCGCACTTAAGCGTAATGCAATACGATCGATCAGCATAAAACCGATATTATGTCGGTTTTGGGCATATTCACGACCTGGGTTTCCTAAACCAACAATAAGATATGGAAAAGTATCAGACATGGTATCCGGTAGTTTGAAGAAAGATAGAAATTTTTTGATCATTTTCGTCGCAAAAACAACATAAGACCGACAACCGCAAATATCAGCAGTACTGCCAAAATGCTGCTACCCAGATTGAACAAAATAGCCTTTGGATCTAGGCTGGCCGGGTTACTTGGGCCCTGCACCAGGGCAACCGGGGATGGGCTGGGTGTTAGAGTAAACAAATTCACAGGGGTCTCGGATGCCAGAGAATTCGGGGCAACTCCAGTGGCAAGGTTGGTCATCGTGACACTTACCCGCAAGGGTATTAAAGAAGGCGACGGTTTTGCTAAAAGAGTTGCTTTCGGGGTGAGGACTTCACTGGAAACAGAATTACTTACCCGCACCTTGACAACAAAGTCTTGCTGAATGTCAGGCAGAAACACCCTCAAACGCAAGAAGTAGACTCCATCCGTAACATTTCGAGTGTCCCAAATGGCTAACAAGGTATTGGAAACTGGCTTCGTCGATTGGGCCAGCGGAAACCAGGTTTCAACCGGGCTGTCAACATAAGAAAAAGTGAGAGCCCAGGCTCCACTGCTTGTCCCAAAAACTTGGACGGATCCAACTAAAATATCACCTGTTTTCGGCCCAGAAATGCCATCGGTATCAAACGGAATTGGAGTCAGTTGAGTTGACTCCGCAAAATTAGTGAGCAATATTCCCGGCGTGGTAGCTGTATCCTGCGCAAAAACCGCCGTCGGAATGAATATCCACAGAAAGAAAATACCGAGTAGGAAAGCAGAAAAGCTGAGACGGAAACGCATTAAAAACCAAAACGGGTCCAATCCGTGCCAGTCACAACCGAACACAGCAATCCGACTAAAATCAGAAACAAGAAAAAGCCACACCCACAGCCACAAATACCGCCACGCCCAAAGCCGATTTTCTGCTGCAACCAACCAAATATTTTTTCAATGATGAACAGCTTGAACAATCCCGAAAGACAACCAGGTCGATTTTCCATATCATTCTCCTTAATCCATGCAACTGTTGAGTTTAACATGAAATACGATGTTTGGCAAAAAGGGTTGCAGGCGATTGTGCCAGCGATATATTCTTGGGGAATCTGAGTTCACACCAGGCAACGCCACAATTATCGAAGCTATGAATAGAGCGAACAGCAAGGGTAGCTTTTACTCAAAATTAACTGCCGATTCTAATATTCTCACAATTTTGAAAAGCACAATAGCTAAGATCGCATAGAATAATTGGAAAATAACCAGGTTAGTCAGGTTTAATTTTCAAAAAAACCACTTACCCCAACCTCCTTTTGCGTTATACTTATTTCTTACGCCCAAGTGTACTAGTTCAATATCAAGATAGAGTATAGGATAATGGTATAACAGGTGTATGAAAACGCCAATATTTGTCCGAGACTTGACAGTAGAAGAACAGGAAAGGCTGAAAACGGGCCTACGCTCAAAAGATTAATTTGAAATCCGTCGTAGTCAGATTGTGCTAGCCAGCGCTCGCAAAAAGGCCGCCAGGCGAATAGCGCGAACTTTGGGTTGCGATGATCAGACGGTACGAAACGTGATCAAACAATTTGACACAATCGGTCTGGAAGTTTTGAAAGCTGGTTCACTTAGGCCACATAAAATGAGGACAACGTTTAGTGCGGAAAAGGTTGAACAGTTGGGCAGAAAACGGTCAGTTTTTGAAGTTGATTGAACAAACACCTCGTCATGATGACCCAGAACCACAAGCAATTGCTTGTTATGGTTTGGCGATCCATTGGTAGGAGCAAGACAAGGTCAAGCATGGAGAAGTTTGGCTGCGCTTTGTGGAAGGTAACCCATGTAGCAATTTGACCATCCAATACCGTGAGTGGTTGTTAGAGAAAATAAGTTTGGCTGGCAAAAAAGCAGTGGTCATTGTTTGGGTCATGCAACATGGCACAAAAGCAAAGCAGTTAGAGCTTGGGTTCTTGAGCACAACAGTACGGTG
Organism: uncultured Anaerolineae bacterium; assembly: GCA_903854805.1. The sequence goes on from CAINXK010000116.1 coordinate 14,829, forward strand.
AAATAGTCTCAAGAAGGTATTCGCTAGTTGCCCTTTCTATCGCTGAACAAAAGCCCCTGGCTCAATCCAATTGAACCCATGTGGTTTCATGCAAAACGCAAAATTCTTGAGCCAGACAAAAAACTTACAGAAACAGAAGTGGTTCGGCGAGTCTCAGCCGTTTTCGATAATCCAGTTTTGCCACTCTTGACTGTATCCGAAAATGTCTCTTGATACTGCACTTGGCTGGAAAATAAGTATTTACTTTACCAATTAATCAAACAAGGACAATCTTATGAATATTCTTTTTACCAATCCTCAACAGTTTTTTTTTCGAGCAGCAAAAAAGATTGAGCGTGAAATAAGTCAGGTAACCACAAAAATACGCATTAAAACCAATACGGTCGGGAATCCATCCACAATTTCCCTGCCAGTGATTGCCCAATGCAATTACCGCTGCAGTTTTTGCGAAATTATCGGTGTTGACCAGTATTTAAAAATGGCTGGCGAAAAATACCAGCGTAATCAGATGAGCACTGAACAAGTGATGCAGTTCAGCAAAGCCATCCGCCATGCCAAAGAAATCGACTTTGGGGGTTTAACGGCTTTGGGCGAACCATTCTTGGCCTCCAATTTTAAAGAAATTGTCAGCGCCATCCGAAAAATAAACAAAAATGCGGTCATTCTCATTACAACAAATGCCCGCCTGATGAATGTTGAAATGGCTGATTTTTTAATTGAAAATTCTCCAATTTACATTACTTTTTCTTTGCATGCTTCAACTGAGGAAGTCTATTCCAAGGTAATGGGGAATGGTTTTACGAAAGTGGTTGAAAATATCCGCTATTTTTGCAAATCAGCCACAAAGAAACATGATATTGGTACTGGTATTAATTTTGGTTTGGGAAAGTTTAATCACCCAGATGCGGTAGGGATTGTGAAATTTGCCAAAGAATTAAACATTCGGGTTGTACACATGTACCCCTATTACAAATCGCCGAATAAATTCATAGAGGACGTCTCGCTATATGAAACCCCTCAACTGGCAAATGAAGCGTTGAAAAAGGCTTATGTCGTTGCAAGAGAAATTGGGCAACGTATGGAACCACCCAGCCCGGCATTGTTTAAATCTGAACAGGAAGTGGTAAGTTTGGCCGAGTCATCCTATCAGGGTGGCTGTGTTTTGCCGTACCAAACCTTAAACATGAAGTCAACACCCACCATGGAGAACACAATCTCTTTTGGCGTCTGCAACAGAATTGTATTGTTCACCGCAAAATTGGATCAGCCAATTACACCCGGTGACTATGAATGGATGTGGCACCACCCGGCGATGAATGCACTCAGATCATCAAAGGAAATTCCTGATATTTGCAAATTTTGCAAACATCAAGCCACACCTGCCTTAAGATCCCTCAATTACGAAGAGTATAAGCGGTTAAGAGATAACGCTGTAAAAGAACACCTATCGAAGTGGCAGAATGATCGGATTTCTCCCAGTGGCAGTATCCAGTTGTTAAGCAAGAATATTTTTAGTCTGGAATAAAACTTTAGTTTCCGCTAAGTGGACTGGTGATTACCCACAA
>CAINXK010000117.1 GCA_903854805.1 uncultured Anaerolineae bacterium
ACCCCCATCACCTGTGTCACGGCCTGCATCAGCTCCACGCTGAACCCATCTGAGCTTCCATCAGGATTAACGAAGCTATACGGGGCATAATGCGCGATGATGATGGTTTTTAAGGTTGGTTCGGCCGGCTGAAGCGCATGAACCTGTGACATGATTGAGATGCTGGGGATGATTAGCAAAAGGGCAACAAGCAGGTATTGAAAAATTTTCGGACAAAAAAGTCCGGGTTTTGGTGGAAACTGTTTTGGAAGGCTGGGCTTATTCTGCATCATGCATTACTCCACGAAATAATCCATTCCGGAGACTTCAATCCATAGCCTATGGCTGCGGCTACGAAGGTTGGCTTAAGGCTGGCTTAGCCTATGCAGATGGTATCTTGGATCAGCCAATTTCATGTATTTTTGGATATGCGTGGATGCTGTGCGTGAATCGAAACTTCACCACCCCCTGTGGTAATCACGCCCGTGATGATTGGATCTAATATTACTATACAATATTGGGGCGGGTATGGCAATAGAGTGATCATGCGGAGCGAGAGCGGCGACCCTCTCATTTCCTTGCCCAGCAGCGCATATTTTCTACAAGAAACCCCTTTGAAAGCCATCAGATACAAATCCTGGCATTTTCCGAAACTTTGAATCACACCCATGTTCACCGGACAACTTGAATTGGGGGCCATTTAATGGTAACTTGTAGTGGAGCTATTGATGCTAGCGCGAGATTGGATTATGCTTGCTGTTATCGACCCCAACCGGTCCTTGATAAAGACTTGGGAGCTATCCGCTGCTATACTGGATGGATCTTATGCCCATAATCAGCGCTGGGGCCGGCGGATTCTGCACCGTCATGAGTAGCTGGATGATGTTGAAGCTGCTTTGAAGACCACCAGATGGGTATTCCGGTATGTCTAAAGCTGGTTTGCACCCGGCTCCAGAAATATACAATCGCCAGCACGTTCAAAGGAATGATCAGCATGACCTATCCAATATTGGAATTTGATGCCACCCGCGAAGCTTTTATCGAACCTTCGAAGGTTATCCAGCCGCGTGATTTGCCCGAGCACTGTGTGATTTGCTTTTTCAGTGAGGTGATTGAAAAAATAGTGGCTGAACAGAATGCCAAAATCGTGGTGGAAAACCGCTGGGAGGATGGCCCGCATCATATCTATGAGATTGTCCGTCAGGGGCGGCGGGTGGTGTTTTTTAACCCGGGTGTGGGTGCGCCATTGACAAGCGGGCTGCTGGAGGAGGCGATTGCCTTTGGCTGTCGCAAGTTTATTGCCTGTGGTGGCTGCGGTGTGCTGGAAAAAGACATCGCAGTTGGCCAGTTGATGGTTGTGCAGGCTGCAGTACGGGATGAAGGGGTCTCTTACCATTACCTGCCGCCGGGGCGTGAAGTCAGCGCTCATCCAGCCGGCATCAATGCCCTGGTCGAAACCCTGGACAAGCGCGGGATGCCGTACCGCGTGGGTAAGACCTGGACAACCGATGCGCCCTATCGTGAGACAGTCAACAAGATCGCTGCACGAAAGGCCGAGGGCTGCCTGGTGGTGGAAATGGAAGCTGCCGCGATGCTGGCGGTGGCCCAATTCCGTGCTGTGATTCTGGGCCAGGTCTTATACGGCGGCGATGATCTGAGCGGCAATCAATGGGACCACCGTGATTGGCAGTCGCGCTCGCAAATCCGCGAGAGTCTTTTCTGGTTGAGTGTGGATGCCTGCCTGTCCTTGTAACGAATGAAGCCAGACCTGTGATTTGCTGGTATCTATGAAGCGTGGACAGGCTTGCCTGTGGGCTTGTCACCCATTTAACCGTACTTGCACAAGCCTGCGTTTGAGAGGATGGTGGACGAAATGATCGAAACCTTGGGACGCTACCTTCCACAAGACCGGCTGCGCGCGCTCTGCCGTGCTGAAGAATTGCCAAAGCGCGCCTTGGGCAGCGCCTTGTTTGCCGATATTTCCGGTTTTACCACGTTGACAGAAAAACTGGCCCAGCTACATGGCCCGCGGCGCGGCATCGAGATCTTGATGCAGCAGATCAATACTGTTTACACCGCCCTGGTGGGCGAGATTGAACGTTATGGCGGCAGCGTGGTCAATTTTGCAGGTGATAGCATCACCTGCTGGTTTGACCTTGAAGCAGGTCAGCCAGCCGGGCGCGCGAGCGCCTGTGCCCAGTCCATGCAGATGGCCATGCAGGCCTTTCCTGAGCTTTCGCTCAAGATTGCGGTCAGCAGCGGGCCGGTGCGCCGGCTGGTGCTGGGTGACCCAACCATCAGACTGTTGGATACACTGGCAGGCCGGACCATTACGCGCCTGGCCACAGCGGAACATCTGGCCCGGCCGGCTGAGATCATTCTGGATGAAGCCAGCGCCATAAGCCTGCAGTTTCCTATCCGGGAGTGGCGCAGCGCGGATTCAGCTGAACGTTTTGCCGTGCTCGAGCTCGCCACACAGACCGTCGCTGTAGGTGAACTGGCTCTGAACGCCGGGCTCGCCGACCTGTCAATCGAAGCTGAAGTTTTGCGGCCCTGGCTTTTGCGCGCAGTGTATGAAAGGGAAACCCAGGGGCACGCGCTCTTTCTGACCGAGCTGCGCCCAACGGTGGCCTTGTTTGTGCGCTTGCTGGGCATTGATTACGATGAGGACGCGCAGGCTGAAGAAAAGCTGAACGCCATCGTCTGCCAGGTGCAGGCTATTTTGCAAAAATATGAGGGTGCCCTGCTGGAGTTTACGGTTGGGGATAAAGGCAGTTATTTTTATGCCTCTTTTGGCGCGGTATCCGCGCACGAGGATGATGCCCGCCGCGCTGTGCAGGCCGCGCTCGAAATCAACCAGCTGCTGGCTGATTTACCGTACCCGGTTATTCATCAGCTTGGGCTGAGCGCTGGCACCATGCGCACCGGAGCTTATGGCAGCCCGACCCGCCAATCATACAGCGCTCTGGGTGATGAAGTTAATCTGGCCGCGCGACTGATGACGACCGCCGCCCCTGGCGAGATTTTGATTTCCAGGCGCGTCCAAAAATTGGTCGCCGATTTATTTTCGGTTGAACCACGCTCGCCATTGTTTATCAAGGGCAAAGCTGAACCACTGCCCGTTTTCTCGGTGACGGGTTTAATCCGTGTGCGCGCAGCGCGCTTGCCTGAGCCAACTTACCGCCTGCCAATGGTTGGGCGGCAGACTGAACTGAATTTGGTGGATGAAAAACTGCGACTGGCTTTGCAGGGCAGTGGGCAGGTGCTGGGGATTGTGGCGCAGGCGGGCATGGGCAAATCGCGGCTGGTCGCTGAGATCATCCGCCTGGCGCACAGGCTGGGTTTCACCGGTTATGGCGGCGGCTGCCAGTCCTCGGGCGCGAACACTCCTTACCTGCCGTGGCACAATATCTGGCAGGCTTTCTTCGACCTCGACCCGGATATGCCCCAGAAAAAGCAGCTGCGTTTATTGGAAAGCGAGCTGGAAGAGCGCGCTCCGGCAAGGCTGGATGCACTGCCACTCCTGGGGCTGGTCCTGAACCTGCCTCTGGCAGATAACGATTTTACACGCGCACTAGAACCCCGTGACCGCAAGAGTACGTTGGAAGTCGTTCTGGAAGACTGCCTGCGCAGCGCAGCCCGCGAAACGCCGATGTTGATCATCCTGGAAGACTTGCATTGGATTGACCAGCTCTCTTACGACCTGCTGGAGACACTGCTGCGGGTCAGCGCAAACCTGCCGGTTTGTTTCGTGCTGGCTTTTCGACCGGCAGAACGCGGCAGTCTTTATAAACATGGCCTGGAAGAGCTGGTTAACTTCACCAAAATTGAGCTCAAGGAGTTAGTTGCATCCGATGTGGAGCTGCTGATCCGTGCAAAACTGGCGCAACTTTTTCCCGAGAGATCCGAGAGCCTGCCGAGGGCCCTGACCGAACAGTTGACAGTCCAGGCGCAGGGCAACCCATTTTATATTGAAGAATTGTTAAACTATCTGCATGATCGTGGGGTTGATCCGTTTGACACGCATGCGCTGGCAGCGCTGGAGCTGCCAGCCAGTTTGCAGACCATCATCCTGAGCCGCATAGACCAGCTGAGCGAGCCGCAAAAGGTAATATTGAAGGTTGCCAGCGTGATCGGGCGCATCTTCCCATTTGCCTGGCTGCAGGGTTATTACCCTGCGCTTGGCGATGCAAGCCATCTGAAGGCCAATCTGGAAGAATTGTCCAGGCTGGATCTGACCCTGCTTGACCTGCCCGAGCCCGAGCTGGCCTATATCTTTAAGCACATCGTCACCCAGGAAGTGGCTTACGAAAGCCTGGCGTATGCCACCCGAACCCAGCTGCACGAACTCCTGGCGTGCTACCTGGAAGAAACCCATTCAGGATCCATCCCGCTTGAAACCATCGCCTTTCACTACAGCCGCAGCGCTAACCTGCCCAAAAAACGCGAATACCTGCAGCGAGCCGGGCTGGCTGCACAGCTGGTTTACGCAAACACAGCCGCCCTGGCGTATTTTGAACAAGCCCTGGCGGCCGAGCCCGACCCATCTGAATTTATTGACCTGCACCTGAAGATGGGTAAGACCTTGCAGTTGGTTGGCCGGCTGGATGAAGCCTATGCTCATTTCATGGAGGCGTTAAGGGTGGCAGAAGAAAACAAGCTGGCGCACATGCTGCTTGAAGCGCAGATTAATCTGGGTATGTGGCATGAGCAGCGCGGAGAATATCAGCCGGCGCTGGAGTGGCTTGAAAAAGCGCGCGGCCTGTCCACCCAGGCAGCAGACACTGCCGGTCTGTGTTCTGCCATCAGCGAGACTGGTAGTGTCTACTGGCGCATGGGTAACTTTGAAACCGCCCGCCAATACACCCAGGCCGGGTTGGAATTGGCGCGCCAGTTGGGCGACCAAAAGCAGGAGGTCGATTCACTTTTGATGGTGGCTGCCATCAATGGCGAGCAGGGTAACTATTCTGAAAGCCATAAAGCTTTCGCCGCGGCCCTGGTAATCTCGAGGGATTTGAGCGACAAGCGCCGGAGTGCCACCATTTTTAGCAATTCGGGGACCATCCATTATTTCGAAGGCAATTATGCGGTTGCGCAAGGTTTTTGGCAGAAAGGACAGGCGTTTTATCGCGAGATTGGCGACCGGCGTTCGATCACAATTACGTATAACAACCTGGGGAATATATATTTTCTAAAGAATGATTATGAGACTGCGCAAAAGTATTACAATGAATCGCTGGCGGAGAGTCGCGCGGCGAATGATAAATATGCCATGTCGATTTCGCTGAGTGCACTGGGTATCACGGCTTTTCAGCTTGGGCATTATGCTGAGGCGAATGATTATTATCAGCAAAGCCTGATCTTGGGCCGGGCCCTGGATTACCGGGTGGGTCTATCATTACTGCATTGTTACCTGGGCTTGCTGGCCCTGGCCCAAGGCCAAATTGAGGCTGCAAGGGCTGCTTTTACAGAGGGCCTGACCACCTCGCACCAATCGGACATCAAATCTTATGCGGTTTATAATCTGATCGGTTTTGCGATGATCGCGTTAAAGCAAGAAGATGTACCTGGCTCGGTCAGGCTGCTGGCAGCCGCCAGTGCTTTGGCTGGATCGATCGGGCTCAAAATTGAACCGGAACTCGAAAAGCCATACACACTGAGCTTACAGCAGGCCCGGGCGGCGCTTTCCGATGCTGAATTCGATGAGTATTGGCAAACTGGCCTGAAGATTTCATTGGATGCGGCTGTCAGGCTTGCTCTTATTGGCTGACCATGATTAAATTGTTCCATCTGTGCATAGGTGCCCCGCACAGGAGCGCTTTCCTGGCAGAATGGCGTCTGATATCAAAGACCCGGCGCACAAGTGCGGCCTGTTGAGTTGGAATGGCTTATTATTTTTCAGGTTTTGACTGAATTATTGTACTTTCTGCCTACTTTTGGTCCGGTAATACATGTTCAATAGGAGATCAAAATATGCTCGGGATTAACTATATCAAAACATCGCCTTCGCACTATGTCATGCAGTACAGTGCTGGAAAATTGGTGCGTTCCGGTGCAGGTTTGGCGTTTTTCTATTTCAAGGCCTCCACTTCGCTGGTGGTTGTGCCGGTTGGCAGTGCGGATGTACCTTTTATCTATAATGAAATCAGCGCTGATTTTCAGGCCCTGACCATCCAGGGACAGCTCACTTTCCGGATTAAAGAGCCGCAGAAGTTGGCCCAACTGCTCAATTACACCGTCAACGGGGGGGCCGAGAAATATGTCTCCGAAGATCCGCAAAAATTGCAGCAGCGCCTGATCAACCTGTTGCAAGTGCAGCTGCGCGCAGATGTGCAGCGTCTGCCGCTGCGTGAAGCCATCTACGCCTCAGAATCGATTGCCACATCTGTCTTTGAGCGCTTCGCGGGCAGCGATGCGCTCACCACCCTGGGGGTGGAGCTGCTGGCGCTCTCCATCCAGGCCATCCGGCCGATCCCGGAGATGGCACGCGCGCTTGAAGCCGAAGCGCGTGAGGATTTGCTGCGGCGCGCCGACCAGGCCATTTATGACCGGCGTAACTCAGCGGTGGAGCAGGAGCGCCGTATCAAAGAGAATGAACTGAATACCGAGATCGCGGTTGAAGAGAAAAAACGCCAGATCCGTGAGACCAAGATCGAGGCTGACCTGGCGGTGGAAGTTAAGGAACAGCAGGTGCGCCAATCCAAGTTGAAAGGTGCAATTGCCCTGGAAAATGAGCGTAAAAACCTGCTGAGCGCGCGCGCTGAAAATGCGCGCACTGAAGCCGATTCACAGGCTTATGCCAGCCAGGCATCCCTGAAGGCTTTCCAGGGCCTGGCGCCGGATGTGATCCAGATGTTGACCGTGCAGTCAGCTGATCCGCGCCGCATGGTTAGCATGGCCTTCAAGGAATTAGCCGGGAATGCAGCCAAAATCCGTAATCTAAACATCTCTTCTGAGCTGCTGCAAACCTTGATGCAAGAGACCACCCAGGCCAGCCGGGAGTAAAGTGGATTACGAGAAAATTGTACTCGTGACTCGCAAAACCCGCCTGGAAGGGCTGGTGGAGCGTTTTAATACCCGCGGACAGGCCAAGTTTTACCTCGAGCACAGCGGCGGCGATTTTTCCTTTTACGAACGTGAGCACGATAGCTACCAGGCCGCGTTGGCGTATTTACGCACGGAACTTGCGCGCATCACCAAGTTCCAGGAAATTGAACGCGGCTTTTTACCGAATTTTGTCTTTGCAGAGAGCGATGTGCTGGTCACGATCGGGATTGATGGGCTGGTGGTCAATACCGCCAAGTATCTGAATGGCCAGCCGATCATCGCGGTCAATCCTAACCCGGCTCAGATTGATGGCATCTTGCTGCCTTTTAATGTGGTACAGGCCCCGCAGATTGCCCGCCAGGTACTGAAAAAGCGCTTTACTGCCCGGCATATCAGCATGGCCGAGGCGCGCCTGAACGATGGCCAATCGCTGCTGGCTTTTAATGATCTGTTCATAGGGGTGCGTACTCACACCTCGGCGCGCTACCTGATCCGTGCACAGGGGCGCGAGGAGCACCAATCATCCAGTGGGGTGATTGTCTCCACCGGGGTTGGGTCGTCCGGCTGGTTGAGCAGCCTGTTTAACATGGCCAACGGGCTGCTGAGCGGTTTTTCAGGCGAAGGTCAGAGCCTGCCGCCTTTTCGCCTGGATTGGGAAGCCGACGAGTTGATCTTTGTGGTGCGCGAACCTTTCCTTAGCAAGACTTCTGGTGCGACGATTGCTTGTGGGCAAATCTCACCGCAGGCCTGGCTGGAGATTGAATCGGAAATGCCGGATGGCGGTGTTATTTTCAGCGACGGGGTCGAATCTGACTTCCTGGCCTTCAATGCCGGCGCAATTGCCTCGATCGGCCTGGCTGAAAAGAAAACGCAGCTGGTGGTGGGGTCGGCTGGCAACTAAAACAGGACAAGAAAATGAAGATCAAGGCCTAAAAAAGGGAGTTGAAGGTACATGGGTGATAAACAGGCCAATCAATAAAGAACCTGAACTTGGGAATATGGTTGATTCTTTTGGATGTAATCACAAACGCTGGTTGGCAAGTGATAGCAATAATCCCCAGATGATGTGATGCGTTGGCGAATGGATGTTGATGAGATTTCCAGCGGGGAATTATCGAAAAAAAGTAGTTTGGCTGCCAGGCCGGGCAGGGTTTGATCCAGGGTTATTAAATCAATTTTGTGACCAGGCCGGTGCATAACGCCGATTCTGTCTACAGAATTGATCAATGCATGCGAACCTTTCCAATAGGGTAGGCCTGGGAGCAGATCGCTGCCCATCAAAAGCACCAAGCGCGCGCCGGGAAATTGGACTTGTAACAAGTTGATTGTGTCCAGCGTAAAGGTTGGGCCCGGGCGGTCTATTTCGATGGTCGAAATTTCAAATCCGGGGTTGTTCTCGATTGTGCGTTTTAGCATTTCAATACGATGATGCGGAGCCGATATCCGGTGGTTGAGTTTGTGCGGAGCACGGGGCGTTGGCACCCAGAGTAGCCGAGTAAGTTGTAGTTCTTTAAATGCTTTGGCGGCCAGGGTTAAGTGACCCAGGTGGGGTGGATCAAAAGTACCGCCGAATATTCCAAGGATTTCTTGCATCGCAGTAATTTCCAGATTATTTTCAGAACAGCAGGTTAAATTGTTCGAGACGAAAACCTACTTTATGATGTTTCAATCATAAAGCAGGCTGCATGAAAATCCATTATTAGATCAGAATTTACTCAAAAAATTACTGTGGGGAAATGATTTTGATGCCTTTCACCCAGCTATTTCTGTAGCAATTTTCACTACTATTTTTTTTACGAGAACGGGTGTTCCGTCAGCTACCTGGGGGGCATGAGCATCAGTTGGAAAAAAGATCGCAACCTGTTTTTCCGAGAGTCGCAGCAAGGTTAGTTTCTCAACGGGGAAATTGCCGAACCAGGCGTCTTTGGTTTCATCGTAAGGGCTGGTGATCTGTACGCGATCAATATGCACCCAGCCAATAATTTCCTGACCATTTACTACACACTGGATGTCTATATATTTTTTGTGTCCTTCTAATTCCAGCTGGGCTTCTGCCGGTTTGGTTTGGTAGATTTGGACAATGGCAAAAATATTATTGCCGTCAATTTCTAATCGACCTTCCGGTAAATCGTTCAAATTGCTATCTCGAAGAAACTTTAATGCTTTTTCAAGCCTGGGGTTCTTCAGAACCTGTTCGAGAGCATTTTCGATACTGGAAATAATCATTTTATGTTTTCCTGTGGGATGTTCCTGATACGTAAGGATTAGAAAGTGCGCTTTGCGTTGATTTAGATTCGAACCCGGTTGCCGGTGAGTAATTAGCGCCAGTTTATGGAACAGGTGATGTCTGCCATCACCGTGCTTTATTCGAAGAAGTTCTGTGCAGCGCTATCTACCAGCTGGCTGAATCGGTGTATTTACTTGCGGGGTGCGAGTTTTAGGTGATAACCCATCCCCCCGGCCCACTTCTCAAAAGCGGGCCGGGGCTGAAAGAGCCTTTTGGCGCTGGCAAACCATCGATTTTTAATCGTCCGAGCAACAGAACCAGGATGGTTCTGCGCCAAAACGAAGAGCGCGTGGGTAAATACGAATCAGTTCAACATGGTGGCGCTAAAAAGTGTAATCTCAACGTTGGTCAGATATTCCCATCTGTCTCGCTACAATCAGGCGCACGTTGTCCAAGTCTTCTTGAGTGTCCACACTCAGTCCATTGTAATCAAAAGCTGTAACAACCACTTTGAGTTGGGTACCGTTTTCAAGGATACGAAGTTGTTCCAAGGATTCAGCTACTTCCAGGGGGGTGGGTGGCATCTGAATGTACTGCATCAGAAAGCTCTTGCGATAAACATAAATTCCAATATGTTCAAAAGCCTGCAGACCTGTCACCTTACGTGGATACGGTATCTGCGAACGGGAAAAATAAAGCGCATTCCCGTTTTTATCAAAGACAGTTTTCACTACGTTCGGGTTTTGAAGGTCTTCCGCTTTCGTGATTGGGCGGCAGAGTGTGCAAGCATTCAAATCTGGGTCTGAGATCAACGGGCGAATAGCTTCGTCAATCATGCGGACATCCAATAATGGTTCGTCCCCCTGGATGTTTACGACAATCTCAGATTGAATATCTTTAGCGACTTCAGCAATTCGATCTGTGCCAGTAGTATGGTTCAGGGAGGTTAGGCATGCCTTACCTCCAAATTTTTCTACCGCATCCACGATGCGCTGGTCGTCGGTTGCCACGATCACCTGTGTGAGTAATTTCGATTTTAATACGGTTTCATAAACATACTGGATCATGGGCTTTCCACAAATATCTTTAAGGGGTTTGCCTTCAAGCCGCGTTGATCCATAGCGAGCAGGGATGATTCCTATAATATTCATTGATTCCTCCTGAATGTCCGGCTGTACTGAAGCATAGCTGACCGGTTAAAGGGTTGAACGTAATTTACAATCCATTCGCGCATTGCCTGCCCTTCGGTAGTTTGCTGGGGGTGGCTGATAAAATTAAGTTCAATGCCAAGCGCTTGAGAGACTTTCCAGGCAATAATAGGCCAGATGCTTCCGATATCTCCCACTAATGGGAGACTGTTTTCAAGGCGCGCAAAACCCGACATTTCCATTCGGAATGGAATGCCGGTTAATTTCGTTTTAGGAAGGCCTTTATCAATCGCAGCCTGCACGGTTGCATCGGAACGCTGCATATCCCAGGCCCGTTTCAGGTTGGGGTCCATGTCAATTCGGATCAAGGTCTTATTCTCAAGCCGGGTGGTAGGATAGCCATCCCAGTTGGCCCATATACCATGACCGGTATAAGTTTCAAATGGGCCATCGTGTATCTCCTGGGTCAGGGCAATTGCGGATTCAATCAGCACAGCGGATGAATCTATCATTTGAGCCATGCGCATTGAGCGTTCGCTAATCGAGATGCTATCGCCAATCGCCAGGCCAACCCCGCCGCCACCGATTAATTGCGGTACACTGACCAGAACAGGCAAGCCATGGATGGCCCCCGCGCCAATCATGGTATGGGGGTCTGCACCCCACCCGGCAACTGCCTCAAATGGCAAGCCATGTGCTTTGGCAATGCCGAGGATTTCCTTGGCGACACGCTCAGAACGTAAGCCCATTGGGTAGGCCATATTACCCGCTGCTTTGGTAATCACGGTGCCGTCAATTTTGCTACCTGCAGCCAGTAAATCATCATCCAGCGTGGTTTCCTGGCGCATCTGGTTTAGCAAATCTTCTGACATTACGTTAAATTCAAAGACGTTACCCTTGGGTAAGTTTTCAGGCGAAAGCCCCAGTTTTGTTCCGTCGATGCGCTTGACCTGGTCCAAAGTACCAGCCAATTCATGTGCGATGACAGCAGAACTGGTGGAGACGCCGTCCACTATTCCGAGTTTCATCAGTTCGGCAATCAGCGTTGTGACGCCTTCATGAAGGTTTGGCCCACTGCCGGTGATCACCATCACCTTGCCGCCTTTTAATTTTTGTTCCACCAATCTGTCAACTGCCAGATCAAGGTGCTGCTGTGTTTCAGGTTCCAGCTGGTCATAGTAACTCTGGATTAGATCGGATGTTTTGTGTGAGATAGTCATAAAAAGGGTCCTGAAGGTTTTTTTGAATATGAATTAGGTCTTATTGGATAACCAATCCGAGATTTTGAAGCCCGGTTTGCATGGCTTCGATTTCCAGAGGTTTTAGTTCGCGCATTGGCAGCCGAGGCCCACCCATCGGAATGCCTCGCAGGCGCATGGCAGCTTTAAAATATACCGGATTATCTTTTAATACTGCGCGGATTTTATTGATGATTATCTGCTGCCGGCCAGCTTCTTCCAGATCTCCTTGTGCAAAAGCATCGCGGAGTTTACAGAATGGTTCGGGGAACACATTTGAATTTCCCGAGACCTGTCCTTTTGCGCCGATGCTGAGGGCAGGCAATGCCAGCGCATCCACACCGCATAACGCGCTGAAACTTTCACCGCCTTCCTGAACATATTCTTGAAAACGGATCAGGTTTACATCACTCAATTTAATGGCATTAATGTTTGGTGCGGCGGTCCGCAGTCTTTGCAGTAAGCTGGTTGAGATTTCTTGTTTGGCATTGCCCGGAAAACTGTAAACCGCCACGGACAAATCTGGGACCGCCCGGGCGATTTCGTAATAGTGAGCAAAAAGAGCATCATCGTCATACGAATAGAAGTAAGGTGTGATGACGGAGACCCCATCGGCACCCAGCGAGCGGGCATGTAAGGTTAATTCAATCGTATCGGCGGTGGTGATGCAGCCGGTATGGACCATAATATCGATGCGTCCCGCGGTTTGCTCCACAACAATCTGGGCCAGCTGCTTTCTTTCATCCAGGCTAAGCAACATCCCTTCGCCGGTGGTTCCAGCAGGTAGCAGGCAGTTCACGCCTTTGTCAATCAGAAAATCGACCAGGCGGCGGGTAGTTAGGGTATCGATTTGCCCACGGTTATCAAAAGGGGTCAATATTGGGCAAATGAGACCCGAAAATTGTTTGATATTTGGCATTGTTTTTTCCTCTTAAGTGATTTCAGGATAAAGGAAATACCTGTGATGGGGCAGATGGTACAAATCCCATGCGACGCGATATTTCTTGGGCTGTCTTTCTAATTAATGTACTCAGTTCAGGCAGGCGCTCACCAATAATATGTGGGTCATCGCCCGAAATTGAGCATGCACCGACCAGGCTAACATTGGCGTCGAATATTGGCGCGCCAACACAGTAAGTACCTGGTTCATGTTCTTCATTGTCGAGGCCATAGCCTCGGGTTCTTGTAAGCTCCAGTTCCTGTCGAAGAGCGTCTGGATCAGAAATTGTTTTTGGTGTGAAAACCGGCAAGCGCGTGTTTTCAATAAAGGCGGTTAACTCGTTTTCAGGTAAGTATGCCAGGATCGCTTTGCCATTGGCGGTACAGTGCATCGGCACCCTGTCGCCAATGGATGTACGGGCGAGCAGCCGGCGAGGCGATTCGATGGCATAGATATAGAGCAAGTTATCCCCTTCGCGGACGGTTAGATAGATTGATTCTCGGCAGATGCCGGCCACCTCGCTCAGCAGTGGAGCCGCGCGATCACGGAGTTCAACATTTACCCGTACTGCTTGCCCCAACACAATGACGGCTGTGCCCAGTGAGTATTGGTCATTGTCAACGCGTTCAATAAAACCCCGGCTGGTGAGGGTGGAGAGCAGGTTGTGTACGGTGCTTTTTGGCAAATTCATTTTCAGACTGATTGTGGCAAGGCTCATTCTGGGTTGGGTTGGGCTAAAAATAGACAGAATATCTAAGGCTTTGATGATTGAATTTACCATGCTGGAGGGTCCGTTTGTTAAATAATATTCATTATGGTGGAATGTAATTCCAAATTATAAATATATTATACGGTATTGTGGAACTGCAGTCAATAAAATCCTGGCGATTGGCAGAGAGTCAAACTTGGTTCGGGGCAAACCAAAATTTTTCAATTCTAAGCCGAATATGGGCTGTGGTTCCCGGAACTTTAGACTGCACTCAAACACCGATGATTTTAGGCCCATGCTGAAGCCAAGCATGCTGCGGGCAACGTTGAAATAGCCAGCTTCGGATTTTGGCAAAAATTTCCCCTGCAAAATCGATCAGAATCTTGCAGGGGAAGAGCAGCCAATGCTGGGAATGGAAAAAATGAACGTTAATCCATTTTAAATTCTATTCACCGAGAATCTGGATTACGTAAGTGCGGTACTGGGGACCATCTAATTCGACGAAGTACATGGTTTGGCGAGAACCGGTTACCAGCTTGCCGTTTTCAATCGGGAAAAATACCTGAAACCCTAAGAGCGCTCCTCGTAAATGGGAGGATGCGTTGACAGCCATCTGTCCATCTGAAGGTAAGTAGCGGGCGTGTTTATAATGATTGTCGTCCGGGACGATCTTTTGGATGAGATCGGAAATATCTGTCTCCAAATCTGGCAGGCCTTCGTTGACAGTGATGGCTGTGGTAGTGTGCAAGCTGAGTATGAATGCCGTTCCCGATTTCACACCAGAGGCTTCAACCAGATCGTGTACATTTTTTGTGATATTGATCAGCTCAATCTCATGCCGAGTTTGGATTTCGATCCGATGTAAGATGGATTTCATACAACCGCCTCCATGTTTAATAAACGCCGGGCATTACCATCAAAGATGGCCTTGGCCAATGATTTACTGATTTCCAGTGCTGAAATTCCGCGCACCGTTCGTCGAATGTCAACTCTTGGGTAGTTACTTCCGAAAACGATTTTATTAAATAAGCTGCGCTCCAAAACGTCCAGGCCCACTTGCTCCGCTAGAATTTTCTGGAATGTATTCTTGGGTGTGCCGCTGTAAAGAATGGCGGTATCAAGGTAAACATTTGGATATTTTACAGCCAGCATGACAGCTTCATTTACCCATGGCCAGGCAAAATGCGCCAGGATGAAATTTACGGTCGGAAAAGCCTGTACAGCTTCTTCAAGGTTCAGAGGCTGTGAAAATTTGGCTAACCCCGATGGTACCCAACTAAGACCCGCGTGCATTAGCACCGGGATGCCCAGTTCGGCGCAGGTTTGGTAAACGGGATAGGCACGTTCCTGGTCATTTGGGTAGAAACATTGGAAACTCGGGTCTAGTTTTAGGCCGCGTAGACCAAGCTGCCGGATGGCCCTTTCCAATTGGGCCGGAGCTTCGGGTAGATTGGGGTCCACCGACGCAAAACCGATAAAGCGAGGTTCTCTTTCAACCAGGTCGGCGATTTGTTCGTTGGATACGATTTTGCATCCGTGAGCAGTTGTCACATCAATTGGAAGTAAGACAGCCTGGTCAATTCCAGCCTCATCCATTTCCAGGGTGAAACACTCGAGTGGCTGTGGAGGAAAATGGAAACCAAACTTTGAATGGATATTGCGGTCCAACTCAGGATCGCTATCGATAAGTTCTTTAATCATTACCGGGTGTGTATGGAAATCAATCATGGGTTTATCTCCGGGATAAAAGGGTAACTGGACTTTGCGGTCGAAACGACCTCATCCAACCAGGGCCAACGGTTGGTGTTACGTGAGATATAGATAGAGGCGGTTGTGTTACCGAATGCCAGGCAGGCCTGCCATGACCAACCGTGGCGTAATCCAAATATAAAACCAGCATTAAAAGTGTCCCCGGCGCCAACGGCATCGAAAACATCTACTTGACGAGGCTGAACAAAAAATGTTTGGTCACCCTGCCGGCAATAACTGCCTTCGCCGCCGCACTTAATTACGACGATTTCTGTTCCAAATTTCTGCAGTGCTAACGCGGCTTCTTCAGGGGTATTTTTCCCTGTGATTGCGCGAGCCTCATCGAAATTTGGCATGAAAAGGGTCGTCTGGCTTAGTATTTCTTGCAGGCCTGCGATAGTATCTGCTTGCCAATTATGCGGATCCCAGCCGGTATCCAGCATGGTGAGCTTGTGCGCCTGCCGTGCTTTTGCCAGCAACCGCGCCGCAGATTTTAAGGTCAAATTAGGCGTATTGAATAAACCTACCAGGCAGACGATGGATGCTTCGCTGGGTTTGTCCCATTGATCCAGCACCATTGATTCGTTGAAATCTTGTGAGCTTCCCAGGGTGGAAACAAAAGCTCTTTCGCCGTCGTCGCGAACGATAGCGACAGAGATACCAGTTTGACCTCCATGGACGGTGATCACACCCGCAGTATCGATGCCATACGATTTTAAATCTTCGATCACCTGTTTTCCATTGGCATCTTCGCCGACACTGCCAACCACACTGGTCAGAATTCCCAGTCTGGAGAGAGCAAAAGCTGTGTAGCCGGTTTGTCCTGAAGAAACCAATACATGGGAGCTGCCATTTACTTCCTGGCCCCAAATTGGCATGGCAGGAACATTGCGGATAATTAGATCGACACATAGATTGCCAATGATACAGACAGGACGCGTTAACAGGTCTTGAGAAGGATAGTGGGTCATCGCTTTTTATCACTTTTTCATGCTGCAGGATGGCATTATTGTTGAGTCATGCTTGGCCAGATCGATATTCAGGCTGGTTGGCTCTACATAGAGGCAAAGCAGTTCCCTGATTATCTCAACAGTAAATCGAGATTTCCCTTTTGACTGAGTTCATTCAAATCAGAAACCAGGGCTTCGTATTCAACGCTGGAAAGCGGCAGCAAGGGTTGCCGAACTGAGCCTACGTCAATCCCCCGGTATTTTAAACTGGCTTTGAAATAAGCAAGTCCCATGCCTGGCGCTCCATCGATCGCCTCGGCCAAATCATCGATCAGGACTTGTATCCGGCGCGCCTCGACAAGGTTGCCTGAAGAAAATGCTCGAAATAGGGCGACCGGCAATTCAGGGAAGGCTGATGATTTTCCGGATACGCAGCCATTGGCGCCCAGCGCAAGCGAAGCAAATTCGACAGAATCATCCCCACTTAAGAGAGCGAAATCCCTCCCAGCTACCCTGCGATATTCTTGCAGGTGCACCATATCGGCATCGGAATGTTTTATCCCAACAATGTTGGGGCAAGAAGTGAGCAGCTTATGCAATAGTTCTGCTGAGATGTCGTTGTGAGCAAATTCGGGAAGGTAGTAAAGATAAACGGGTATGGATGGTACTGCCTCAGCCACTGTCCGGTAATGTTTTTCCATAGAAGCCGGGTTGTAATGAAAAAAATAGGGTGTGATCACTGCAATTCCCTCGGCCCCTGCTGAAGCAGAATGCCGGGCTAATTCTACAGTTTCAGCAGTGGAGATGCAGCCTGCATTAATGATTACCGGAATAGCATGCGAGACAATTCCGATTGCGCGTTCTGTAAGTGTCTTACGCTCAGCCAGGGTTAAAAGAGGCGCTTCGCCGGTTGTACCACCGATTAATAGGCCATTTATCCCGCGCTCAATCAGGAAACGATAATAGGTAGAAAAAACGGATTCTGGGGCTAGCTCAGATCCGTCAGGGCTCAATGGCGTAACACCTGCTGTGATGATTCCAGAAAGATTCAATTCCTATCTCCGTTTTGTTTAGTTTTTGAATGGATATTGCGCGTTTCTATCAATCACCATTTTTGAATGGTGAGATTTTATTTTTTTCCACAATCCTGGTGAGATGGCGATGAAGGTTTTTTTTGATGATTGAAAATTGTCATAGGATGCAGGTTGCTGCGCTCGAATTTCCCGTTTCCAGTGACATGTCCGAAGATGATCAGGCTGTGAAAACTTGGTCTCTTGACATAATCAAAATTATATCATATAGTAAAGAAAGTAAAAACTCAATTAAATGTTCTTTTGTGTTCTTTTGGAGTATATTAATGTTGCGAGTTGCTAGACAGGCCCAAATTTTGCAACTAATTGGTGAGCGCGGTTATGTTGAAAACGACGAGCTTGCCCGCTTATTAGATGTTACCCAAACAACTATCCGGCGCGACTTGAAAGTTCTCTCTGAACAAAACTTAATAAAACTTGACCATGGCGGTTCATTTAGTACTGGTCTCTTGGACGCTGCGGTTGAGCCGGCTTATGAAACAAAAGTATATGCAAATTATGAACGTAAACGGGCCATTGGCGCCGCGGCAGCCAGTTTGGTGTGTGATGGTGATGCAATTATTTTGGATTCAGGAACAACGAGTATTCAAATCGCATATTTTCTTAAACGCTCACAACTGAAAAATTTAACTGTGTTCACTTGTGATCTGTTGGTTGCGAAGGAACTTTGCCCTGCGCCGAATATTTCTGTCGTGATGCTGGGGGGGACGATTAGAAAATCTTTTTATTCGGCCTATGGTCCTTATACTGAAAATATACTTAAAAATATAACTGCCAAAAAGGCATTTCTGGGCATCGATGCCGCCCATAAAGAGCATGGAATTTTCAACTTTGTACTTGAAGAAGTGCCGGTAAAGCAGCTCATGATCCAAAATAGCGATGAATTGATTGTAGTGACAGATTCTTCAAAATTTGGGAAGACAGCTCCGTACAAGGTCTGTCCGTGGGATGTTATCGACCAGGTGGTTACGGATAAATTTGAGAATCAGGAATACCTGGAATGCTTATCGCAAAAAAACGTCAAAATAACGGTTGCTACCACGTTCGAAAAAGCGAATGTGGATGCAGTAAACCAAACGCCTTAATTTTTGTTCTTTTTAAAAATCTAGTCAGAATGCATCAACTACAACAGGAGATCACCAATGAAAAATTTTGATTATTTTTTCCCAACCAAGATGGTTTTTGGGATTGGTAAATTTGAAACTCTGGGTGAAGAAGTTGCGGTGTTAGGTAAGCGCGCTATGATTGTCTCGTATTCTGGGAACAGCCTGGCTGGTCTTGTTGATAAAGCGGCTGATATGTTGAAGAAAAATGGTGTCACGCCTATTATCTTTAATGAAGTGAACATCAATCCTGACCGCAAGATCGTTAACCGTGGCAGAGATTTGGCGCGACAAGAGAAATGTGATGTGATCATTGGCCTGGGTGGTGGCAGTCCGATGGATGTTGCCAAGGCAATCGCGGTTGTGGCTGTCGATAATGCGGATATATGGAAAATCTTTGAGGGGCAGCCAATCATACAGCGGCCTCTGCCGATGGTTGCCATTCCAACCACT
Organism: uncultured Anaerolineae bacterium; assembly: GCA_903854805.1. The sequence continues at coordinate 18,635 of CAINXK010000117.1, forward strand.
GCTGGCACAGGTTCAGAAGCCACTCAATTTGTTGTGATCAGTGACCATGAACAACATCGCAAAGAGGGTTTCGCGCGGCACCAGTTCTACCCGACTTTATCCATTCTTGATCCGCTGCTGACTGTCAGTCTTCCACCAGCGATCACTGCCGCTACGGGTATGGATGTCTTGACCCATGGAATAGAAGCCTACACCTGTCGCGCTGCGACGGTGGCAACAGATATTTACGCAGTCGAAGCGATCCAGTTGGCCGCCCATTATCTGCGCCAGGCTGTTTATTGCGGCAGCGATCTTGAAGCGCGCTCAAAGATGCTCTGGGCAAATACTCTGGCTGGGATGGCAATTACTCAGTCGGATACCTCTCTTGCGCATGTCATTGGCGAAGCCGTTGGGGCAGTTTATGACACGCCGCATGGCTTGAGTGTTGCTTTGGCTTTACCAGCGGTGATGGAATTTAACTGTGTCGCCAATCCGGAAAAATATGCTCACATTACGCGTTTGATGGGCGAGGACGTGAATGGTTTGAGTGTGCGCGAAGCCGCTTTAAAATCCGCTGCATGTGTTCGTAACCTGATCAGCGATCTGGGTTTACCACACGGCCTGGCGTCCTTGGGCGTAAGTGATCTAACTGAAGTGATGGAGCTGGTGAACCGCCCTGGAATGGATTGTGCCAGCCCGCGCCCGGCTAACAGCCAGGATTTTGAAAAACTTGTTCAGGGTAGTCTTTCGCCGGCAATGTCTTATTGGGAGTTCGCAAATTAGTAATCCCAATTGTCACCATAACCCAATCAAAAAAAGGAAGAGATTATGAAAGCAGCTGTTATCTATGCCCCAGGTGATGTAAAGATGGTTGAGATGGATATTCCGCAGCCCAAAATGGGAGAGGTTTTAATCAAGATCAAAGCCTGCGGTGTCTGCGGAACGGATCATTCTTTGTTTGTGGGTGCGTATCCGGCAAATTACCCGGTCATTATTGGGCATGAATTTTCTGGAACTATCGCAGCCGTGGGCGAAGGCGTGAAAAATTTTAAACTCGGGGACCGGGTTACAGTCGACCCCAACCGCGTATGTCATCAGTGTGACTATTGTCGCATGGGTAAGGAACATCTTTGCGCGAACCTCTCGTCTATGGGTGTGCATATCGATGGCGCGGATGCTGAATACTGCGTGATGGTTGAAAGTAATGTTTATCCAATTCCGGATCAGCTCAGTTTTGAAGAAGCTGCCTTTTGTGAGCCTTTGGCCTGTGCAGTTCACGGTGTTGAACTGACTCAGATACACCCTGGCGATACCGTGCTGGTGCTGGGCGCTGGCGGGATGGGTAACCTGATCGCCCAATTAGCTGCCCGCGCTGGTGCTGCTAATGTGATCGTGAGTGAACCCATTCTCCGGCGGCGCAAAGCTGCGCTTGAGAATGGGGCCACGCATGTTGTCGATCCCTTTACCCAGGACGTGGACGCAGAATTACGCAAAATTCAAAAAATCGGGGCGGACGTGGTCTTCGAAGTAGCTGGAAGTCCGAAGCTGCAAGGTCCGGCAGTTTATTACGCACGCAGAGCCGGCACAGTCATGTGGTTTGGGTGTGCCCCTTCTGACAAACTTATCGAGGTTAATCCATTTTATGTTAATGATGCCGAGCTGCATATCATGGGTTCATATAATAACCAATTTGCGACGGGCAAGGCCGTTAAACTGTTAGCCAGTCGAACTGTACGAGTAGATAATCTGATATCGCACAATATTGCGCTAAAAGATTATCTGGATGTGTTTAAGTTATTTGGCGGGCCAAATACCATTAAGCTAATGGTAAATATGGACTAACCCTAATTCTGATCACGTCTGAACTCAATATTCTGTCTCCAAACAGACAACTGGAACCCAATGGAGGTGAAGACATAAAAGTAAATTGAAAGCATCAATTTCCGATCGTAAATATTGCGCTTCAACGTGTTGCAATAACCCAAGGAGGAACAATAATGAAAAGCAAGTTATTTAGTTTAGGAACATTGCTCGTGGTAATGGCAGTGATCATCACTGCTTGTGCACCCGCTGCCCCTGCGGCGACAGAAGCACCTGCTGCGCCCGCAGCGACTGCTGCACCGGCAGCTCCTGCGGCGACAACTGCGCCGGCGGCCCCCGCTGCGACAGCTGAACCTGCAAAACCTGCCCCCATCACGATCACCTTTATGAGTGGTCTGGGTGCCCCCGATAACGTTCCAATGGCGGCCCTTGTAAAACAGTTTAACGCTGAGAATACAGATGGGATTACTGTTGAGCAGACTGAAATGGACTGGGCTACCTTATACAGCAAGCTCGTTCTGGACTTCAAAGGCGGCACTGCACCCGATGTAGTCACCTTGCACCAGACCAACCTTGCTCAGAATGTTAGCCTGGGAGTTTTGCAGCCCATCGATGCTATTTACCCGCAAGTAGGAATTGATCCTACCGATTTTATTCAGTCTGCGTGGCAAGGCACCATGGTGGAAGGCAAGCAGTATGCCATTCCGAATGATATGCACCCCCTGGCTCTCTTCTACAACACTGATCTATTCATTGCTGCTGGACTTGATCCCAACAAACCGCCGAAAACCGGTGCTGAATTGTTGGACTATGCACAGAAACTGACAAACCCGGCCAAAAAGCAATATGGTATCGGTCTTGGTTACACCGCTGGTGGGCCTTACCGCATTTGGATGTCATTACTCTGGCAACACAAAGGCCAGGAACTATTGACCCCGGATAATACCAAGGCTGCCTTCAACACTCCTGCTGGCATTGAATCATTGCAATTCATGTATGACCTGGTTTACAAATACAAGGTCAATCCCCCGGCTGAACAAGACGAAGATACCGATTTCAAAAACGGCACCATCGCCATGATCATTGAAGGCCCATGGGAAATGGGAGATTTCAACCCGGTTGAGGGCTTGCATTACAAGACGGCCCAGATCCCCGTGGTCTTTGACCAACCCGCTGGTTGGGCTGACTCGCATGTTTATGCCTTCCCCGACAATAAGAAACCAGAAGCTACCCTGGCCGGCATGAAATTTGCCAAGTGGATGTCGGATCATAACTTCGATTGGACCAAGAACTCTGGTCACCAACCCGTGCGCTTAAGTGTTGCGAATTCCCCAGAATTCAAAGCCTTAGAGAATTGGCAGGCTTTTTCCGCCTCCGTCCCAGTTGCCCACTATTATCCGGCTGTTCCAAAAGAAGCTGAAGCATTTGGCCGCCAACCGAACTCCCCCTTCACTACCATGATGGAATCGGTCATGCTGGACAAAGTCTCAGTGGCCGATGCAATTGCCAACGCCGAAAAAGCTGTGAACGATATTTTGGCAGCACCCTAAGCCTCAATAAATAAAATTGCAGTAATTTGAATGGATAGTCTCCTGCCGGTACATTACCGGCAGGAGATAATCTCGAAAAGAGGTGCCGATGAAAAGAAAAAATATAAATTCCCTGGATGCATACTGGTTCATTTTGCCATATTTTCTTTTGTTTTTTTGTTTCTTTTTATTGCCGGCTCTTACTATTCTGCCCATGAGTTTTACCAGTTGGAATATCCTGGGTACGCCCAAATTTGTGGGGTTTAACAATTTTATACGCATGTTTAATGACCAGTATTTCTGGAAGGCGGTCGTCAATACCTTCGAATATACAATTTTGGTCACCATTGGTTTAACCATTCTAGCTATGCTGTTGGCTATTTTGCTCAATCAAAAACTTAAAGGGCGTGTGTTTGGGCGTGTTTTTGTTTTGATGCCTTATGTGATCTCAAGCGCGGCAGCAGGCATTGTTTGGAAATGGATTTATAACAATAACTTTGGCATTATTAATAGCTATTTACTACAACTAGGATTCAGCCCCCAACCCTTTCTTTCCGATACAACCCAGGCGATGCTTGCGATTGTATTTATGAATTTGTGGTGGTCGGTTGGGTTTAATACAATCATTTTCCTGGCTGCCCTGCAGGGAATTCCACAAGATCTTTACGAGGCGGCCGAGGTTGACGGTGCCAATGGTTGGCAATTATTCAACTACATCACCATTCCAAGCTTAAAACCAGTCACACTGTATGTGACCGTGCTTTGTTTTGCAAACTCATTTCAGATGTTCGATGAATCTTATATCATGACACAAGGCGGCCCGGTCGGATCGACTACGACATTGGTTTTTAGAATGTGGAGTATGGCATTTCAAAACTTCAGGTTCGGCGATGCTGCGGCAACTTCCACTGTGATCATGTTGTTCATCCTGATCGTCACGTTAATTCAATTCAAAGTAGGTGGTCAGAAAGGCGATGAGGCTTAATTATGCGAAAATATACCAGCTTCTCCCTTTATTTTGTACTTTTGATGGTGATTATTTTTTATGCGGCCCCGGTTTTCATCATTATTACCACCTCTTTTAAAACGGATACCCAGACCGTAACCAGAATATTTCAATGGATTCCCAATCCTGCAACGCTTAATCAATACAAAATTGTTCTGGAACGTTTCCCGTTTGGTCACTGGGTCCTAAACAGTATCATCATTACAATTCTGTCTGAGATAGCAGTTTTATGTATCAGCCTGCCTGCCGGTTATGCTTTTGCCAGGTTGAAATTTAGGGGAAAAAATTTCCTCTTCAATTTGTCTTTATTAACGATCATGATTCCCTTTGCGGCCTACATGCCACAGCTATATTTGGAAATGTCCTTTCTAAAGCTGATTGATACTTACGTTGGGTTGGTCATTCCTTTGACGACAACCGCTGTGAGCATTTTTCTGTTTCGCCAGTTCATCACACAGATACCTGTTGAATTGGATGACGCAGCCCGGATCGATGGTTGTACCAATTTCCAGTTTTTCATCAAAATCATCATTCCTTTAACAAAACCGGCGGTGGTCACAGTGATCATCTTCACGGCTATTAAAAGTTGGAACAGCTTGATGTGGCCATTAATTGCTGCAACGAAAGATACCGTCAAAACCTTGCCGGCAGGGCTGGCGGTAAATGTTTTCACTGCTACGAATAGCGGTGCCGCCCCTACTCCGTATGGTGTTGTCATGGCAGCCGCCTTGCTTTCGATTGCCATTCCTATTCTGATCTTCCTGTTCTTGCAGAAATACTTTGTTCAAGGTATCGCAACGACCGGCTTAAAATAAAGCCTGTGTTACTCCAGCTAAATAGCGGAAATAAAAATATTTCGCTCTATTTTTCGGGAAATATTCATGTGAGGAAAAGGTAATAATGTATTCCACATTCATTTTTAAAGGGAATAACAAATTTCCTGCCAGCCACGCTGGCACTGTTTGTGAGCTTCCAAACGGTGATTTACTTTCTGCCTGGTATTCAGGCTTGACGGAAAGCTCGTCCGATTCAGTGATTTTGGGCAGCCGTTTACCCAAAGGCTCAAAAGAATGGCTCGAGCCCGTGGTGTGGGTAAATGTTGCTAATCACGCAGCCGGCAATCCACGCGTATTTATGGGACCCGATGGCGCTGTTTGGCTAATTTCTCCGGTGAATTATGGTCATTGGTGCGATGGCGGCACCCGAATGTTCTTCAAGCGCAGCTACGACTCAGGCCAAACCTGGACTGACCTTGAAATATTACCGGTCAGAAGGCGAATATTAGGAAAAAACAAACCTCTGCACATATTGGACCCAGATACCTGGATTCTGCCCATGGAATATGAAGGTTTGGGTGATGTTGCATACATGGTATCGAAAAACCAGGGAAAAACCTGGAAAACCATCGATTCTTCTGGAAACGGTGCTTATCTTGATCAACCATCGGTTGTTCAGCTGGCAAATGGAAACCTGCTATCTTTGATGCGTTCATGGGAAGGTTTTATTTATAAATCTTACTCCAATGATCTTGGATTATCCTGGACACTCCCCATTCCCACGAAACTTCTCAATCCAAATAGTGGCATCGATGTAGTTCGCCTGGCATCCGGGAAGATCGTGTTGGCATACAATCCGGTTGGATTGGGGCCAAAGGGTGATCTAACTGTGGAGAATGGCGGCGGAAATCGAGTACCAATCCGTGAGAATCTCAAGGAATTGCGAAAAGCCGGCGATTATGAACTGGGTCGTATGATCGGTGCCAGGGAAGCTGACCGTGTCGTGCATTCAGGTGGATACCTGGCTTGGGGACCGCGGTCACCGCTGTGTCTTGCTGTTTCGTTGGATGATGGCGAGACCTGGAATGATAAAGTGACCCTGGAAGATACCCCGGGAGAATATAGTTACCCGGCCATCATTCAGGCAGCCGATGGAGTTGTTCATGTTGTTTATACCCATCATCGCCAGGCGATGATGTATGCACGTGTTGAAGAGCGCGATCTGGATTAGTTCTACCGTAAACAATCATCCGCGATTGCGGCATGAATTTCTAGTTGAAAAGGAAAATCAAATGGATCTTGATAAACTCGTTGAAGATGCAATTCAAAGCAAATTATTTACTGCCCCGGTATTAGGTCCAGATCTGGAAAGATTCTTGAATGACCAGGGACCAACGATCAGGGAATTGGCCCAGCGTGCAGTTGACCAAAAAGTTGAACATATCTACTGGGTGGGAAGTGGAAATTCCTGGGTAAATCTATATTCTGGGAAATATTTACTCGACCGTTTTACAGATTTATCATCGGATTGTTTTACTTCGTACGATTTTATCTGGCGTAACCCAATGTTATGCAACGATAAGGCCTGGGTGTTCCTGGCTTCTTTTTCCGGGGCGACTGAAGATACTGTAGCAGCGCTGCGGCATGCAAAAAGCCGACAGGCACATACTATTGTTTTTGTTGATAAGGCCGATAGTTTGATGGGTAAAGAAGCGGATGAAACCATCGCTTACAATTCCAAAGCTCTTTATATTATGCCTTTGGCGGCAGCTTACCTCTTTGCATTGGAAGTGGCGAGCTTGAAGGGGAGTGAGCAGGCCCGAGAAATTATCAAGGGGCTCTTTGCGCTTCCGGAATTTCTTAAACGCCAATATATAGATGTAAAAGAACCAACCAAATTGTTGGCTCAGGATTTTGTTGATGAGCGCTTGATTTATACAATGAGCAGTGGACCGCTTTACGGAATTGGGTATAAATTCGGTTTAACTGTTTTTATGGAAAACATGCGTGTAAATGGTTCTTTCATGGATGCGACTGAGTTTCGCCATGGCCCCGCGGAAATGTTTGATCGTGAACATCCGGCGATCGTTATTTTGAAGGGTCTGGACGAATCCCGTTCGGTAGTCGAAAGGGTGGAGAAGTTGTGCGATGGCAGATCTCACCTTCTGACTTTTGATGCGGGCGCATATCCCGATATTCATCCTTTGCTGGCTCCTTTTGTTTTGATGATCCCCCTGCAGTGGTTCGCGGTCTGGAGTTCATTGTTACGCGGAGTCACAGATTTGGACGAGCGTGTCTTAATGGGCCGAGGTATTTTAGGACAAGGCAAAGGCGTTACCTGGCCGTAGTTCGCTGCTGACCCAAAGGGTAGGTGCACTGGTAAAATCAGGGTAAATCTATACCGCTGTTTTGTTGGTTGCACTGTTCCTTTCCACCTGTTTCCAGGTTATACAATGAGTACAAAAGCTGGTATCAATGCCCTGGGTGGTTTACCTCACCTGGGGCATTGGTGCACAGAATTTGCTCACGAGTATCCAGGTATAGGCCATAACCCCTTCCCCTTCTCCAAAAAATGGGAAGGGGGTGAAAGAGCCTTTTTGCGTGGGCAAACCATCTATTTCTAATCGCCCGAGCAGCAGAACCAGGATGGTTAGTGCTAGAATGAAGCGCTCGTGAGCAAATACGATGTACAAAGGAAGCCAATCCCATGAAAAGTGAATCCAATCTTGAGCGTTTGCAGTCTGTGGTGCGTGCCGCGGGTCTGGATGGCTGGCTGTTATACGACAATCGCGGTTTGAACCCCTTTCCGGCTCAACTGCTGAACTTGGGGCGCGGCATCCTGACACGCCGCTGGTTCTTGCTGATCCCTGCACAAGGGCAGCCCACCTTGCTGCATCATCGCATCGAGGCGGGCAGCTGGTTGCAGGTTCTGCCAGACGAAAGCCTCGCGCGCAAGGTCTTTGGCTCTTACGAGCAGTTGGATGGTCTGCTGCATGAAATGCTGAGCGGCGCCGGGCAGATTGCGATGGAATACAGCCCCGGTGGTGAAGTTCCCAATGTCAGTTTTGTGGATGCCGGGACGCTTGAACATGTGCGCGCTTGCGGTGTTAAGGTTGTTTCGAGCGCTGACCTGCTGCAGCACTTTCTGACCTGGAGCGAGGATGATCAAGCTGCGCATGCTCTGGCCGTGCGCGGTGTGATCGAGGCCAAGGATCTGGCCTTCCAATTGATCCACGCCAGGCTGTTAGCCCGCGAGCCGGTGACTGAACTGGAAGTGCAGGCTTTGCTGGTCAAAACGCTGCAGGCCCATGCGCTGGAATTTGATCACGAGCCGATCGTGGCTTTTGGCAGCCATGCCAGTGATGGGCATTATGCTCCCAACCCGCAGACTCAACGCGCTTTGTTAATGGGTGAGTGTGTCTTAATCGATCTGTGGGCGGGTCTGAAAGATCGCCCGATGGCAGATATCACCTGGGTGGGTTTTGCGGGTGAACCGACGGCCGAATATCTTAAAGTCTGGGAGGCGGTGCGGGACGGGCGCAACCTGGCACTGGAATTACTCACCAGTCGGGCTGTTCAGATGGGCTGGCAGGTCGATCGAGCGGCGCGGGATCTGATCAGCGCTCGCGGTTATGGCGCAGCTTTCAGGCATCGTCTGGGGCACAGCCTGGGGCGGAATGCTCCACATGGGCAGAGTGTCAACCTGGACGATTGGGAAACGCACGATACGCGCCTGCTGCTGCCGGGGTTGGCAGTTACGGTGGAGCCGGGTGTCTACCTGGGTCATATCGGTATTCGCAGTGAAGTGAATGTGCTGATGACCGCATCTGGCGCAATTGTAACCACGCCTATTCAGACTGAACCTTACCGTTTGGGGTTCTAAATAAAATTGAGGCTATATTCACGGTCAGCCAGGTTATTCTTTTTGCCTGGCTGATTTTTCGTTATGCGGACCGCTGGGTGTGCTCATCGGAGGTTTGTCGGCAAGCGGATGGTTGCAGCACTCCCAGATTGATAGGAGTTTTTTATGGGGAGATGTGGCGGAAAAACTCCAGCCACATCTCCCCATAACGACCCCGGGCGCACTGACCCTGGGTCGTTATGTTCTCAGCACCTGCCCCGGAATTTCCCTGGCTTATTTCTTCTTTGGCTTAAATAGCACGTTGAAGAGCGAGTAACCCATTAGTGTACCAAAACCCATCTGGCTCATGGTCCCGAGCAGGTCGGTGGTCTGCCATTCACGCACCACCTGGTTACCCTGGATCTTGCGGATGAAAATACCACCGATGTTCAGGTCTTTGTTTGTGGCTGGCGCGCCCATAAAGTTGCCGGTGTGTTTGCAGGTAGTAATGAAGCGGATGCTGACCTGATCGCCATCATTGATCACGTGGGTGAACTCCATCTTCATATTGCTAAAGCCGTTTTTCATACCCTTCATAAAGTCGATATATTCTTGTTTGTTAAATTCCATGCCATCGCCAGAGTAGCTGAAATCATCCGAGAGGATTCCCGATAAACTTTCCCATTCTCCGTTAAGAATAGCCTTTGAAACGCTTAATGCAACTTCTTTTTGTTCCATGGTATTTGCTCCTGTTCTGAATTTGATTGTGAAGCTATAATATTGCCTAGTAGCATTTCTGTCAACTAGGCACTAAAAAGTAACTATGGAAAAATATGATGACAACTGCCCTTTCTGTCGAAATCTCTTCCCCTTATCGCTGTCCTGTGACTGCCACCATGCACTTGATCGGTGGAAAATGGAAAATCATTATTCTGTGGGCCATCAGTAACAATGCCAACCGGTTTGGGTTATTGCAGCGCGCCATTCCGGATATCACCAAGAAAATGCTGACTTCTGAGCTGCGCGCCCTGGAAGCGGATGGTTTGATCAGCCGCAAGGTTTACGCGGTTGTGCCGCCCAAGGTGGAATATAGCATCACTGCGCTTGGTGAGACCCTGGGTCCGGTGTTAAATGCCATGGGTGCCTGGGGACAGCGTTATGCCCTGCCCATGCAGGATGGTGAAGTGATCAGCTAAGAGCTGATGTGTTTCTACGGGGCAAACCATGGTTTTCCATTTATTTGCAGACGCAGAGTGGGATGGTTGAGCCTGAATCTAGGACTGGTTTTTGATGTAGAATTGGGATAAATTTCTGAACCGACAAGGAGATTTTATGCCACCCATCTTGCGCAGGTTTTTCTGGTTTGTCAATAAGTTTTTCATGGTGCCGGTCTTCCGGATCGGGTTGGGTTTCTTTATGGGCAACCCGTTGTCTGGCTATATCATGGTATTAAAAGTGGTCGGGCGTAAGAGTGGCAAGATCCGTTTTGCGCCAGTGAATTACGCCATTCAGAATGGCTGTGTTTATTGTATTTCGGGGGGCCGGCAGTCTTCGGATTGGTACCGCAATCTGATCGCCAATCCACAGGTTGAGCTGATCTTACCCTCTGGCGCGATCTATGGGCTGGTGACAGAAGTGACTGATGCGGCGGAGCGGCTGCTTATTACTCGCAAGGTGTTGCAAAATGCCGGTTTTGCGGGTTTTTTTGAAGGATATAACCCTTTTACGATCACGGATCTCGATCTGGTTAGCAAGAGCGCTGATCTGCCAGTGCTGCGCATCCAACCGGTAGGTATTGGCAGCGGGCCAGCTGATCCGGGCGGCTGGGGCGCTATTTGGGTACTGGGGCTGACAATTTACCTGATCTGGTTATTGCTTAAGTGAGTGCAGGGGGCTGAATGGACGGTTCATTTTTTCTGCGAGGTTTGCTGATTGGCTTTTCAATCGCTGCGCCTGTGGGTCCGATCGGGGTATTGTGTATCCGGCGCACATTGGCCGATGGGCGCGCTTCAGGGATCGTTTCAGGGTTGGGTGCTGCTACGGCCGATGCGCTTTACGGCTGTGTTGCCGGGTTCGGCCTGACATTTATTTCCAACTTCCTGGTCAGCCAGCAGGTTTGGCTGCGTTTGGTTGGGGGTGGTTTTTTGTGTTACCTGGGGCTTCGGACGTTGCTGGCAAGGCCTGCGGTTCAGGCGGCTGCGGCGAACGGTAGCGGTTTGTTCGGTTCGTATGCTTCGACATTTTTCCTGACGCTGACAAATCCGATGACGATCATCTCGTTTGCGGCGATCTTCGCCGGGCTGGGTTTGGCTGGCACAAGTGGCAGTTATGCTGCCGCGGGCATTTTGGTGTTGGGGGTTTTCTGTGGGTCGGCGGCCTGGTGGCTGCTGTTGGCGGGTGGGGTGGGGTTGATGCGGGAGAAAATTAACATGGGTATGCTGCGCTGGGTCAACCGGTTTTCTGGTGCGATCATCATTATTTTTGGTGTGTTTGCGCTGGTGAGTGCCTTTGCGTAAGCGCAG
>CAINXK010000118.1 GCA_903854805.1 uncultured Anaerolineae bacterium
GGCAGGGTTCAGAAAAGCTAAAAAAGTGATCACAGCACCTTTACAAATTATGCAGTGGACTGTTGCCGGGTCCAAACGAAATAGCCCCGGTAGAGCGGGTAGGATAATATTTCGGCGGTAAAAATGACTTGCAAAGCCAGATTAGTCTGGCGGGTAACCCAACAAAGTGAGCCAGTCGTCCGTGCCCAAGTCAATCCCGGCGAGTTCGTAAGGACTTTTACCCTTGCGTGGACCACGGTCGAACTTGTGCATATTGAACCACAAAGCGAATAAGTTCAAATATAACTGCCTGCTGATCAAATCAGTACATTCACGACGACGACTCAGGTAAGGACGCAAAACGCTGTTAATGGTTTCAGCGGCGCAACTTGTCCGCACCGTTCTTTCGAGGATATTCAAGAGTTTTTCAGCCAACTCTTTGAGTTTTGGATCATCATCAATCCAGACTGCGAGCCCTTGCTGAGCTTTCAAAGCGTTCTCGCGAAAATTATTGTGCCCATTGCGCTGGACTGCATGCTCCAACCGCCAGAAACGCGCTACACTGGTTTGAAAAAAAGCCGCCGCAGAGTGATCTTGGAAATATTGTTCGGCCTGCGCTTGCCAATCCGTCAGTGGGTCAATGATGCCATCCAGAAAAGTCAGCATTTCTGGTAATTGTTCTTCCAGTCGTTTGGCCAACTTCTGGATACGAGGGTGGGGTAGTTGTTTGATCCCTTTCAAGGTTTCTTCTGCCAGCCATTGGTTAATTGCGCGATACCGAATTTCGCCATTACGCCAGTCAACCAATTCGACAGCATCCCATAGGCACCCACACCAGAAACTCAGCCGGTTGATTTGGGCTAAGAGATTCTCGAATTGTTCATAGGGCTTCACCCATTCATAAAAGACAGCATCATTCCATTGCTTTCTCAGCCTCTTTTCGAATTGTTCAGCGACCAATAAGGCCTGATAGGCTTCCCGCTCCAAGTCATGGATGACTTTTCGGACGTCGTTTAACGGATGCCAGACATCTTTTTGAATAGCAGCATCTAATTCGGCGGCTTTGCAAGATGCTGCGTAGGGAATGCATCCATCTTCAGCCAAACTCTTGATCTGTACCCGGCGATCCTGCGTGAATAACAAGACACATCCCCAGGTTTCAGCGTCACGATTATCAGAAGCATACAGCCCGGTAATCGTCAGGCTATGTGGCTCGACCATCAGCAAAACAGGGTCTCTGCCAACAAATAATTCGTCGCGGGCTTGCACAACTGCCCCCATGACCGAGTGATCAACCCGTTGCAAAATCTCACCAGCGCGTTTACCTGCTTCGTGGGCCAGTGCAGACAGAAACCCGGAAGAGCGACTCTCGTCAAAAGCAATCTGCAAGCAGACCTCGGCTGAACGCTCCGATACGCCTCCCGGAAACAGCAAAGTCAACGCTGTTCGCTTGATCCGGTTCCGAGTGACCGAGATTATATTGTCGTGGCTTAATGTTTCAGCCACCGGGCCGCAACCTACTGTTATTATTGGCGGAACTGATCCTGGTAACGGACTTGCTCTTGCCCATTCTCCAATCGCGTACAGGGTCGGGCGGCTGACATTCATTACGTTAGACAACCAAGTCACGATGCCCCAGCGACGCCGGTCCCTGGGTTGGCTGAGCACAGCAGCAATAAATAGCCGCTCACTAAGTCCAAGATCAGGTCGTTTCCAGCCAGACATTCTTTGAGAATAGTTTGGTAACGCTTGCCAGATTGGTTCGATGGGCTCCGGCCAGGTTCCTCTGGCAGGAAGTGCTGAAATCGTATAAACTGTCATGGCAGGTAGCCTCTGTTCGAAAAGGATTTTGTTCGCAAACTCTATCTTATCCGTTCAGTGGCTGCCTGTCTCTCAGCAATTTGTAAATGTACAATTATTTAGTTTTGAACCGTGCCCGAAATTTTTTTTATGGAGTTTTAGCGGGTAGTTCATCGGCAGAAAGAAACCCCCACCTGCGAGGAAACCCGGCTTGCAAAATCAAGGTAAGCAAATACAATGAAACCAAAATAGGCGCAGCCGTATAAACCGATTGTTGCCGCCAGGGCATCAGACGAAGTTATGAATTTTAAGCTGGTTGAAGTAACCATCCGCACTCCACCCAAAGCGGCGATAACAATATCAACCCAGCAAAAGCAAATTATCATCCACCAGAATTCCAGGGTATGTCTTGCTTAGTTCTATTTCTCGGGAGAATTTTTTATGGATTATCAAATTGTTATATTCGAATTAGCTTCAGAACTTTTTGGGTTGCGAATCTCATCCGTAGAAAGCATAATTAAACTACAGCCAATAACACAGGTACCGCATGCTCAGGAGTTTGTAGAAGGAGTTACAAACCTGCGCGGAAATGTCTTGCCCGTGATCGATTTACGGAAACGGTTCGGTTTTGAGCCCAGGACCGTTGACAAGAACAGTCGCATCATTGTTGTCAACGCAGATAAAATCAAAGTTGGCATGATTGTTGATGCAGTAACAGAAGTTTTGACCATTTCTGAGCAATCTGTTGAACCGGCTCCATCGATTACGATGACGGTCGATTCTAATTTCATCTCCGGCATTGTGAAAATCACTAAGAATCTGGTTATTCTATTAAATCTGGAGAAGATACTGGCTGGACAAGAGAGAATCCGGGGGTAATACGCGCTACTGCGTAAGCACAACCCATAAGATGACTATGTCCCTGCAGGTTTTTATTCCAGGCAGGGAATTGCGAGAATTATTCACACTGAAATTCAGTTTGAATTACAATCTTACAGGTATTCAAAAACAGCAGTTTGGTATCACTACAATATATTAGATAACCTGAGCAATGGTCGGGAAGGTTTTTTGGAAAACGGTATGGAAGATATTTTTTTGCGGGGAAAGCTACCCAGGCCTCAATCGAACAAAACCAACCCGGCTTGACCGTTATCCATTATTCGCGGTAACATAAACTTGTAATTGCTCATCTTTCCATTTCCTGTCATATCCTGGAGATAAAATGCCTTACAGTGCATCAGAAACTCGTTACAACAACATGACCTATAAACGCAGTGGGCGCAGCGGGCTTAAGCTACCGCTAATCTCACTGGGGTTCTGGTACAACTTTGGGGGTCTGGATTCGTTTGAAAACGGTCGCGCGATTGCTCGTCGCGCCTTTGACATGGGTGTCACACACTTTGACCTTGCCAACAACTACGGTCCGCCTCCTGGCTCAGCGGAAGAGACTTTTGGCCAGCTGATGAATAAAGATTTTCATCCATACCGCGATGAACTGATCATCTCAACCAAAGCCGGATACGATATGTGGCCTGGGCCGTATGGCGAATGGGGATCGCGAAAATATTTACTTACCAGCCTGGATCAATCCCTTAAACGTATGGGACTGGATTATGTGGATATTTTTTACAGTCACCGGCCAGACCCCGAAACGCCCATGGAAGAAACCATGTCTGCGCTAGATTCAGCTGTTCGGCAGGGAAAAGCCCTTTACGTTGGGATTTCATCTTATTCCCCCGAACAAACCCAGGAAGCTGCCCAGATTCTTCGACAAATGGGCACGCCATGTTTGATCCACCAGCCTTCCTATAACATGTTCGATCGTTGGGTAGAAAATGGCCTGCTAAATGTGCTGGAACAGGAAGGCATCGGCTCAATCGTTTTTTCGCCATTGGCCCAAGGACAGTTAACTGATCGCTACCTGAACGGCATCCCGGCTGGAGCGAGAGCCACCAAAACAGAACGTGTCTGGCTAACACCCGATGATATTAGCCACAATTTCGCAAAAATCCAAAAGCTGAACGAGCTGGCCCAGAAACGTGGACAAAAGCTTGCCCAAATGGCTATCGCCTGGGTGCTACGCAAGCCACAGGTTACATCTGCCCTGATCGGAGCAAGCAGTGTCGGTCAATTGGACGAAAACCTTGCAGCTTTGAACAATCTTTCCTTTACGAACGAAGAACTGAGCGCGATTGAAGCTGTATTAAAAGGATAAGCAGGAAATAGTTGCTCAGCCACCCAGAAAATGTATCTTCCAGGAATGATAATAAATGAACTTTCTAAAAAAATTATTCGGCGGCAGATCTGGCTCCAGCCAGAAAGAATATTACGTTTTCGATGTCAAATGTAAACGCTGCGGCGAAATCATCGAAGGCCGAGTGGATGTGGATAATGATTTGAGCGTGGAGTATGAAAGCAGCGGTGATGCCTTTTACTGTCGCAAAGTTCTGATGGGCGACGGCAAAAATCTGTGTTATCAGCAGATCGAGGTGGGGCTAAAATTCGACTCCAAGCGCAAACTGGTCGAACGCCGGGTAGAATCTGGCGGGGATTTTGTTGAAGTATAAATATCTACAAGCTCTACTGTCCGGATAGCTCAACAATCAAAATATCCAGCGACACTTCCAAAGACATCGCGCCAGTTTTGGAAGCTTCATCCATCGCAAGAATACGATGATAAATTCCTTTGAGGGTATCCATGGTAAAGTTTCTGGCCTGGTTGAAGCACTTCTCAGCCACATACGGATGCAAGCCTAATTCATCAACTACATCTGGCAGCCGGCCGCCATCATCGATAATATCGCGAGCAAGCGTCAACAGCCGAAACTGACGGATCACCATACCAAACACCTCAAAGGCATCCTTGTCTTCCAGCAGCCGGTGAAACAGTTTTTGTGCCTGTTTGCCATTCTGTGTGCCGAGGGCATCCACCAGATCAAACACATCCACGCTGGCAGTCACGATGCTGACTGCATCGACATCCTCCTTACCGATGGTATGCGCATAATTAACATAGGTAAGCAATTTAGTAATTTCCTGGGCGGCTTGACGTGTATCTACGCCTGTCATTTCTGCCAGATGAACCGCGGCCGGTAACTCAATCGCCCCGCCCTGGTTTTTAGCTTCTTTAACAATCCATGCGGGCATTTCCCGCTGAGCGGGGAGCATAAAAGCCTTATATTCCGCAATTTCGGGGTTTTTCATCACCCATTTTACCAACCAATGACCAGGGATCTCTTTTTCCTTGATCTCTCCTGGCTCGAGAATGACAATACGAGTGAAAGCCGGCACAGTTTCAAGGAAAGTAAGAAAAATCTTACGATACTCTTGCGTCTTGCCCTTTTCCTTGTCCTTGAAATGCTTCCCAACATTCTCCAATACAAGCAGACGTTCTTCCGCCAGAAACGGCATGGCATTGGCAATGTTAGCAATCTCGTTTTCGCTAACAAAAAGCACATCCAGACGCGATGTGTTCATACTTGCTGATGTTGGGTCGGTGAACTTAGAACTAAATTTGGCCACCTGTTTACGGATGGCCAAATCATCGGTTCCTAAGTAGATATGAAGGTGGTGATCAGGCATATTTTACCCGCAAGAATTCGGTCTTCAATTTTTTGTTACAACGCGATGCAAATTCTTGGATAGCGAATAAACATCCACAAGCAGCATGCCACCGGGGTCTGGCTGTGTAGTCACGCGCATCTGCAAGGCCGGGCCAAGCGGACGGCTAAGCATGAATGCCAGGATGGAAAGAAGCATCACCAGAGGCAGCCGTTCGAGACGTTCTCGATTATTCCTGGTACCACTCATCCCTACAAATGCAAAAAGAGCCGCCAGCCCCCCGGTAACAACATAATTGGTTCCACAACCCTCGTGGATGGCAAGGTTGTATTCGCCATTCTGGAGGCGGGTAAGCGCTTCAGTGACTGCTTCGCGCACATCTTCGGTGGGAAGATCGCCAATCAGGAAAAAGCCGGTGGGGTTGGAATGTCCGGCCATGGCTCGACCAGGGAACCTGGCGCTTAAAATATGAATGGTGGCATGTTCAAGCGCATGGTTTCGACGCGTTTCACCAACAAGGGGAGCTTCAAGGATAGAATTCATACTACTATTTTATCACCGCCCCAGCAGCTACATAAAACAGACCCAGCATAAGCCGGGTCTATTTTATGTTTTGATGAAAAAACTGGGATTTATTCTTTTCCGGAAGTGGACCACAAAAAGCCAATGAACATCAGCACCGCACCAATAAACTCACTGATATAGAGCGCATCCACAAGCCCGGCCTTCACAAATGTGCCGGCCATGGCTGGAGAGAGTGCACCTATGGCTATAAACAAATTTCCAAACATACGTCCGGCCAGGACTTTTTTCCGCCAAAAAAGAAAAGCCGAGTAACCAGCCCCACCCACTAACCCCAGAGTACCGTAGATATTTAGAATAATAGTCAGGAAAATTATCAAACCACTTCTAGTGAGAATGGTCTTGTATTGTTCTGAAGCCGTGGCTGCTACATTGTAATTAAGCTGCGAGCCAGTCAGCGGTGCGATAGCCACCAGGATCAGAGCCAACAGAGATACACCACCCAGGATGTAAGTTAGATAAAGCGCCCATTTGCCTTTGCGAATGAGAAGATGAATACTACCCTGCCCCAACCAGGCAGCAGTCAGCATCGCCCCGGTCAGATACCACAATTTGAGGACCATGGCATTAAATGTAAATCCCAGGATCACTTCGCTGAGGGTTCCCAGACCATAGAGCAGTAAACCAAATGCCCATAGTAGTTGGTGCATTCCGCCTTTCAACTGGTAGCGCTGAAATACCTTATAAGCAAAAATAAATGTAACCAACGTCGATAGTATAGAAATAAAGTTCATATAGGCTCCATTCGTATTTAATCAACCCGATCTCATGCCCCAGGCATAAATCCAAGTACCACAAGGCCAGTCAGCACCAAAACCCCCAACAAACCCACCAAGATCATTACAAGCAAAACCGGCACAAGTTTTCTTGTGATAATCGATGATTGAAAGCGCTGTGAATGACTGAGTTTCATGCGTGTAAATCCTCAAAAGTCTGATAAGTTTGCAGTAAATTTACCAGGATCAGATCGGTAAATGTATTAATTTTGTTGAGCATTTTGCCCCAAGCCAGACCTGGCGGCACGCGGGCATCTTCATACGCATTTACCAGCGCTTCCAGCAGAGAATTACGGAAAAATAAAAACGCGCAAGTCGCATCCACACTATTTAAACCATAACGTCGGGCGCGTGAAGCATAGTCATAACCAAGCGAGTACGCCTCTGATGATACTTTCGGATCATCACTGGAAAGAAAAATCATCAATCCTTGAACCAATAACATACCGCTCGAACGATACTGTGCCCGAGCATTTTGATCTAATTTTTGATACCAGATTTCGGCTTCCAGACGCCCTTCAGCAATTTGCATGCGCATCTTTGCAACGGCACTGTGCATGGCGCTGGATGGCTCCATCACATTCCGATCACCCGATGTCTTCATCCACAGCTCAATTTCGCTGGACAGGTAACGTCTGTGACCACCAGATGTGCGATGGACAGGCAAAATGCCCTTATCCGACCACAAACGTACCGTGGAAGGGTGCACCCCAAGCATACCGGCCACACCAGATAACGCCAACCAATTTTCCCGACGAGTATCTTCCATTCCCTACCCTTTTTGTATTTCACATCAAAAAATGATTATGAAAAATTCTACGAAAAACGGCATAGATGATGCTTTTTTGTAGTGATTTTTGCGTAAAATAGCGCAAAATAACCAGTTACTGGGAAAAACCCAAACCGACTTGGCTATTGTCCGCTATTCGCGCTATTAATCTGCCAGCGCAACACGCTCCAACACTGATGGTGCTTCCACCTGTTTGTGGAAAGATTCGACATCAATTCGGGTAAGCATAAATACAGCCACAGCCAACATGGATGCCTCAATGCCAAAGACAACCAGATAACCAGCTATCAGGTTATGAGTCAAAGCAGTGACGCCATCTCGAACAACTCCCGCCATCAACGTCCCAACCAATCGCGAAAGCGCATTAGAAACACCCCAGGCGCCGATAAACAGGCCAATATAGCCAGGCAAGGTCAAATCAAACATCAGCGCAAGGTTGGCTACCGTGGCAAGACCAGTACCTGCGCCCAATAGAATCACTCCAACCCAAAAAACAGACACCGAAGCAAATATTCCGCTGGCAAGGATAATAAGAAATCCACCCAGGGCTAACAGGTTGCCAATTTGCGCCACCCACTTACGAGGCAGGAAGCGTTCCAGCGCCCCGGCAACCAGAATTGTCACTAATACAGCACCGCCCCAAATAGATGTAATCCGCGTGGTCTGCTGGACTGTCATCCCGAATGTTTCAGCAGCAAAAGGTTCGAGCAAGACATCCTGCCCGAGAATTGCGGCCAACAACAATGTCAGATACCAGAAAAAGAGGGTTGCCTGGCGACTCTTGAGAATGATTGCAGCCATATCTGTAAAAGTGTAATTTTCTGCGCGCTCCACCTGGCGACTATCCAACCGTTTTTCTAAACGAAACAGCCCGATCAGACCAAAGAGCAGTGCGAAGGATCCGACAGACAGGAAGGCGCGCTGCAATGCTTCAGGCGAATAATGATCAAGCATGCGACTGATGGCCACTGCAGTAAAAATAATGCCAACAATCATCATAAACCACATGGTGGCAATGGTTTTTCCACGCTCTTTCTCGCCGGACAATTCAGATGCCAGCGCAAGATAAGAAACACTCGAAAGGTTATAGCCCATACCCCAGGCACCAAAAGCAAGCCCAGCCGCCAGAATCCCAAGCACAGGATTGCCAGTCATCATGAAAGCAATTTGAGGGGAAGACACCAAACCGCCGAAACACAAGAGCAGGCCGAGCAATATATACGGACTGCGCCGAAAACCAAAAATAGGGTGACGATCTGAATACGAACCAATGGCCACCTGGAGAGGCGAAAATAAATATGGAAAAGAGGCCAGGATGGCAACAAATGTAGCCGCAATTCCCAATTCTTTGATCATTACCCGGTTCAGGGTGGAGTTGATCGGAACGAGAGTCATGGCCACGGCGACATGAATCAGGCCTAGTTGTAAACGTTTGCGTAACATTGATAGTCCAATCGAATAGTTTGAATAAGGCTTTCTAATTTAGCTTTTAATTCCATGCACGTCAATGTAGATTTAGGTAGAATTTTACTAGAGGTTGTTTAGAGTTATATGAAATTTCAGCTTACTGACCAGCAATCTATCCTTAATAATCAGAAGCCGGTTGCGGAGAGTGCCCGTCCCAACCGGCTTCTGCTGCGTGTTCCCCTATTAGCACGCAGCAATATCTATTAATCTGATTATTGATACCACACCTGTGTAGACAGTTACAAGACAAAACTGTTAAGCTGACCAAAAACTGGGATACATTCTCGTTTTCAGCCTGTTTGGGTTTACAATTTTGCAATGCTAGTTATTTCTGACATATAATCCAAGTATTACTAATTCCGGAGGGATCTATGCCGCTTCAAATTATCGTTGGCACACAATGGGGTGATGAGGGTAAAGGCCGCATTGTTGATTGGTTCGCAGGTAATTCCGATGTGGTTGCCCGCTACAATGGCGGAGATAACGCCGGACATTCTGTCACCGTTGGAAAGAAATTATTTAAGCTTCACCTGATCCCATGTGGCATCATCCACTCCAGACCCGTGGCAATTTTGGGAAACAGTATGGTGATCAACCCCAGTTCCTTACTGGCTGAGATCGCCATGCTACGCGAAGCAGGTATTGAGGTAAACCCAAGGCGTTTACGAATTTCACATGCAGCCCACTTGATAACGCCCGCACACCAGGCGCTTGACAAGGCCCTGGAAGTGGCACGCGGCAAGGAAAATATCGGCACCACGGGACGTGGGATCGGTCCGGCTTACACTGACAAAGCCAGCCGCCGCGGACTGCGCGTAGCGGATCTATTAGGATCCAATTTTAGCGAACAGTTAAACATCCGGATCGATGAGGCGAATCAACAGTTAAACATGCTGGGCGCGCCAAGAATCGACCCGGTGACGATTATCTCAGATTTTCAAAAATATCGTGAAGCCATGCTCCCCTATGTCGGCGATATTTCGATGGAACTTGGCAGCGCGCTTGATGCCAAACAGCGGATTTTAGCCGAAGGCGCCCAGGGAACCTTGCTGGATATTGATCACGGCACCTATCCATTCGTTACATCTTCATCGACAGTTGCCTCCGGCGTCTTTACGGGTTTGGGGATTGGGATAACAGCTGCAAACGGCGCTGAAGTGACTGGCGTGTGCAAATCATTCCAAACACGGGTTGGCTCGGGACCATTCCCCACTGAAGTCTTTGATGATCTGGCTCTGCGCTTACGCGGAACAGGCGCAAACCCCTGGGACGAATACGGAACAACGACTGGTCGAGCACGGCGCGTCGGTTGGCTGGATGGTGTGCTGCTGCGTTACGCCGTGCGCATCAACGGCCTAACCGAACTGGTCATCACCAAGCTAGATATTCTTTCGGGTTTTGAGAACATCAAGCTGTGTATTGCATACCAGCAAGGGTCTGAGATTCTCAAAGATTTGCCTTTCGGGCCATCACATCTGGATGGCTATGAACCGATTTATGAGGAATATACCGGCTGGTCGGAAGATGTCAGCGGCATCCGTAGATGGGACGATTTACCCGAAGGGGCCAAAGGCTACCTGGCTGCGATCGCCCGGTTGTCCGGCGTCCCGGTCAGACTGGTAAGTGTCGGACCAGAGCGAGAGCAAATTGTAAGCGCGCCCTAACTGGTTTTGAGAAATTAGATTTACCATGACAAAGACAAGCTGAGCAGATATACAAACTTGCACGGCTTGTCTTTTATTAAATCGATTTCTAAAAACAATTAGCTGCCGGCAAGCTGAGCATGAAGTTAGTCAATGAGCTGTAATGTTCTGGCATTTAGCGACTGGATATGTACAAGCTGGCCGAAAGAACTGCCATCAAAAAGCCAGAAAACGATTCTAGTGGAGTCTGAACAGACAGTGCTTTCGCTAAAATTCCACCCGCTGGAAAACCCGATTTCAAAAACAGGGCGGGATAAGCGACCTGGTTCTACTGAAAATATTATCCGAAAGAACGGAAAAAAATACGAATTCTGCATTGCCAGGTTAAGAGCCGTATTTTTTATTATCTTACTCAGCTGTTATGGGCACCAAAAATAACCAAACCCCGAAAATTAAAGCGCTTTTTATCCAGGTGTTATCTATATTGTATGCACCATCATTCTTACACCCCAGTACCATAATAGAAACCTGATAACCAGAATACCTGGCATCAGGTTTCTATTATTTATTCCATTTTTTCCAATAAGACCAAGCTCTTCCCCGCGATTCACAATATAAAATTGATACCCGCGAAAACAAGGATTGCCAAACTACTCCCTGGTTCTCAGGCTAGGCTTGTGGGAATAGCGTTTGCGGATTTCAGGTAAAAAATACTCATCAAAGAATCGGTCGGCGTCGTAATCCGGTTTCCAGCCCCATTCGGCACGAGCCAGGCTGTCGTCTAGATCTTCGGGCCAAGAATCGACAATGCCTTGTCTGCGCGGATTTGGATCGAAACGAATCTGGGTGCCAGGAAAAGCTGCCAGAGCTCGTTTCCGAAACTCTCCGGCCGTCAGACTGAAAGCACTGATGTTATAAACCACATTGCTCAGGCTTTCACGTGGAGCTTCGGTCAAATCCATCAGCGACTTGATCGCATCAGGCATGGCCATGAAGGATATCTTTGTATCTTCACGTACGAAACAAGTATAGGGCTTCCCCTGTGCAGCTGAGTGCAGCATCTCAGGACCGTAGTCACTGGTCCCACCGCTCGGAAGTGTGAAGGCGCTGATCAGGCCTGGGAAACGAATTGCTCGAAAATCAAGCATCACCGGGGGTTTCTCATCAAGATGACGTTGGCCAAAATAGCGACTGTAATACATGCCTAATTTTTCACAATAAAGCTTATTACAGCCGTACATAGTATGCGGTGCGTTGTATTCGTCTTCTTTCACAACCCCGGCGGCCTGTTTGGCTGCCAGTGTGGGAAATCCATAAGCAGCAATCGAACTGGGAAACAGGAATTTGATTTCCTGCTTGTATTTCTCTGAACGATAAGCTGCCATCATCAACAGCTGCATCGTACCTTCCACGTTGATGCGGTGGGCTTCTTCGGTGGCTACTTCTGCTTTCGAAGAGAGCGACGCCGCCAGGTGGTAGATAATATCAAAATCATAATCATAAAATTGTTTTATCCGGTTTACCAAATCCCCCTGTAGATGTTCAGCTACCAGGCTCCGTATGGCATCCGGCAAAGGCGCAAGATCGGCAGTTACAATACGAAAACCACCACGCGCTGACAGGTTTTGAATTAGAGCCTGGCCAATCTCACCACAAGCGCCGGTGACCAACACGGCTTTTTCGCTCATCTACACTCTCCTCATGCTAGAATAAAATGCTCGTTGCTGAAACGGCAATATGATTTTACAATACTACGTCTCGGAAAACTCGTTACATTTATCATCAGTTTGGTTAGTAGTTGTACTACGAGCCAAATACTCAAAGGGATTATGCGTAAATTGACCTTTCTACTGCTGGGAATAACCCTGATTTTATCAGGCTGCGCCAGCCCGAGCAGTACCACTCCACTGGGCAGTGTAGACGAACTGACCGCCGGCCAGCCGGCAGCAGCAGGAACAGCTGCCGATACTGCAACAATCGTCTGGTTCCCGGCCACCACCACATGGACACCTGCGCCCACGTTTGTACCCAGTGCCACTCCGCAACTGCTCCCCGGCCTTGGGCCACAGCTGTATAAGGATGACTTTAACGACCTGAAAACATGGTCTTTCTCCAAATCACAAGCCAGCGAAGGCAACAATATCATCCTTGATCGTAACCGGCTCACCCTTGCCATCAACTTGTCGCCGGCGACATTATTCAGCTTGAACAACGACCTTTTACTCACCAATTTCCAGTCTGAAATGACTGTCTCGATCAACCGCTGTTTTGGGCCGGATGTTTACGGTATTTTGTTCCATGCAGCCAGCGGTACCTATGCCTACCGTTTTCTGCTTAATTGCACGGGTAAAGCACGCGTGGAATTGGTTCGGGACGGGACTACGATCCCACTGCAGGAATGGGTTCCCAGCGGAGATGCACCATCTGGCGCACCCGGATTGGTCAAGATGGGCGTCTGGGTCGCCGGCACAGAAATGCGCTTTTTTTTAAATGATCATTACCAGTTCACGGTGTTTAATCCTGTTTTCAAGAGCGGCAGCCTGGGGGTCTTTGCCAACGCAAGCAGCCCGGATGGGCTCAACATCAGCTTCTCCAAGTTGACAGTACATTCTGTCGATTATGCATCACCCACCCCCACGGCCACACCGACAAGAACTCGTACACCAACGCGTACACCAAGACCCACACCTTGATCAATAACTGTTGCGTGTTCGCGCATCGCCTGATAAACTCGTAGATATGGCTAATAAACTAAACGATCTGGAACCCAAAACCTGGTTGAAATTTCAAAAATCTTGGTTCATTCACAATCCACCACCCAGGAAAAAAGGGGTACTTCGTCACCCTGCCAAATTTCCGGAAACGATGGCTCAGGAATTTATTGAGTTTTTCACCAAACGGGGCGAATGTGTACTCGACCCTATGGCTGGGACGGGTTCCACCCTGGTGGCAGCACTACGCTGTGGTAGAAACTCGTTTGGAATCGAACTAAACCCCGGGTATGCGCAGATTGCCAAACAAGTGATCGCGGAAGAGAAAACCACGCTCGGGATCGGTAACAACACAGATGACCTGACCGCCGAGGTAATTGAGGGGGACGCATTCAAAGCCGGAGAGTACGGACTCCCGGTTGTGGCATATATGCTTACTTCGCCACCTTATTGGGATATGCTGCACTCCAAAGGCGCGGAGAATCAAAAAAAACGGCGCGAATCAAACCAGCTGGATGTGGTCTATTCCGATGACCCCAACGACGTGGGCAATTTACATGACTATGACCAATTTCTGGAGCGACTGGTAACTATCTACGCCGGGCTAAAACCTCTACTGCGCGAAAAGGCCTACCTGACGATCATCGTCAAAAATGTCAAGAAGGGCGGCAAAATTTACCCACTGGCA
Organism: uncultured Anaerolineae bacterium; assembly: GCA_903854805.1. The sequence goes on from CAINXK010000118.1 coordinate 13,998, forward strand.
TGGGACCTTGCGCGTGAGCTTGGCAAAGTTTATACACTTAAGGATGAAAAAATCTGGTTGCAGGATAACCAACCGCTGGCACCATTTGGTTTGGGGAGCGCCTGGGTCAGCAATACCTTTCATCATTACTGCCTACAATTTCGAAAAGATTAAATTCAGATGGGCCCCAGATAGGCGACTTCAGACCTCGCAATATTGTTCTGGGCGCCATATCGCTTCGCCAATTAGGGCCGCCATTCACCAACCGCTATGATCTCTGTCTCTGATCTTATCAAGCTACCCTTCACACCAGACCTGACCGAAGGTGGTATTCATTTTGCCACCCGCTCGCTGGGGCAGAACTATGACCATTCTGGGGGATCGGTATACGCTCGCCTGCGCAACATAGTAGGCAGTGTAGCCGTCGAACTGGCTTTTCGGCGCTATCTGAGCTCGAGCGGCATTCCATTTGCGATAAAAGGAACAATGCCGTTTAGCGAACCAGACCACTACGACGTCTTGTTAGGCGGTCGCCGCTGTAATATTCACACTTATCTGACAACCAAACGCAGCCAAATCACGAACATGCGCGGCAATCCGGCCATGCTATTGAAAGCCCCGGCGACGATACCCGAAGAACAGCTTTCCACTAACCTGTCAGGGAAAGACCTGCAGATTTTCACTTTTTTATTTGGCTTGACAACAAATTCTCCAGAAGACATCAGCAAAGCAATCAATGCTAACCAACCGGTTTATCTTGTACACCCACTGCCAGCTGGCTGGGCGCATCCGCAAATCTGGGCTCCACTCGGAAAGCTGGGACTCAAGAGTGAGAGTGGATCACAGCTCAACATCGAAATTGGCGGGCTGGACATTGATAGAAACTTTATTACAGAAACCCTTTCACTACAACCGCTGAAGCGTGCTTTTGCGAAAAACAACTATTACAGCCTGGCTTATATGCATACAGAACGCCTTCCAAACGCGCGCGTGGGAATTCAAAGCCCCAACAAAAGCGATATTACCATTATTCAGCCACACGAATGGGATAATATTTGGGTTTACGGGTTGGAAATCTGGCTGGCTGGCTATCTGGTACAGGAAGAATTCCGCAACAAAGCCAGTACCAGCTTTGCAGGAAGCCGGATTTTTCAGTACAGCAAAACCCAAACAAAAAAACTCTCCGTACCTGTGACAGATCTACGTGCACTGAAAGCCCTATTCGATCAGGTAACTAACTGGGAAATAGAGCGGAAAAACTGGTAGACTCGGGGGGTTGGCGAACCTGATGTATATAACACATACCATATTGATTCCAGAAAGCTGCGGGAATGCCCTGTTTTGCCGCACTAGCTGACCCTACAAAAGGAGTATTCATGTTAATTCTACTTACAATCCATTCCATCGTCCGCTGGCTGGTAACCTTGGTGGCGCTGGCCCTGATAATTCGTCTTATTATTGGGCTGGTAAAAAAACAGCCCTTTGATAAAAGCGCGGCTGGGCTTACAAGCGCTTTTGGCGGACTAATGGACACACAACTGCTGTTAGGCTTATTATTCCTTGTACAGGATGGCCTCAGTAAATCCGGGTTCCCATCCTACCGTATGGAGCATGCCTTCGCGATGATTCTGGCAGTAATTGTTGCCCATCTTCCTGCCATGTGGAAAAACAAAGATGACTCCTTGCGCACGCGCAACACACTGATCATTGTGATAATTTCACTGCTGCTTGTTTTCATTGGCATCAGCCCTCTAGGAGGTTGGGGGCGCTGGTGGCACATTATCGGTTTATTCTAGAATAATTTCAGGTACTTCGGAAAAAACATGACCACTGCTGATGAAGTTACGCATACCGCTGAAAAGCTCGATTTCAAGAAAATTATGCCCGTTCTGGTTATCATTCTAGTTGACCTGCTGGGCCTATCGATCATCATCCCGCTCATGCCGCTTTACGCAGCCCGCTTCGGCGCGAACGCACTTGTGATTGGGCTGTTGGGTTCCACTTATCCATTTATGCAATTTATCGGAGCACCAGTCCTCGGGCGTCTTTCAGATCGCTTCGGACGCCGTCCAATCCTGATCGTCAGCCAGATTGGCACCTTTCTTGGGTTCATTCTGCTCGGGTTTGCCAACGTGCTGCCACTTCTGTTTCTTTCTCGCGTCATCGACGGACTATCAGGGGCAAACATATCCACCGCACAAGCCGTGATCACCGACTTGACCACGGATGAAACCCGTACCCAGGGTCTGGGCTTAATTGGAGCTGCTTTTGGGATGGGCTTTATCCTGGGCCCGATCATCGCCTTTGCTGTATTGATTGCATCTCATGATAACTACCAGGCAGTAGCGTTCACGGCTGCATTTTTCTCACTTGCATCCTTATTACTGACCACCTTCTGGCTGCCAGAAACGCGCAATCCGCAAAAAAACAGACTGGGCGGCAAATCTCCATTTTCATTCCAAGCCATGGCTCAATCACTGAACCGTCCAACCATCGGAGTTTTATTGGTTCTCATGTTCGCCCAACAATTGGCCTTTGGCGGTTATGAGCAAATGTTCTCGCTGTTTGCGCTCAACCGCCTTGGTATGGGTGCGCGGGATACATCTGGATTATTTGTCCTGGCCGGGTTGTTTATTGTGGCCATCCAGGGCGGCTTCATTGGGCCCTGGAGCAAAAAATATGGGGACCGCTGGCTGGTCATGCTGGGTTTATCGACTCTGGCTATTGGGTTAATTCTTACGGCTCTCACCCCCCAAATTCCCGTACCCTGGTACAACCAGGCCAAAATTACCGCTGAAATGCAGGGAAGGGCCTCCACGCAGATCATCAACGTTGCTTTGCCGGCTGAATCCAGCAAAGGCTGGCTCGGCATCATCTGGGTGCTGATCGCGTCATTCCCGGCTGCGCTGGGTGGCGGTGTGCTACACCCAGCCATTAACAGCCTGATCACTAAGTCAGCTGGCAAAGACGAAGTAGGAGGTATTCTAGGAGTTTCTTCTGGCTTTTACAGTGCTGCCAATGCGATTACCCCGCTTTTCTTTGGGTCCTTGTTTCAATGGTTTGGCGCGCCAGTGCCATTCCTGCTCGGTGGCCTGCTGCTGGCAGTGTTGTGGGTCATCGCAATGCGCACAGTTAAAGTACCCCAGACAGCGCAGACGCAGTAAACTACTTCAAAAGTAAATCTGCCAGCCTGGGGGTGGTTTTTAAAATCTCATCCGCTCCCAGGCCACGAAGTTCAGACTCTTCACCAAAACCGCACAACACTCCCACAGTTTGAGCCCCAGCTGCCTTGCCTGCGCGAATATCCACAGTGGTATCTCCGATCATCAGGCAGTTTACGGACTGTACGCCCATGCGCTCAGCCGCCCAATAGATGGGGTCAGGGTAAGGCTTTGTATGTTTGACAGTCAGCGCCCCAGCCACACAGCTGAAATATTGTTCAATTCCGACTTGGGATAAAAATTCTCGAGTTGTAGCCTCATCTCGCGCACTTACCACAGATAACGGGTAGCGCTGGTGCAGTTGCGCCAGCATTTCCTGCACGCCAACGATTGGGCGAAAGTGCTTAATCCTGGCCTTGCGTTTCTGGCTCAGCCAACTGGACAATTTTGCCAATTCAACATCAAACCCAAACTTATCCGGCATGCCGATCAAAAAATTCCCGGGCGCTTCCGCCCACATCACAAAGCGGCGCGCAGCACGCTGATAATCTTGCCCGGGCAGTAAAAATCGCAGCGCTTTAAAAAATGGGGCTGCCTGTTCAATGAACAGGTCGTCTGTATCATTTAATGTGCCATCGACATCAAAACACAGGGCTTGAATTCGGGGAATATCGAGGGGCATGCTGGTTCTCCTGATTATATTTTAACGTCAACAGCTACGGAAATTTCCATTAAACCGGTATGAAAATATTTTTTGTGGGGCAAATCAACACCAAGACCGTAATCGAGCAAAATCCAACCCAGCTTGACTGTTCTCCGTCCTCACGTTATTTTACGCCAGATCAGATCAATTTTGTGTTTTGTCTCTTACCAATCGAAACAAAGACACTTGCGCTGAACGCTAAAAAAACAATTTCAATATTGGGCATATCTGCCCTCAAGTTTAAGCACTCTCAGTCGATAACAGAACAAGGATCGTCTTACGTTTTTGGACCCAGATTTTGGGCTTTGAAAGGAGGCATTATGGGCATACAAGCAATCGGTAATTCAACGTCAGTTGATCTGAGTACTATGGCCCGGTCACGATCAGCCACTACCACCGCAGCGAGCACTTCTACTACCAGTGGTACGGAAAGCCAGGTTGCCACGCAAAATACAGGAGTTGCACCTCCGGCCAAAGTTGGCGGAGTAGCAAAACCAGTTGAAACTAGCGTGAGCAGCAGCAGTACCAACGGTACCAGCAGTTTAAGCTTGGATAAGATTTATGATAAACGCGATGCGAACCAGGATGGTACCGTCTCTTACCAGGAAGAGCTTCTTTTTTCATTGAAGCAAACAACCAGTGAGACCCAAAACCAGGCCGCTGTTACTACCAACCAGATACAGGCTGGCTTGAACGCATACAAACAAGGCCAGCAAGCCAATAGCACATCGCTCAGTTCGCCCCTGTTTGCAATCTAAGTAGGGTACAAGCTCGGTTTCAATTAACAAGACAGGGGACACACCAGTTGTGTCCCCTGTCTTGTTAGCCAGTTGATTATTTTTGACCGTATGTATTAATACTGATTAATACACGCATTGAATTCATATCCTGGAGAAACAGCCAGGTGTGCTATACTTTAATGTATGGATTATGCTGAAAGTGCCCTGACACATCTAAAATGTCCTGAGTGTCATAAAATTTTCAACGCAGATGAAGTGCAAACCTACTGTCAGGATTGCCGCAGTCCGCTAATCGCCTGTTATGACCTCAATATCGCCAAAAAAACGCTTACCCGTGAGGCTTTGCAGGCGCGTTCCAGAGGTATCTGGCGCTGGGGCGAAATACTACCAGTCCGCGCTCAGGCCCAGCGCCTGACGCTTGGCGAAGCCGATACACCCCTATTACCAGCCACTAACCTGGGTAAATCCCTGGGAATGAACGAACTTTACATCAAGGATGAATCCAACAACCCAACCGGTTCGTTTAAGGCACGAGGACTGGTTGTAGCTGTAGCGCGTGCGATGGAATTAGGCGTGCGCGGGTTCGTTATCCCAACTGCGGGTAATGCTGGCGGCGCCCTGGCTGCCTATGCAGCCCGGGCAAGGGCACAGGCACATGTTTTCATGCCAAAAGATGCACCAATAGCCAACCAGATTGAAGTCAAGATTGCTGGCGCAGAATTAGTACTGGTTGACGGTCTTATTTCTGACGCAGCCAAACTGGCAAGCGAGGCTGCCAAACAAAACGATTGGTTCGATATTTCGACATTCAAGGAACCTTACCGATGCGAAGGCAAGAAAACCATGGGTCTTGAATTGGCCGAAGCTTTTGGCTGGAATCTGCCGGATGTGATCATTTATCCAACCGGTGGAGGAACCGGGCTGGTGGGTATGTGGAAAGCTTTCGCCGAATTGGAACAAATGGGTTTTATTGGCGCAAAGCGGCCGCGCATGGTCAGCGTCCAGGCTGATGGCTGTGCACCCATTGTGCGCGCATTTAACGAAAATAGCGAGCGCTGCGTGTTTTGGGAAGGCGCTGAAACCATTGCATCCGGTCTGAGAGTTCCGGGCGTATTTGCCGACCGGATGATCTTGCGCGCAATTCGCGCCAGCATGGGAACAGCACTAACAGTATCTGATACCGAAATTCTAGCCTGCCAAAAGGAAATAGCGGCTTGCGAAGGGATTTTCGCAGCTCCTGAAGGAGCTGCCAGCCTGGCAGCCATAAAAAAATTACTGGCAAATGGTTGGATTGATAAACAAGAACGTGTAATACTGTTCAACACAGGTTCAGGATTAAAATACCTACAGTAGCAACGGAAAGGAGGCGGGACGCTTCGCCGATCCGCTGCTACATGATCGTGTAAGAGGTTCGATGCTCGAAAACCAACGTGCAGTCTTGGAATTGTTATATAAAGTCAGCCGCGAGTTCGCCACTGCTCTTGAGCTTAGAACTGTGTTGACGCGCGTACTATTCTCGGCCATACATAATGTGGGCGGGGAGCGTGGCAGCGTGGTGGTGATGGATGACAACGGACAAGCCGTCGACTCAGCTTTTGTGTATGGCAACCAGGTACGCGACAGTACCACCCTGCATCTTAAAGAGACAGTTGACCGAGGCCTGGCGGGATGGGTTGTGCGCAGCCACCAGGCGGTTTTGGTCCCAGACACGAGCCAGGACACACGCTGGCTGCACCGCGAGGATGATAAAGTTGAACATTCCGGTGCAAAATCAGCGATCTGCGTACCCTTGATGGCTCGCGAAAAACTGGTGGGCGTACTCACCTTGGTTCACCCGAGCCCTGGCGCGTATACTGATGAACATTTGGAATTGATGCAAGCCATTGCCGACCAGGCGGGCATTGCTGTGCTAAATGCACGACTGTTCTCTGAAAGCCAGCGCCAGGCGCGCGTGATGACTGCCCTGGCAGAAGGTGCCGCTTACTTAAATTCATCTGTCCGCATTGATGATTTGTTTGAAAACATCATGGCGCAGACGAAACAGACACTACAGGTTGAAATTACCGCCCTGGCAATGGTAGATGGTCAGGAATTGGTATTTCGCGCAGCCAGCGAAAGCGGCTCTAACCTGATCGGTAGGCGCATAAAACTAAGCGAAGGAATCGCCGGAATGGTGGCCCGCCATGGACGCGGGGTTATCATCCCTTCGACCGCATCTGATACCCAACCACTGCTTTCAGATGCAGAAAAAATAGAGGGGATCAGAGTGCGCGGGTTTGCCTGTGTCCCGATTTCTGTACAGGACAAAGTCATCGGCGTACTGGAAGCCATCAACCCGATTGCAAAATCTTTTGACCCGGATGCCCTGCTGGTATTAACCGGTCTAGGTGCGCTGGCTGGAACAACCATACAGAATGCGCAGCTATTTGAAAGCCTGGACCTGGCCCGCAAGCGCTATCGTGACTTATTTGAAGACAGTATCGACCCCATAATTATTACCGATTTAAACGGGAAAATTCTGGAAGTCAACAAAAAAGCTGTTGTTTTTTCAGGGCTTGAACCCGCAGCCCTGCATACGTTGCAAATCGACCAGATACACGAGGTCAGCTACGAAAAAACCGGACAGCAGTTTGAATATATTGGGAATGCGACCGCCACTTACGAATCAACCCTGGTTGATAGTTTCGGCAAAACACACCCAGTACAGGTCTATGCTCGCAAGGTGGTCTTCGACGATGCGGAATCGATCCAGTGGATCTTGCGTGATATCACTGAACGAAAAGATCTGGATACCCTGCGCGAAGACCTGACGGCAATGATTTACCATGACCTGCGTTCACCGCTTGCCAACCTACTTTCAAGCGTGGAAATGCTGGATGACATTATTCCTACTTCAGAAAGAGACTCAGCGCAACCGATTCTGAGAATTGCGCACCATTCCATCAACCGTATCGAACGCATGGTCAGTTCATTGCTGGATATAAACCGGCTGGAACATAACCAGACCATTGGAGAACGTCAAACTGCGGATATTTCGGCGCTGATCAGTTACAGCATAGAAGCGGTCAAACCATCCACTGAAGGGCGCGAACAGACCATCTTATCGAATGTGGTATCCGGTCTACCTCAGGTCTACGTGGATATGGATATGATCCGGCGCGTGCTGATCAATCTTTTGGAAAATGCCGCGAAATACACGCCAACCAATGGATTAATTCAAATCGGCGCGGAAAAGAATGATGACTTCATTCTCATTTACGTGCAAGACAATGGTCCGGGCATTCCAGAAGGGGAAAAAGAACATATTTTCGACAAATTTATCCGCCTTAAGAACAAAAATGGCACCCGCGGACTGGGTGTAGGGCTGGCTTTTTGCAAGCTGGCAGTTCAGGGGCACATGGGCAAAATTTGGGTGGAACCTGCGCCTGACAGTGGCTCAAAATTCTTTTTTACATTACCGGTCATGAAAGATAAACCGTAGGTTCCGAAGATTTTCCAGAATTATTTAACAAGGAGTATGCATGCAGGCAATTGCTAACCAGGTATATATTGAAGAACAGTACCCCGGCGTAACACTGGGGGTGATCGCCCTACCGCACGGACTTATCCAGATTGATGCACCGCCAGCTCCGGAGGATACACGCTCATGGCGTGCTGCCCTTCTGAATTTAAACAGCGGCGTAGAACGTTTGTTAATCAATATCGATGGACACCCCGACCGCACCCTGGGCGCACGCGCCATGGAATGTACCATCGTTGCACATGAAAGAACCGCTGAAACTTTCCGAAACCGGCCCAACACTTTTAAAGCCCAGGGTGAAGAAACCGGAGCAGATTGGGAATCTGTGGTTGGGCTCGGCAGCATACGCTGGGCACCACCTGAAATCTCTTTTACATCCCGGCTCGCGATCCAATGGAGTAATTTCTCTGTGGTACTGGAACACCACCCCGGCCCAACAGCCGGCGCCATCTGGGTGGTCATGCCAGAAGCAAAGATCGTTTTAGTCGGTGACATGGTGGTTAAAAATCAACCTCCTTTCATCGCAAGCGCCAACCTTTCCGAGTGGATCAAATCACTCGATCACTTACTGGCTGGGTATAAGGATTTCACAATCATCAGCGGACGGGGTGGCATCATGTCCTACGGTGATGTGCAAGCCCAACGCGAACAAATTAGCGGAATTCACGCGCAACTCGAGGCACTCGCCCAAAAACAAGCCGGCGCAGACGCCATCGAAAACCTGATCCAGCCGTTATTAGCATCTATGAAGACCCCGGCTGAACGGCAAAGGCAATTTTTTCAAAGGCTTGCCCATGGTTTGCGGCATTACTATGTCCGCCACTATCGCTCAAGCGGAATCGTAGATGAGAGCGAGGAGTAAAGTGGTCAATCAATATCAGCCCGTTTTCGAATTAACCCGCGGCCGGATTGTAGAATGTATCCACTTTGGAGCCGCCGCCGTTGTAGATTCACACGGTCATCTGCTGGCGTCGCTGGGAGACCCACAGCTGGTTACTTTTTTACGTTCAAGCGCCAAACCCTTCCAGGCTCTGCCTTTTATCGAACGCGGTGGTCATGAAAAGTTTAGCCTGACTCCCCGTGAAATCGCTTTAATGTGTTCATCACATTCTGGCACAGACGAACATGTTGAAACTGTCAAAGGTATGCAGGCCAAAATTGGCGTCAACGTTAATGATCTGATGTGCGGGGTGCATTATCCCGTTCACGAAGCCAGTGCGGACGCAATGAAAGTACGCGGCGAGCTGCCCACAGCCTACCGTCACAACTGCTCGGGCAAACACACGGGTATGCTGGCGCACGCCAGTCTGCGCGGCGCCCCACTCGAGAATTATGTTGACTTCCATCACCCAGTGCAGGAAAGCATTTTGCTGGCTTTCTCAGAGATGTGCGGTCTGACAACAGATGAAGTTGAACTTGGGATTGACGGCTGCTCGGCACCAAACTTTGCCGTACCACTCTATAATGCCGCGTTCGGTTACGCGCGTGTATGCGACCCATTTGAACAGTCGCCCGAACGCGCCGCAGCTTGCCAGACGATTAGTTCGGCAATGATGGCAAATCCGGACATGGTCGGTGGACCAGGGCGTTTTGATACTGCATTGATGCAAGCAGGGAATGGGCGCATCCTGGTCAAGGGTGGCGCAGAAGGATTCCAGAGTGTTGGGCTGCTGCCCGGCGCACTCGGTCCGGATTCACCGGGCATTGGCATCGCCATCAAAATCAGCGATGGCGATGCTTCAGATCGGGCTCGTCATGGCGTGACACTGGCGATCCTGCAGTCGCTTGGTGCGCTGAATGCTGAACAACTGGCACAATTGGCTGCTTTTGGGCCTTCGATCCAGTTGGAAAATTACCGTAAGCTTAAGGTCGGCGCCAGCCGCCCCGTGTTTGAATTAGCGTGGGCAAAATAGATCATCGCTTTGAGGCACAGGCCATAGGCCTGTGCCTCTGCGCTGACAACAACCGATTATGTCTTCCAATACGATGATTCAATCACAGCGTGCGCTGGATGTTCACCACAAATTATTGGCTTTTTACGGCGAACCTATTTGGCGTAACCCTCTGCCAGCGGTCGATGAGCTGGTCTCTACTATTCTGTCACAAAATACCAATGACATCAACCGCGATAAAGCCTTTAATGCCCTCATTGCCATGTTCCCAAGCTGGGAAACAGTCCGCGATGCACCCACCAGCAGTGTATTGGAGTGCATCCGGGTGGCGGGGCTGGCCAACCAGAAGGGACCCCGCATACAGCAGGTACTGAACCAGATAACGGTCGAGCGCGGCAGCCTGGATTTATCATTTTTAAACGATCTAGCCCTCGAAGAAGCCCGGGCCTGGTTAATGAAATTCAACGGTGTTGGCCCGAAAACCGCCGCCATTGTTTTGTGTTTTTCACTGGGTCGCCCAGCCTTTCCAGTTGATACGCATATCTATCGTGTATCCGGAAGAATAGGCCTACGCCCAGAAAAAATCTCAGTAGAAGATGCCCACCCGTATCTGGAAGCCCTATTCCCACCAGAGACCTATTACGCAGCCCACCTTAACATCATCCGGTTAGGGCGCGAGATATGCCATGCACGCAAACCAGTGTGCGCAAGCTGCCCTTTGCTCAGTCTGTGCGATACTGGGCAGCTACAAAACAGCTAATCTTAGCCTGACTAATGTTTACGCAAATTCCGATTATTAACAGCATGAACGTTTGTTTTTGTGGTTATTTTTGCGCAACAACAGCGCAAAAATAACCACCAAGAATTGCAAGGTAACAAGACCCAATCCTGCTTACCCGATCCTATTGTTCAGGGTAATCCTTGATCGCGCTTTTTCAATAAAACAAACTCGAAACTTAAATCAAAAACAGCCACCAAAAAAGGTGGCTGTTTTTGTGAGCGCGGAGAGGCTCGAACTCTCAACAAACGGCTTAAAAGGCCGCTGCTCTGCCATTGAGCTACGCGCCCAGACTTGCGAACACGGATTTTATCACCATCTTACTAACACGTCAATTGGAGTTTTAAAA